>JAGQRO010000255.1 GCA_020425315.1 Hyphomonas sp. | reverse complement strand
GAGATCACGCTCGATTTCGACGAGGCGGTGGACGTTGTGGAATTCGAGAGCTTCTCGGCCCACCGCAAGCGCGTCAACGTCACTGTCTCACCGGGCGGGGTCTCCTTCGCCAAGACGAGCGACGGCGTGCCTCACATGATCGTCGAGCGGATTGGCGGCGACATTGTCTGAAGACAGGAACTGCCCACTCCCGGCAGGAGAAGAGGCGTGCTAAAGCCGGCACGTCTCCAATCCTGCCGGGGTGTTGCATGAATTCCGATCTTCTGGGCTCGGCCGCTGCCGTGCTGACGACCGCGTCCTTCCTGCCCCAGGCCCTGCAGGTGATCCGCACGCGCGACACCGCCGCCATCTCGCTGGCGATGTATTCCATGTTCGTGACGGGCGTCGCCCTATGGCTCGCCTATGGGCTCCTGATTGGCGAGCTGCCGGTCATTCTGGCGAATGCCGTGACACTCGGCCTTGCCAGCATCATCCTGACACGGAAAGTCCAGGACACGCTCGCCCGGCGCCGGCCTCAGGGATAGAGGCGCCCGCAGGTCCAGCCATCACCGGAGCGGGTGAAGCGCAGCCGGTCATGCATGCGGAAGGCCTGGTCCTGCCAGAACTCGATCTCAGTCGGCGCGAGGCGGTAGCCGCCCCAATAGGCCGGCCGGGGAATGTCCGGGCTGTCGCCATAGACTTCGGTGATTTCGGCCACGCGCTGTTCGAACAGGGCCCGGTCGGGCAAGGGCCGCGACTGGTCCGAGGCGAGCGCGCTGATCCGGCTGGGCGCGGCGCGGGAGGCGAAATATTCGTCGGCTTCCTTGTCCGCCACCCGGCTGACTGTGCCGCGCACGCGCACCTGCCGGCGCAGGCTTTTCCAGTGGAAGCCGAGCGCGGCGACGGGATTGGCGGCGAGCTGTCGCCCCTTCGCGCTCTCCATATTGGTGAAGAAGACGAACCCGGCCGGCGTCACTTCCTTCAAGAGGACAATTCGCACATCCGGCTGGCCGTCGGCATCCACCGTCGCCAGCGACATGGCGTTGGAATCGTTCATCTCGGCCTTGCGCGCCTCGGCCATCCATTCGGTGAACAGGCCAATCGGGTCGGAGACTTCGGGAATCAGCGGCCGGTCGCCATGGCTGGCATAGTCCGCGGCACTGGGCGTCGGGGGGATGATCTTCGTCGTCATGGCAGCACAGGGCCCCTCTTCCGGGTTTGTTAGGCTCTCCGTTTTCATATAGGAGGCATCTCGATCAAGCCATGGGGCCCAAGACGGCATGTCGCACAATACGTATGGTCACCTGTTCCGCGTCACCACCTGGGGCGAAAGCCACGGGCCCGCGCTCGGCTGCGTGGTGGATGGCTGCCCCCCGGGCCTGAAGCTGACCGAGGCGATGATCCAGCACTTCCTGGACCAGCGCCGGCCGGGCACATCACGCTTCGTCACCCAGCGCCAGGAGCCGGATGCGGTGAAGATCCTTTCCGGCGTGTTCGAGGATGACCGCACGCTTGAAGAATTTGGTGGCCCTGTCACCACCGGCACGCCGATCTCGCTGCTGATCGAAAACACAGACCAGCGCTCCAAGGACTATTCAGAGATCCGAGACCGCTATCGCCCCGGCCATGCCGATTATTCCTACGACACCAAATATGGCGTGCGGGACTATCGCGGCGGCGGCCGGTCCAGCGCCCGCGAAACGGCCGCGCGCGTCGCCGCCGGTGCCGTGGCCCGGCAGGTGCTGGGCGACGGAATCATGATCCGCGGCGCGGTCGTCCAGATCGGCCCGCATGCGATCGACCGGGCAAACTGGGACTGGACCCAAACTGGCGAGAACCCGTTCTGGTGCCCGGATGCGGCCATGGTGCCGGTGTGGGAGGAATTCCTCGATGCCACCCGCAAGGCCGGCAGTTCCGCCGGTGCCATCGTCGAAGTGCAGGCCGCCGGCGTGCCGGCCGGCTGGGGCGCGCCGATCTATGGCAAGCTCGACGGTGAACTCGCCGGCGCGATGATGAGCA
>JAGQRO010000254.1 GCA_020425315.1 Hyphomonas sp. | reverse complement strand
TGGACCTATGCCAAGTTCCTGCTCGCCCATGAGCGCTCCGGCATTGCCGGCGTGGCCCGCTCCAAGCGCGGCATCGAGCGCCTGCGCAATATCGCCTCCAAGGAAGAAGTCGACGGCACGCCGCTGATCGAGACCGCGGACTTTGCCCGCAAGATCAGCCAGCTTGAGATCGACCTCACGGCGCTGGAATATACCGAACTGCGCACGCTCGCCTCCGAGGCAGCCGGCAAGGGCCCGGGCCTCGAAAGCTCGCTGCTCAAGGTGAAGGGCACCGAAGTGCAGCAGCGCCTGACGGAGCTGACGCTGGAAGCCGTCGGCCATTATGGCGCGCCTTACGCATATGGAATGGAAGAACTCGGCAATGCCGGCTTCGGCATCGGTCCGGATTATTCCAATTATGTCGCCGAGACCTATTTCAACATGCGCAAGACCTCGATCTTTGGCGGATCGAACGAGATTCAGCGCAACATCATAACGAAAATGATCCTCGGCCTGTAACAAGGACCGGGACTAAGAGGAAACAACTCAGATGGATTTCAATTTCACCGAAGAACAGGGCATGCTTCGCGACAGCCTCGCGAAGATGATCCGCGATCAGTACAGCTTCGAGGCCCGCCGCAAGATCGTCGAATCCAAGGATGGCTGGAGCCAGGAAATGTGGGGCCAGTTCGCCGAACTCGGCCTGTTCATGGCGCCGTTCAGCGAGGAAGACGGCGGCCTGGGCGGCGGCCCGATCGACTCCATGGTCGTCATGGAAGAGTTCGGCCGGGGCATCGTGGTCGAGCCCTACGTGCCGAGCGTGGTCTGCGGCGGCGGCTTCCTGAAGCGCGGCAGCGATGCCCAGAAGGAAGAATACCTCTCCGGCATCATGTCCGGCGAGAATGTGTTCGCCTTCGCCTATGCCGAACCGCGCGGACGCTACAATCTCGCTGACCTCGAAACCACCGCGAAGAAGGAAGGCGACGGCTATGTGCTGAACGGCCACAAGGCCGTCGTCATCGGCGGGCCCTGGGCTACGCACCTCGTTGTCACGGCCCGCACCTCCGGCGGCCGGCGCGATGCGAAAGGTGTCACCGTCTTCGTGGTCGAGAAATCCGCGCCCGGCATCACGACGCGCGACTATCCGACGGTCGATGGCCGCCGCGCCTCGGAAATCTATTTCGAAAACGTCTCGGTTGGCGCCGAGGCCGTCATCGGCGAGGTCGACAATGGCCTGCCGCTGATCGAACTGGTCACTGACGAAGCCATCGCGGCGCTCTGCGCCGAAGCCTGCGGCACGATGAAGGTCGCCCATGAGATGACCGTGGAGTATTCGCGCCAGCGCAAGCAGTTCGGCACGCCGATCGGCAAGTTCCAGGTGCTGCAGCACCGCATGGTCGACATGTTCATGGAATATGAGCAGTCCGTCTCGATGACCTATATGGCCACGTTGAAACTGGGCGAGAGCGCCGAAGACCGCATGAAGGCCGCTTCGGCCGCCAAGGTGCGCATCGGCCAGTCCGGCCGGTTCGTCGGCCAGTCGGCGATCCAGATCCATGGCGGCATGGGCATGACGGACGAACTCGCCGTCGGCCACTATTTCAAGCGCATGACCATGATCGACTCCGAATTCGGCAATGTCGACCATCACCTGAAGCGCTACACGGAGCTGACCGCGCCCGCCGCGGCCTAGATCCGGCTCAGACCTGACAGAACGCCGCGGACCGCAATGTCCGGGGCGTTTTCGTTTGTGTACGCGCCCGGTTAACCATGCCGGGCGCTGTCATGCCGCGCGGCAGGCTTCTTGCTTCAGGACCATGCCGGGAACAGGTGGCCGGAGCCGCCGGTGTGCCCGCAAACTTGAATATGGAACCGGAGCAGGCAAGGTGCTGGCAGATCGGGAAGACAGGCGCGAGATGACGCAGCAGACCGCAAACGGCAGGAGTGACACTGCGCGCCGCCGCAAGGTGCTGGTCGCCGCGCCGACGCACAAGCGCAACGATTTGCTGGACGGCCTCCTGAAAAGCCTGAACGCGCTGACGATCCCTGAGGGCACAGACGTCGAATTCCTCATCATCGACAATGACCCCGCCGAGGGCGCCCGCCCGGTCGTTGCCCGCTGGCAGGAAACCTTCGCCCTGCCGCTGCGCTACGAGACCGAGCGCCAGCCGGGCGTCACCCATGTGCGCAACAAGGCGCTGGACCTGGCTGAAGGTTTCGACTTCCTTGCCTTCATCGACGATGACGAGTTCGCCGATGCCGGCTGGCTGGCGGCGCTGCTCGCCCGCTATGACGCTACCGGCGCGGCCGCCGTGTTCGGCCCCGTGGATCCGATTTATCCCAACACCGCACCCGGCTGGATGCGCGACTGGGCCGTGCACGGAACGCATATCCCGGCAGACGAAGACCAGCTGAAGCCGGGCGCCACCTGCAACTGCCTGATCGACCTCAAAACCGTGCGCGATACGGGGCTGCGCTTCGAAACGCGTATGTCGCTGACCGGCGGGGAGGACACCTTGTTCTTCACCCGCTTCCTCGATGCCGGCTATCGCCTGACACGGGCGAAAGATGCGCGCGTGTTCGAACATGTGCCCGAAGGGCGCGCGACGCCGAACTGGCTGATGCGGCGCTGGTATCGCACCGGCATCACCGACGCGCTGATCGCCGGACGCGACATGAGCCCGGCCAAGGCGCGCCTGCGCGGACTGGTGCATGGCATTGTGCGCGTTGCTGCGGGCAGCGCCGCCGTCGCGCTGGTGGCCATCGCGACCCTTGGTAATCCGCGCCAGGTTCTGGCGCGCTGCTACACGGTGTGCCGCGGCGCCGGCATGATCAGCTTCGCCTTCGGCAAGCAGTATGAGGAATATGGCCGCAAGGCCTGACCGGTCAGGACAGGACCGGCCCCGAAAAGCGCAGGCCGAACCGGCCGCGTTCCTGCCAGACGATCTCGCACGCCATCCGGATGCCGCGCTCGCCGTGCCGGTCGTCGATCTCGACAATGGCCGGGCCGGGCGACAGGCTGTCGGGCGCCCCGCGAAGGCCCGCGCCCGCGGTCGACCAGTCGGTCAGCGCCACCTCTATCCAGCGCGATTGCCCAGCCGGCTTCAGGCGGGCCCGGCGCACGCTCGCATGGCGGCTGAACTGGCGATTGGAGGGCTGCGGCGGCGGTCTCATGGCCCTTATATGCGCGCCGGCGCCGAATGGTTCGCGATTTCTCTCAGTCAGGCAGCCGTCAGGCGCGCGAGGACTTCCTCGGCAATCGCCAGCGAACTCGTCAGGCCCGGGGATTCGATGCCGAACAGGTGCACCAGGCCAGCATGGCCGTGCAGCTCCGGCCCGTCGATGCGGAAGTCGGCCGCAGGCTGTCCGGGGGCGGACAATTTCGGCCGGCAGCCGGAATAATCGGTGGCAATGGCGCCATCGGGCAGGCCCGGCCAGTACTGGCGCACGGCCTCATAGAAACTGTCGGCGCGGCGAAGGTCGACCGTGTAGTCGACCTCGTCCGGATTGTCGTGGCCGAGCCATTCGACATCCGGCCCGAACCGCATCCGCCCGCCAAGGTCCAGCGTGATGTGCACGCCAAGCCCGCCATCGACTGGCGCCGGATAGATCAGGTGCGAAAAGGCCGGCCGTGTCTGGCAGCTGAAATAATTGCCCTTGGC
>JAGQRO010000253.1 GCA_020425315.1 Hyphomonas sp. | reverse complement strand
ACCGACATCGCCGCGCGCGGCATCGACATTGACGGCATCAGCCATGTCATCAATTTCGAGATGCCGAACGTGCCGGAGCAATACGTCCACCGCATCGGCCGCACCGCGCGCGCCGGACGCGCCGGCATCGCGGTTTCTTTCGTGGCAGAGGACGAGCTTTACTATCTGCGCGACATCGAGAAGGTCACCCGCCAGCACATCCCGCTGCTGCCGGTGCCGGCAGGCTGCGAAGCCATTGTCCGTCCGGAGCCGTCCCGCGACCTGCGCGTGGCGAAGCCGAAAGGCCCGGCCGGACGCAGCAATAATGGCGGCGGCAATCGTCGCCGGCATTCCGCGCCGAAACAGAAACATGGCCGCCCCGGCGGCCAGCGTCGCCGCGCGCGCAGCAAGGCCTGACCGCCCGGTTGCCGCCCTGCCCTTCCGGGGGCAGGAAGGGACCGGCATGAAATACCGCGAACTGCCCCCGCCGGTCGAGGCCGCGCCCTATGTCGAAAGCCTCTGGCTGTTCGAGGCGGAGGACGTGTTCGGCGATGCGCCCAGCCATGTCATCGTGCCGGACGGGGCCCTGTCGCTGTCCCTCTTCCGCCTGCCGGACGGCCCCATCTTCCCCAGCTTTGCCGGCCCGGCGCTGCAAGCGCACAAGGTGCCGCTGATGGCCGGGGCGATCTATGCCGGCGTGCGCCTGCGCCCCGGCACGGCGGGGTCCTCCCTCAGGGAGGACGTCTCGCGCTGGCGCGGCGCCATCGGCCCGCTGCAGGATGCCCCGCCCGCGCTTCTCACACGGCTGGCTGCCACCCTGCCGCGCGTTGCCACGCCGGACGAGTTGCCCGGCCTGCTCGACGCACTGACGCGCAACATCGCCGCCCATGCCGCCCCGGTGGACGGCCCGGTGCGTGACCTCGCCGGTGCGATCATGCAAGGCGGCGGGCGCGACCCGCTCGGCCCCCTTGTTGCGCGCACCGGCCTCAGCGAGCGCCATATGCGCCGGCGCTTTGCCTTCCAGTGCGGCCTCTCTCCGAAGGAATTCGCGCGCCTGCGCCGTGTACGCACAGCCTGTGTGGAAATCGTCGCCGGGCGCCGCAGCACCTATGCCGAGGCCTCCGCTGAAGCGGGCTATGCCGACCAGGCCCACATGTCGCGCGACTTCCAGAGCGTGTTCGGCAACTCGGTGAGCCTGGTGCAGCAATATCTCGACTCGATCGAGCATGGCGCCCTCCTCTGAAGCGGCGATGGCCGAAATCTTCAAGACACGGGACGCGCCGCGCCTCTAGACTGGCCGGGCACCTGAAGGAGTCCTGCCCATGATCCGAGCCGCCCTTGCCGCCACCGGCGCCGCCCTTGTCCTTGCCGCCTGCGCGACGCCGGTTACCGAAGCGGCCCCTGCCGCCGTACCGGCGGTGGACATGTCCCATCCCCTTGCCTTCATGTTCGGGGAATGGGTGGGCGAAGCCTCTGGTGTCGGCGCCGACCGCAAGCCCTTCCAGGTGACGCAGACAGAACGCGTCGGCCCGATGCTGGGCGGCGATCTGGTTCTCGTCGAAGGCACCGGCTATGGCGCCGATGGGGCGGCCGCCTTCAACGCGCTCGGCGTGATTTCACAGACGGCGGCGGAAGGCGGCTGGGAAATCCACTCCTATAATGGCGGGCGCGCCGGCACCTTCCCGTTCGAACCGAAGGCAAACGGCTTCGTCTGGTCGACGCCTGCCGGCCCGAATGCCCGCATGCGCTATACTGCGACGTTCACGGACGGAAACTGGAGCCAGGTCGGCGAATATGTCGCCGAGGGCCAGGACCCGGTGCAGACCTTCCAGATGCAGCTGACGCGCACCGGCGACACCGATTGGCCATCCGCCGGCGCGGTGACGCCGAACTAGTCGCGCAGCAGCTCGTTGACACCGGTCTTGGCGCGCGTCTGCGCATCAACCGTCTTGACGATCACGGCGCAGGCGAGGCTGGGGCCACCTTTCGGGTCCGGCAGCGTGCCCGGCACGACGACCGAGTAAGGCGGCACCTTGCCATAGCTGATCTCGCCGGTGGCGCGGTTCACGATCTTGGTGGACTGGGTGATGAACACGCCCATGGCGATCACCGATCCCTCGCCGACGATCACGCCTTCGACCACTTCGGA
>JAGQRO010000252.1 GCA_020425315.1 Hyphomonas sp. | reverse complement strand
TTCAACAAGGCCCAGCAGGACGGCTTCCTGCCCTTCGTGGAAAGCGGCACGGTCACGCTGGTCGGCGCGACGACCGAAAACCCGAGTTTCGAGATCAATGGTGCGCTTCTCTCGCGCTGCCAGGTCCTCGTGCTGAAGCGGCTGGAAGAAGAGGCGCTCAGCGAACTCATCGCCCGGGCCGAGGCGCTGGAGGGCCGGTCGCTGCCGGTGGAGGCATCTGCCATCGAGCCGCTGATCGCCATGGCGGATGGGGACGGGCGTTACCTCCTGAACCTTGTCGAACAGGTCTATGCCATCGCGCCCGCGACAGGCGTGCTGACACTGGCGCAGATGTCCGCCGGTCTGCAGAAGCGTGCGCCCGCCTATGACAAGGGGGGCGACGGGCATTTCAATCTCATCTCCGCCCTGCACAAATCCGTACGCGGATCGGATCCGGACGCCTCCCTCTACTGGCTCGCCCGGATGATCGATGCGGGCGAAGATCCGCTCTATATCGCCCGGCGCCTGATCCGCATGGCGAGCGAAGATATCGGCCTCGCCGATCCGACCGCCCTGATGGTGACCAGCGAGGCGGCGCGCGCCTATGAGCGAATGGGCTCGCCGGAGGGGGAACTGGCGCTCGCCCATGCGGTCATCCATCTCGCCACCGCGCCGAAATCGAATGCCGCCTACAAGGCCTGGGGCGCCGCGCTCGCCGCCGCGCGCGACACCGGCAGCCTGATGCCGCCGAAGCACATCCTCAACGCGCCGACGAAGATGATGAAGGATCAGGGCTATGGCGAGGGCTATGCCTATGATCACGATACGGAGGAAGGCGTCTCCGGCCAGAATTATTTCCCGGATGGCATGGCGCGGCAAAGCTTCTACCAGCCGAAGGGGGAGGGGCGCGAAAAGCCCATCGCCGAACGCCTCGCCTGGATCGCGAAGATCCGCGCCGGCAAGAAGGACGGTGCATGACGCGCAACCGCCCGATCCCGCCCATGGATCCGGACGATGCCGCCTTCGCGCGCAGCCTCGTCCTCTATGAAGACACTTCCGTCATCGTGTTCAACAAGCCCTCGGGGCTTGCGGTGCAGGGCGGGGGCGGCATTTCGCAATCGCTCGACAGCCTGCTGACGGCGTTCGCCAAGTCCAATGGCAAGCGCCCGCGCCTTGTGCACCGGATCGATCAGGGCACGTCCGGCCTCGTCATCGTGGCGTGCACGCAGCCGGCTGCCGCACGACTCTCTGACGATTTCGCCACGCGCCGTGCGAAGAAGGCCTATCTGGCGCTGGTGGGCGGCAGGCTTCCTGATGCTGACAGCGGCCGCATCGATGCCGCGCTGGTGAAAGTGGAGGAAGGCGGGCGCCCGCGCATGCTGGCCGCCGCGCCGGGCCGAAAAGGTGCGCAGGCCGCCGTCACCGACTGGACCCTCCTTGCACGGAATGGCGACGTGGCCCTCATCCGCGCCGAGCCGGAGACCGGACGCATGCACCAGATCCGCGCGCACTTCGCCAATGCCGGCTTTCCCATCCTGGGCGACCGCCTCTACGGCACGGGTGCCTCCAGCGCCAAGCGGTTGATGCTTCACGCGGCGCGGCTGACGATCCGGCATCCGGAGGGCGGGGAGAAGACATTCGAGGCGCCGGTGCCGGAAGATTTCCGGACCGAAGCGGAGCGACGCGGGCTTCAGTCCGGCTTGTAATAGTCCCGGTACCAGTCGACGAAGGCCTCGATGCCGACATCCACATCGGTGGTCGGCACATAGCCGGTGATCGCTTCCAGCAGGCTGACATCGGCATAGGTCTGCTTCACGTCGCCCGGTTGCATGGGCAGCATGTTCATCACCGCCTTCTTGCCGATGGCGCGTTCGATGGCCTCGATATAGTCCATCAGGCGCACCGGCGCGGCATGGCCGATATTGACGAGCCGGTAAGGCGCCACGGGGCTGAGGGAGTCGCCGCGCGAGGCGGGCTCGCCAGCCACCGGCGGATGATCCATCAGCCGACGGATCGCCTCGACCAGGTCGTCGATATAGGTGAAGTCCCGCATCAGGTCGCCATGATTGTAGACGTCGATGGGCTGGCCCTTGAAGATACGGTCGGTGAACAGGAAGAAGGCCATGTCCGGCCGGCCCCACG
>JAGQRO010000016.1 GCA_020425315.1 Hyphomonas sp. | reverse complement strand
GCCAACAAGGCCGACATCTTCACCGTCATGGCCCGCACCGATCCGGACACGCCCGGCGCGAAAGGGGTCTCTGCCTTCGTGGTGGAGCGGGATACGCCCGGCGTCTCGGTCGGTGTGCCTGAGAAGAAGATGGGCCAGCAGGGCGCGCATATCTGCGACGTGATCTTCGAGGATGCCCGCGTGCCCGCCGCCAACATGATCGGCAAGGAGGGCGAGGGCTTCAAGGTGGCGATGAGCGTGCTCGACAAGGGCCGCCTGCACATCTCCGCCGTGGCGACCGGTGTGTCCAAGCGCCTGATCCGCGAGATGGTGAACTATGCCCTCGAACGCAAGCAGTTCGGCAAGCCGATCATGGAGCACCAGCTGATCCAGGCGATGATCGCCGACAGCCAGGCCGAGACCTATGCGGCCGAATGCATGATCCTCGACGCCGCCCGCCGACGCGATGCGGGCGAGGATGTCACCCTGCTCGCCTCGTCCACGAAGCTGTTCGCCACCGAGGCGTGTGGCCGCGTGGCTGACCGCGCGGTGCAGGTGTTCGGCGGGGCGGGCTATGTCACCGATTACGGCATCGAGCGCTTCTACCGCGATGTGCGCATCTTCCGCCTCTATGAAGGCACCAGCCAGATCCAGCAGATCATCATCGCCCGCGAACTGGCCCGGGCCGCGAAGGCCGGGACGCTCTGATCGTCAGCGCGCCGTTGCCGGATCGGCAGTGACAGCCGCACGCCGCTTCGGGTCGTGCCGGCGGGCGAGGTTCATGACCGGCTTCTCGATCAGCAGGTAGGACACCATTCCGACCGTGATGCAGGCGGCCATCAGCACGCCAATCCAGACGATCGGCGGGAACCAGCCCATGATGCCGAGCTTTCCGGCGATGGCGAGCGTCAGGCCGATCGAGAAGAAGTGCGACAGGTAGAGGCTGTAGGACGCGTCGCCCAATTGCACCAGCGGCTTCGGCCAGGACAGGTTCGCGGGCAGGCTCTTCGTTCCGAACGTCAGGGCGAAGAGGATGATCGCGGCGGGCACGCCCTCGCGGAAGATGCGCTCCTGCGCTTCGAAGGCGGGCACCTGTTTGGCCAGCACGAGCCAGAAGAAGGCGAATGCCACCAGACCGGCCGCGACGCCCCAGTGGAGGCGCTTGCCGAACTGGAGGTACAGCCCGCCGATCACGGCGCCGGCGAGGAATTCGAGGATGATCGGGTTCGACCAGTAGCTCAGCAGGAAGGGCATGTTCGGGAAGAAGGCGATGCGCAGCAGCACCAGAGATCCGAACAGCAGGGCCAGCGTTCCAATGGCGCGCCACATCCGCATGCCGACCACGAAGGCGAAGCAGACATAGAACATCATTTCGTAGAGCAGGGTCCAGCCGACGCCCAAGATCGGCCCGATGCCGCCGGTCGGGAACGGCCATGGCACGAACAGGTAGGAAGCGAGCGTATGCAGCGGCGAGGTCTGTACCGTCGTCAGCTGCGGCGCCAGCACGATCACACCCAGCATCAGCGTGGTGTAGACCCAGTAGATCGGCGCGATCCGGGTGATCCGGCGGTAGAGGAATGTGTTCCGGAACGAGGCGTTCCCGAACCAGTCCCGCGTTACATAGACGATGATGAATCCGGACAGGACGAAGAACAGGTCCACGCCGGACTGCAGGTCGAACCACATATTGCCGAATAGGTGGGTTCCGAGCACCGGATCGAGCTCGTGAAACACATGTTCCAGCGCGACAATCAGGGCTGCGAAGGCGCGCAGCACCTGCAACTGGTCGAGCTGTCCCTGCCTTGCCTTCACCACCGGCAACCTCCAAACCGGTGCCGCGGCCGGGAACCACTTCCCGCCGCGCTGGCCCGTTTCTGGCGAATGCTGTGCAATCGCCATGCCGGACAAGGCGCTTGCCTAGCGGGCCGGGACCGTGAGAATGAGGCAGGAACAGATGCAGAAGGGTCAGCGCATGGCAGGTTATGGCGAGGTTCAGTCAGTGGATCCGGCGGAGGTGGGCCTGAACGGGGACCGGCTGGCGGCCATTCCGGCCTTCTTCAAGTCCAATTATGTCGACACGGGCAAGCTGCCCTGCGCGGCGGCACTGGTGTCGCGCAATGGCGAAGTGGCGCTGGAATCCTATGTCGGCGCCACCACGATGGGCGGCAAGGAACAGATCGGCCACCACACCATTTTCCGCATCTATTCGATGACCAAGCCGGTCACCTCTCTGGCCATCATGATGCTGTTCGAGGAGGGCAAGCTGCGCCTCGAACATGAGGTCTACCGCTACCTGCCCGAGTTCAAGGATGTGAAGGTCTTCGACGGTGGCACGCGGGAGGACTATCAGGTCCGCGATCCGGATCGTCACATGACCTTGCTGGACCTGCTGACCCACACATCCGGCGTCACCTATGGCTTCCTGATGCAGGAAGAGGCCGACGCGATCTATCGCAAGCACAAGATCGGCGCGCCGACCGAGAGCCTGCGCGAGATGTGCCGCCGCATTGCCGGCCTGCCGCTCGCCTTTTCGCCCGGCACGCGCTGGCAGTATGGCCACAGTATCGACGTTCTGGGCGCCATCGTGGAAGTCGTGTCCGGCATGGAGCTGGACCAGTTTTTCCGCGAGCGGATCTTCCATCCGCTGGAGATGCACGACACCGATTTCTGGGTGCCGGAAGGCAAGATCGAGCGGCTGATGGCCTGCTACCAGCGCAACCCGCTGAATGGCGAGATCAGCCTGTCCGATCCGGGCGGGCGGGAGTCGAAGGACTATGCCGTGCGTCCGGCGCTGCTGAATGCCGGCGGCGGGCTGGTCTCCACGATGCGGGATTACCACCGCTTCGCGCTGATGCTGCTGCGCGGCGGCACGCTGGAGGGGGCGCGGATCATCAGCCCCAAGACCTGGGAGTTCATGCGCCAGAACCATCTGCCAGGCGGTAAGACGATCAAGGACATGGGCGACCGGACGTTTTCGGAATCGCGCATGGAAGGCAATGGCTTCGGCCTGGGCGGTTCGGTCCTGGTCGATCCGGTGGAATTCGGCCAGCCATCCAGCAAGGGCAATTTCGCCTGGGGCGGCCTTGCCTCCACCTATTTCTGGGTCGATCCGGAAGAGGAGATCATCGGCATACAGATGACGCAGATGATCCCGTCATCTTCCTATCCGATCCGCCCGCAATTCCAGCAGCTGACCTACGCGGCACTGGACTGGTAGACCGGTGCCTGACGATCCTGCGCCGCAACGCAGGCCCTCCGCACGCCTGGTGATCCTGGACGCGGAGGGCCGCGCGCTCCTGTTCCGGTTCCGCTTTCCGGACCGCACCTTCTGGGCGACGCCGGGCGGGGCAGTGGACGAAGGCGAGACCTATGAGCAGGCCGCCGCCCGGGAGCTGCGCGAGGAGACGGGCCTGTCCGGCGATCTCTCCGCTGAGGTGCACCGGCGCTACACGGTGTTCACGGGCCCCTTCGGGAACCGCGTGGAAGCGGACGAGCGCTATTTCTGCCTGCGCGTTGCGGCCGGCGATATCGACCGGACGGGCTGGGAGCCGATCGAACAGGAGATGATCGACCGGGTCGACTGGCTGTCATCCGATGCGATCCGGGCCTTGCCGGAACCGGTGTTTCCGGAGAATTTCGCTGACCTTGTCGACACGCTGAAAGACGCTCCCCTGCATGACTGAGCCTGCCAATCCCGTCCGCGATGCCATCCTTGCCCTCACGGCGGCGGCCGGGCCGGGCAAGACGATCAGTGCCGAACAGGCCGCCCGCGCGGTTTCCGACAAGGGGTTCCAGCGGGTTCTGAAGGATGTCCGGGCCGAGGCGGTGCGCCTGCACAAGGCCGGCACGGTGCTGATCTACCGGAAGGGCAAGCCGGTCGAGGATCCGGACGCGTTCAAGGGGGTCTACCGGCTGGGCCTGCCGGCGGGCTAGGCTCAGGCGGCGGCTGGCTTGGCGACGGGCTGGTCCAGCGAGAAGGCCTCCGGCGAGGGGCCGTTCTGCCGCAGCAATTGCAGCTTCTGCCAGCCATCCTCCATCGTGAAGCGCTGGCCGCGAGGGGCCCACCACATCACGAAGCCGGGGCCGTCGGATCGGTCGATCTGGTCGGCCAGGCGGCGCATGCCCGGCGGGTGCGTGCCGCCGGAATGGGAGAAGGCCGTGAGGTCTTCAATGGAGTTCCATCCGGCCATGGTGGAGATGTCCGGCGAGCCCAGTTCATGGGGATAGTCATACGGGAACATCAGCGGCAGCCAGACGCCATCCGGCCGGCGGATGCCATGGTCGTGCCAGTGCAGGCCCTCGAACTCGTCCGCATCACGGAAGATTCGCGGCAGGATGGAAATGAACACCCGCACAAACTCATTCTCAAAGGAGAACGCGCCCACAGGGCGCGCGCAATTGAAATGGATAAGGCGGTAATCCATCGAGTTCCTCCGGTGCCGGTTTCATTAGCTCCAAGGAATTACCCTTGTCTTAAAGACCGGATGGAACCGTAAATAAATCCTAGGTTTATGCGCCCTTGAAATTGGCCTGCCGCTTCTGCAGGAAGGCGCTGACCCCCTCGGCAAAGTCCTGGGTGCGCCCGGCCGTGCGCTGGGCCAGCCGTTCAGCGTGCAGCGCATCGCCGAAGTCGGACTCCGACGCATCCCAGATCAGCTTGCGGGCATTGGCCAGCGCCACGGTTGGCCCCGTGGCCAGCGTCTCGGCCCATTCCAGCGCCGTCGCCATCAGGGCGTCGTCTTCAACCACACGGTTCACCATGCCCCATTCCAGCGCCTTGTCGGCCGGCAGTTTCTCGCCGAACAGGGCCATTTCCATGGCCCGGACGCGGCCGATATTGCGCGCCAGCAGCCAGGTCGACCCGCCATCCGGCACCAGGCCGATACGGCGGAAGGCCTGCAGGAAATAGGCGCCCTTGGCGGCGAGGACGAGATCTCCCATCAGGGCGATGGAACAGCCGACCCCGGCGGCCGCGCCATTGACGGCGGTGATGATCGGATGGGGATGCTCGCGCATCGCCACGATCATCGGGTTGTAATGGGTGTCGAGCGCGCGCCCGGCATCCGGTTTCGAGCCCGGATGGCTGTTCGAGGGGCCGGAAACCTTGCCGAGATTGGCGCCGGAGCAGAAGCCGCGCCCCGTGCCGGTGATCACGGTGCAGCGGGCCTCTCCGGCGGCCGTTTCCAGGGCGTGCAGCATTTCCTGGGCCGTATCGACGCCGCAGGCATTCATGGTCTTCGGGTCGTTGAAGGCGATGACAGCGGTCGCGCCCTTCAGCTCATAGGAAATCAGCTCATAGCTCATATCGGCCTCCCTCGGATGGTTCGGATGTATCGGCGCGCACTCTATCGGCGCCGGCGGGCTTGTGAACGCCTCACGCGGCGGCAGGCCGGGCCCCCCATTGTGAAGCGCTGAACGTGCGCTACACTATTCACAACAAACCAGATGGGAGACTCGTCCATGGCCCTCGATACCGTATCCGGCACCGGCATGGCCGGCATTCTCGCGCGCCAGAAGGCGGCGCACATCCGCGATGGCATTCCTTCGGCGGCCAAGCGCATCGACTGGCTCGACAAATCCATCGACCTGCTGATCACCTATGGCGACGAGATGAACGAGGCGATGTGCCATGATTTCGGCCACCGCTCGAAAGACCAGTCGGCCTTTACCGATATTGCCAGTTCCATCGCGGCGCTGAAATTCGCGAAGAAACACCTCGCCAAATGGATGCGGCCGGAGAAGCGCAAGGTGGAGTTCCCGCTCGGCCTGCTCGGCTCGAAGGCGAAGCTGCAGTTCCAGCCGAAAGGCGTGATCGGCGTGATCAGCCCGTGGAACTTCCCCGTGAACCTCACCTTCACGCCGCTGG
>JAGQRO010000251.1:6460-14172 GCA_020425315.1 Hyphomonas sp. | reverse complement strand
AATTTCGGCAATATCGACGGCGATACGGCCGCTGCCATGCGCTACACCGAGAGCCGCATGACCTATGCAGCCCAGCTGCTGATGGAAGGCCTCGACGAGAATGCCGTCGATTTCCGTGCCACCTATGACGAGAACGATGAAGAGCCGGTGGTCATGCCGGCGGGCTTCCCGCATCTCCTCGTCAATGGCGCAACCGGCATTGCCGTCGGCATGGCGACCTCCGTGCCGCCGCACAATCCGGCCGAAGTGATCGATGCGGCGCGCTTCCTGATCGAGAAGCCGAAGGCGACGACGGCGGAACTGATGGACTTCGTCAAAGGCCCGGACTTCCCGACCGGCGGCGTCATCGTCGAGCCTTACGAGTCCATGCACGAAGCTTACAAGACCGGCCGGGGCAGCTTCCGCATGCGGGCGCGCTGGGAAGTCGAAGATACCGGCCGGGGCACCTACCAGATTGTCGTCACCGAGATTCCCTACCAGGTGCAAAAGTCCCGCCTTCTGGAAAAGCTCAGTGAGCTGATCGAGGCCAAGAAGCTGCCGCTGCTGGAAGACGTGCGCGATGAGAGCGCCGAGGATGTGCGCCTCGTTCTGGTGCCGCGCGCCAAGACGGTGGAGCCGGACGTGCTGATGGAGAGCCTGTTCAAGGTCTGCGACCTCGAAACACGCTTCAGCCTCAACATGAACGTGCTGCACAAGGGCGCGCCGCAGGTCATGGGCCTGCGCGATGTGTTGCAGGCCTATCTGGAGCATCGCCGCGAGGTCGTGGTGCGCCGGGCGGAATTCCGTCTCGACAAGATCGAGAAGCGCCTGCACCTGCTCGACGGCTACCTGATCGCCTATCTCAACATCGACGAGGTGATCCGCATCATCCGCACCGAGGATGAGCCCAAGCCCGTCCTCATGAAGCGGTTCAAGCTGACCGATGTTCAGGCCGAAGCGATTCTCAACCTCCGCCTGCGCGCCCTGCGCAAGCTGGAAGAGATGGAGATCCGCGGCGAGCATTCGAAACTGCTGGAAGAGCGCGAGCAGCTGGTTCAGCTGATCGGCTCGACGCGCCGCCAGTGGACGCGTGTATCGAAAGAGCTGAAAGCCGCCCGCGAGGCTTTCGATCCGGATACGGACCTTGGCCGCCGCCGCGCCACCTTCTCTGATGTGAAGGAAGTCGACCTTGCTGCCGCGCTGGAAGCCTCCAAGCCGAAGGAGCCGATCACTGTGGTCCTCTCCCGCCAGGGCTGGATCCGCGGCATGAAGGGCCATGGCCTCGACCTGGACTCGGTGAAGTTCAAGGATGGCGATGAATTCTATCTCTATGAAGAGGTGATGACGACAGACAAGATCATCCTGATGTCGTCCGACGGGCGCGCCTTCACGCTGGGCGCCGACCGTCTGCCCGGCGGGCGCGGCCATGGTGAGCCGATCCGCCTGTCCATCGACCTCGAAGACAGTGTCGACATTGTCGCCATGTTCCGCTTCGATCCGGACCGCAAGCGCGTGATGGCCTCGTCCACCGGCTATGGCTTCGTGGTCGAGGAGAAAGAGCTGGAGTCGAACCGCAAGGCCGGCAAGGCGGCGGTGAACACCGGCAATGGCCATCTCGTCTGCTGCCCGGTTGTCGAGGGCGACATGATTGCCGTCGTCGGCACCAACAAGAAGATGCTGATCTTCCCGCTCTCCGACCTGCCGGAAATGGCGCGCGGCAAGGGCAACAAGGTCCAGTCCTATAGCGGCAAGGCGGAACTCGCCGACCTCATCACCTTCGACAAGCGCGACGGCCTGATCGCCATGACGGGCGGGCGCCAGCGTGCCTTCCCGGAATGGAAAGACTGGAAAGGCCAGCGCGCACAGGCCGGCAAGGTCGTGCCGAAAGGCTTCCCGCGTTCCGGCACGTTTACGGGGTAGACGGAGGATGACGGTCGTCGTGATCGGCATCCTGAGATTCCCGCCGGAGAATATGCCGGTGGTGCGGCCGCACATTCGCCAGCTGGTCGAGGCGACGCGGGCGCATGATGGCTGCATCGCCTATGACGTCGCCGAAGACCTGTTCGATCCGGGCCTCATCCGCTTTTCGGAGGAATGGCCAGATGAAGCGAGCCTGATGGCGCACCTGAAAGCGCCGCACATTGCGCCCTGGCGCGAAGCGGCGCGGTCGCTCGGCCTGATCGAGCGCAAGTTCACAGCCTATGACGGCGAGAATGCCCGGCCGGTCTAGGCCGGTCCCGGCATTCTGGCGATCGGGCTCCTAGAGGCCCGGAATATTCAGGCCGTCCAGCCAGTCCGCAAAGTCCACCAGGCCGAGGCCGATCTGGCTGAGCAGGTCCTGTGAGAACACGACCAGCAGGATCATCAGGGCCGTGGCCCCGAACAGGGCGATGCCCCATTGGGAGGTGAGCGCGGCGCTGACAATTGCGCGCTGGCGTACGGTCAGCAGCGCGGGGTCTTCAGGCAGCCATTTCTTGGCGATCCGCCGGGTGAAACCGGGCACGCCGCGCAAGACGGACAGCCCGCCCAGCGACAGGTTCACGACCGACGGCAGGAATGTGGTGAACACGGTGACATAGATCCACCAGAGCGACGGGTTTCCCGGATTGGTTCTCAGGTCCAGGATGATCTGGGTCACATCCAGAACGGGCTTGCCGCCATTGGTGATGGAGACGGTGTTCATCAGCTTGAGGTAAACCAGCGACGCGCCGAGCACGGCAAACAGCAGGCAGACGGCGGCAACGATGTCCAGCATGGCAAACCCGATCGGCCACCAGCCCCCCTTGAACTGCCCCTTGCGCAGCAGGAACCGTGTGAGCCCGAGTGAAAGCCAGTCAAAAAACGCGTTGACCAGCGGAAGCGCCCCAAACAGGGCGAGCAGCGCCCATTCGGGCCGGGAGGTGAGGAAGCGGGACGGGGTCACCAGGGCAACCACTCCCGGTATGATGAGCAGGAACAGGCAGATAAAGGCCAGCAACAGAATGGTCCGGGCCTTTTCGAATCGCTGGATCGCCCAGTTGACCAAACTCGCCCCGCCACCTGCGCCGGCCGCAGCAATCAGGACGGAGGCGCCGAGTTCCAGCCTGCCTGAAACCGAGAGACCGATCGCGGCGCCGGTTGCCACTGAAACGGCCACAGCGACGGCGCCCGCAACGGCGATGGCAACGGCGCCGGCAACCCTGGCAGCAGCGGTTCCCGCAATCGCGATTGCGGCGACGAACGTAACGACGCGGATGACCCGCCACATCGTTGTTTCGTGGCCTGCGGGCGGAATGGAAAACCAGATCGAGGCGAGGGTCACCAGCGCGATGGCTCCCGCGCTCATGGCGCGCTGGCTGTCGCTGGTGCCGGCGACCATGCCGAGCGCGGTTTCCGCGGCGCCGTTGATGCCGGTGATGTGCCAGATGACCAAAAGGCTGAGGACCGGATAGAGCAGGGCCAGAAGCACGCACCGGTCGAGCGCCTCTCCCGTCCAGGTCGCCGGCCGGTGGCGGGTGCTGGCCGGTTCGTCCCCGAACATCTTGTCGACCCGGTTGAGGGTCAGGCTCAGCAGGTCGTCATAGGTCTGTGCGACCCGGCCGCCATGGACGAGCCGGTGGCGCCAACTGGCATATTCTGTCCGCTGGGCCTCGGCATTGGCGCCTTCGCCTTCGAAGACCTTGCCGCTGGGAATGACGAACTTGAAATAGCCAAGGCCGATAAGCCCCAGGGCGACCCCGACCAGAACCAGCAACCCGGCCCAGTACATGCCGACAAAGGCCGACAGGAACTGGAAAAAACTGAATACATCCATCGCAAACCCGCCGCAGACCCCGCGCTCGCGGCCATGTTAGGTAGCGTCAGCGCTTTGTCAAAGCCGTTCCAGAACGCTGTGCATCAGCGGGCCGATCTCCTCATGCAGGACAAGGTCTGCATACGTATCGTGATCGGTTTCCTCACGGTTGACGATGGCCACGGCGGCGCCAGCGCGCTTGGCCATGATCGGCAGTTCGGCGGCGGGATAAACCACGAGCGACGAGCCGAGCACCAGGAACAGGTCGCACGAAATCGCCTCTTCCATGGCCCGGTTCATTTCCTCTTCCGGCATGGCCTGTCCGAAGGAAATGGTGGCGGTCTTCACGAGGCCTGTGCAGAACATGCAGGTGATGTCCTCGTCGGCCTCCCAGTAGTGGCGCAGGTCTTCAAGCTCATAGCGTTTGCCGCAGCCGAGGCAGCGGGCATAGCTGGCATTGCCGTGCACCTCGATCACCCGGTCGTCCGGCACACCGGATTCCTGGTGGAGATTGTCGACATTCTGCGTGATCACAGCGGCGACCTTGCCGCGCCCGACCAGGTCCGCGATGGCCATGTGCCCGGCATTCGGGGCAGCGCCGGTCCATCCGGCGGTGCGGTTGAAGACGCGTGTCCACGCCTCGCGCCGGCTGTCGCGCGACTTCACGAAATCCTGGAAATAGATCGGCTTCATCTTGCTCCACACCCCGCCGGGGCTGCGGAAATCGGGGATGCCGCTCTCGGTCGAGATTCCCGCGCCGGTGAACACGACCACACGGTTGGCATGGGAAAGCAGGCTGGCCAGGGCGTCTGCAGCTTGGGACATGCCTGCAATGCTACACGAATTTTCGCGCGGGGCTACTTGTACATGCCTTCGCGCAGATTGATGCCGTGCTCGACCCAGGCCTTCATCGCGCAGAGCATCTGTGACCAGCCCATGCAATTGCCATAGGAATTGCCGAAGCCTTTTTCGGTGGCCGGCCAGCCCTCCTCGGCGATGGAGACGATGGTGCGCCCGTCATCGGTCGGCTCGAAGCGGAGGGTGACGGTGGTTTCGACCTCGCCGGTCTCGGCATTGGTGTCGCCCCATTTGAGAATGACGCGCTTGTTCTTTTCCACCTCGACAACGCGCACGGGGAAGGCGCCGGGGAAATCGTGGAAATCCCAGGTGACGGTCGCGCCCTGTTCGATACGGCCCCTGGCGCCGCCCGTGGTGAAATAGCCCGACAGGCTCTCCGGGTTCACGAAGGCTTCGAAGACTTCCTCCACGGGCCGGCTGATGCGGCCGCTGACTTCGAATTTCGGTTTGATGTCCATCACATGAATCCTTGTGTTTCGCTGCATCATGTTATAAAAACATAACATGTCAAGCGTGACCCACGAAACCGCCGAAGATCTCGTGTTCAAGGCGCTCGCCGCGCCGGTGCGCCGGGCGATCCTCGATGTCCTTCGGGACAATCCGCAGACCACGGGCGAGTTGTGCGCCCGCTTTCCGGATCTCGACCGCTGCACGGTGATGCAGCACCTGAAAGTGCTTGAAGGCGCGGATCTCGTGCTGACGCGCAAGGTGGGGCGCGTGCGCTGGAACTATCTGAACGCCCTGCCGATCCGCGACATTCATGAGCGCTGGATCGGTCCGTATGCGGCGCACGCGGTGGATCTGCTCGCCCGGATGAAAGCAGAGATTGAGGGCTAGCCCGCGCCTTCCACCGGCCGGCCGAAGGCGAGCACGGCAATTGCCGTCAGCAGGAACAGGCTGTAGAGCGCCGCCCGCCCCGGAGACCTCGGCGCCCGAAGGGCCGCACGGATCGCGATGGCGCATTGCAGCGCGTAGTACAGCGCGAACGCCTTCGAGGCATAGGTGATGATCTCGAAGATGTGCGCAAACCAGGTGAGGCCGAGGCCGATGAGCACGAGGACGAGATAGGCAATGCGCGGGGAAAACCGGCCCTTCGACAATTCCTCCGCCAGGCCTCCGGCGCCGCTTGTGTCGGCGATCGCGGCGCTGAACTGCGCGCTGAGCGCGGCAGCGACCAGGAGCGGCGGCAGGATGGCGGAGACGACATGCATCATGTCGACGATGGCCGTTTCGGTCAGCGGAATGTCGCCTGTGTCGAACAGGTAGGTCAGCAGCACGACATAGACCATGTAGATCGCCGCCGAGAGCCATTGGGCATAGCGCATCGAGCGGATGCGCAGGCCTGCCTCGTATTCATCGCCCAGATAGCGGGACGTCTCGAAGCCCTGCACGGTGATGATCAGGCCGAGACCGAGCGCGATGCCCGACCAGCCCGTATTGGACGGCGCCGCCAGGATCAGCTCACCGCCAGCGGCCTTCTGCGCAAAATGGATGACCAGACCGGCCAGCAGGCCGGCGATGATGGCGAGTTTCAGGCTGACGCTCACCTGTTCCATCCGCTCCATCGCGGCAAAGCCCTTCATCCAGCCCACGGCGAGGATGACGATCAGCGTGATACTTGTCACGACATGCGCGGCGACCGGAGAATCCAGTGGCGTCATCTTCACGAAGAAGGCGCCGAACAGGTTGAGGTAATAGGCGACGGAGATGCAGTAGGCGAAGGCCAGAGACCAGGAGGCCGCGCCCTCGATCCGGCGTTCCAGTGCGGTGCGCTCCGGCTGGCTGGCGATGGTGCGGATGTTGGAGCGGATCGCGGCGCCGAAGGCATAGGCCGCCACGCACAGGGCCAGCATGACCAGCGGCGCATACTTGCCATACGTGTCTGCCAGGATCGGTCCGAGGACGAGGAAGCCGCTGCCGATGATCGAGGCCAATGGCGTCACCGTCGCGCGCCAGGCCTTTGCCTTGCGCACCTGCGGTGCCATCAGCACGCCGAGCGTGCCGGCGGTCAGGACGGCGATGATCAGGGCCTGCAGCACGTCTGGACCGGAATTGCGTTGGTCATGGCAATCCTGCCTTAAGTTCCGGAGGCGGACTAGACGACCGTGCCGAAGGCGGCGCCGATGAGGCCCGTGACCAGCATCGCCGCGGCGCCCCAGAACACCACCCGCACCACGGCCTTCGTCCGGCTCGCTCCGCCGGCGCGGGCCGACAGGATGCCGAGAATGGCCAGCGTGATGAGCGACACCACCGCCACCACCGGCGTGACAAGGTGGGCCGGAGACACCAGCGCCGCCAGCAGGGGCAGCACGGCACCCGCAGCAAAGCTGACAGCGGAACTGAGCGCGGCCTGGACCGGCCGGGCCTGGCCGACATCGGTGAGGCCCAGCTCGTCGCGGGCATGGGCGCCGAGGGCATCCTTCGCGGTCAGCTGGCGAGCGACTTCCAGGGCGGTTTCCGGCTTCAGGCCCCGCCCACGATAGATCATCGCCAGCTCTTCAAGCTCTTCTTCCGGATTGTGCTTGAGGGCGGCCTTCTCGATTTCGAGGTCGGCCTTTTCGACATCCGATTGCGACGATACCGACACGAACTCCCCGGCGGCCATGGACATGGCACCGGCCACCAGCCCGGCCAGGCCTGCCGTCAGGATGGCAGACGGGCTGGCCTCAGCCGAGGCGACGCCGATCACCAGGCTGGCCGTGGAGACAATGCCGTCATTGGCGCCCAGCACGGTCGCGCGCAGCCATCCCACGCGGTGGATGTTGTGATGTTCGGTATGGATATAGGACGACGGATTCATCAGGAGGCCTCGCTTGCCGTCTTGGGTGGCCAATGGCGCCCGCCGGGTCAAGGCAGGAGATTGCCGCAGCCATCTTGTTTCCCTTGCGCAATAGCCCGGTGCCGGTTAGGCCTTGATCCATTGCAGGTATTCCGGAGGAACCGACATGCAGCCTCTCCTCATCGTGCTCGGCATTGCCGTGCTGATCATTGGCTTTATCATTCTGCTCTACAACGGCTTGGTCATGAAGCGCCAACGCGTGAACCAGGCGTTCGCCGATGTCGATGTGCAGCTGAAACAGCGCCAGAACCTGATCCCGAACCT
>JAGQRO010000251.1:0-6337 GCA_020425315.1 Hyphomonas sp. | reverse complement strand
CTCGGCAAGCTGTTCGCCCTCGCCGAGGCCTATCCGGACCTGAAGGCCAACACGAATTTCATCCAGTTGCAGGATGAACTTTCCGCCATCGAGGACAAGCTGGCCGCTGCGCGGCGCTTCTACAACTCGGCCGTGCAGGACTACAACACGGCGCGCGAGCAGTTCCCCGGCTCCATCATCGCCGGCATGTTCAGCTTCGAAGAGCGCGACTTCTTCGATGTCGGCGAGGCCCGCGCCACGCTGAGCGAGCCGCCGCAGGTGAAGTTCTAGTCCACCGCCACGCACACCGATTTGAGCGGCGACGGCCCCGGCTGTCGCCGCTTTTGCATCTGGTTATTGGGGTTCCGGATCAGGATTGCCGCTGCGCCTTGAACCACGGAATCAGCCGCTCCAGCGCTTCCTCGATTTCCGGAGTGGAGAGTGCGAAGGAAAAGCGCACGAACCGGTTGCCCTCCACCGGGTCGAAATCGACGCCGGGGGCAGTGGCGACGCCGGTATCTTCCAGCAGCTTCAGGCAGAAGCCGAGGCTGTCATTGGTGAACTTCGACACGTCGGCGTAGATGTAGAAAGCCCCGTCCGGCGGCGCGATGCGCGCGAGGCCGAGCTTCGGCAGGGCGTCGAGCAGCAATTCGCGGTTCCTGCGGTAGACCTCGACATGGCCTTCCAGTTCGTCGCGCGAGTCCATCGCGATGAGGCCGGCATGCTGGGCCAGCGACGGCGCGCTGAGAAAGAGATTGCCGATATAGGCGCCGGTGCGTTTGACGCCGTCGGCCGGCGAGACCAGCCAGCCGAGGCGCCATGGGGCCATCGAAAAATATTTCGAGAAGCTGTTCACCACATAGGCCGTGGAATCGTATTCGAGGATCGAATGGATCTCGGGGCCGTAGGTGAGGCCGTGATAGATCTCGTCCGAGATGATGCGGATGCCCTTGGCCTTCGTCACGGCAGCGATGGCGGCGAGTTCCTCCGACGGGATGATCGTGCCGGTCGGGTTGGCCGGGCTGGCAATGATGACGCCTTTGGGTGCGGGATCGAGCGCATCAAGGGCGGCGGCGGACATCTGGAAGCGGGTGTCTTCGCCGCAGGGGATTTCCACAGGTTCGAAATTCAGGGCACGGATCGTGTTGCGGTAGGCGACATAGCCGGGCCGGGCGAGGGCGATCCGGTCCCCCGGCGAGAAGGCGGTGGCGAGCGCCAGAACGAGCGCCGGTGAGGCGCCGCAAGTAATGGCAATGCGCGAGGGTGCCACGTCCACGCCGTAGCTTTCCTTGTAGTGCCGGCAGATCCGTTCCTTCAGCGGGCGGCTTTCCCAATAGCCCATGGGGTCGCTGTCGAGCACTTCATGGGCGCGGGCGATGGCGGCCTGCGGTGCGCCGGTGGAGGGCTGGCCAAACTCCATGTGCAGGATGCGCCGGCCCTCGGCCTTCAGGTCGTGCGCGCGCATGCTGATGGAAATTGCGCGGAAGGGATCGATGTCCTGTCCCATGGCCTATTTCACGATCAGCGAGGGTAGCCAGGTGGCGAGCGCCGGCACGGCTGCGACAAGCGCGATCAGAACCACCTGAAGCGCAATGAACGGCACTGCGCCGCGCCAGATCTGCAGTGTGCTGACTTCAGCCGGCGCCGCGCCGCGCAGGTAGAAGAGGGCGAACCCGAAGGGCGGGGTAAGGAAACTGGTCTGCAGGTTGAGCGCCATCAGGATGGCCAGCCAGACAGGATCGAAGCCGAGCAGGATGAGCGGCGGGGCGACCAGCGGCACGACCACGAACACGATTTCGATAAAATCGAGGAAGAAGCCCAGCACGAACATGACGATCATGGTCATCAACAGGGCGCCCCATTTGCCGCCGGGCATGGCGTGAAGGATGTCCTTCACGATGTCGTCACCGCCAAAGCCGCGGAAGACGAGGCTGAAGAGTGACGCGCCGATCAGGATGAGGAACACCATGCTGGTGATATTGGTGGCGCTTTTCAGGGCCGGGCCGAGCTGGCGCGCGCGGCGCAGTACGTCCAGTCCCGCAACCAGCGCGGCGAAGAAAGCAAGGCTTGCCAGCGCCGTCACCAGGATGCCCGCCATGTTCAGCGTGCCGATCTGTTCGACGCCGAGGCGCAGGTCCAGCGAATTGCGCAGCACGATGATGAGGATCAGGCTGGCGAGGCCGGCGAGGATGACCGGGGTGAGCCGGCTGCCGGCTTCGCGCGCAAGACGCAGTCCCGCCAGCACCACCGCGCCAGCCGCACCGATGGCGGCGGCTTCGGTCGGCGGGGCGATGCCGCCAAGGATCGCACCCAGAACGGCGAAGATGAGGGCCAGCGGCGCGCCGAGGCCGAAGGCGACTTCCCGTGCGGTCAGCGGCGCGGTGTCCTCATCCACCGTCACGGCCGGGCAGCGCGCCGGCCTTGTGACGGCGTTGAACGCAATCCAGAGGAGGTAGAAGCCGACGAGGACAAGGCCCGGGATCAGGGCGCCGGCAAACAGGTCTCCCACCGAAACGACGAGCGGCCGTCCGCCGCTCGACAGGCTCGCCTGGCTGGCAGCATTGGAGACGGCATCGGCCAGCAGGATCAGCACGATGGACGGCGGGATGATTTGGCCCAGCGTGCCGGAGGCGGCGATCGTGCCGGTGGCAAGGCGCGCGTCATAGCCTTGGCGCAGCATGGTGGGCAGCGCGATCAGGGTCATGGTGATCACCGTGGCGCCGACAATGCCGGTGGAGGCAGCGAGCAGCGCACCGACGAGCACGACGGCAAAGCCGAGCCCGCCATTCAGCTTGCCGAGCAGGCGGCTGGCGATGTGCAGCAAGTCTTCGGCGACGCGCGAGCGTTCGAGGATCACGCCCATCAGCACGAACAGGGGCACCGCCAGCAGCGTGTTGTTCTGCATGATCGATCCGCCCTGGATGCGGCTCGGCAGGGAGCGCAGCAGCGGCTCGGGAAAGACGCCGAGACCGATGCCGATCAGGGCATAGAGGAGGGCAACGCCGCCAAGGGTGAGCGCCACGGGATAACCCGCCAGCAGCGCGCCGATGGCGGTGAGGAACATCAGCAGGGCGAGGACGAATTCAAGCTCCATGCGCACGCTCCACTTCCGGCGTGGGCGCGGCCTCTTCCAGCCGTCCGGTCAGGCGCAGCGCCGCCTTCAGCGCTTCGGAGAGGCCCTGCGCCAGCATCAGCACGGCAAAGGCCGGCACCAGCGTCTTGAACAGGTAGAGGAAAGGCAGGCCATCGGATTCGCGCGAGCCTTCGAACAGCGACCAGGAGCGGATGAGGCCCTGCTCGCCTGTCGTCAGGATACGGATCATGATTGGGAAGAGAAAGAAATAGATGCCGGCTAGCTCGACCCAGTTGCGGCCAGCCGCGCCGAAGCGGGGGCGCAATATGTCCACCCGCACATGCGCATCGTCGCGCAGGGCGGCGGCCGAGCCCAGCATGAACATTGCCGCGAAGGCATAGATCACCAGTTCGTTCAGCCAGGTGAAGGAAATCCCGAATGCATAGCGCAGCACGACAACCAGCAACTGGAAGAAGACCAGCAACAGCGCGCTGGCGATGGCCGCGCCGCCGGCATAGCCGGTCGCCCGGTCGATCAGGGCGCTGACGCGTCTGGAAAACCCCTCCACCGGGCCCGGAACGACGAGCGCGACCAGCGGCAGCAGGAACAGGGGCAAGCTCGCAATGCCCATCCATTTGAGCACGGTGCCGAGATGAAGGAAAAAGGCCGGGTCCATGGGCGCGCGGGGCCTTACTTGCTGGCGGCGCGGGCGGCGTAATACGGCCCGTCCGACACATTCGCCCAGTTCCGCATCAGCTTCAGGCCAGCCTCGAAGCTTTCATAGATGCGCTTCTCCACCCCGTCCTTGCCGGAGGCCGCGCGCACATCCCAGGCCGCTTCGGCCATGCGCTTGACCACTTCCGGCGGGTAGCTGCGCAGCTGGACGCCATGCTCGCGGGTCAGGATGTCGAGATGGACGGCGTTCTGATAGGTGAACTCGCCGAGCGAGAAATGGTTCACGGCCTCGCAGGCAGCCTGAATGATCGCCTGCTCGCCGGGCGTCAGGCCATCCCAGACGCGGCGGTTGATGCCGACGGCGAGGCTGGCGCCCGGCTCATGGAAACCCGGGCCGTAATAATAGGGTGCCTCCCGGTAGAAGCCGAGGGCGAAATCGTTCCACGGGCCCACCCATTCGGTCGCGTCGATGGCGCCGGTCTGCAGCGACTGGTAGATTTCGCCGCCGGGCAGGGCGATGGAGGATCCGCCGAGCGCGCGCAGCACATCGCCGCCCTGGCCGGGGATCCGCATCTTGAGGCCGACAAGATCGTCGAGGCTGTTGATCTCTTTCCGGAACCATCCGCCCATCTGGTGGCCGGTGTTTGCTGCCTGGATGGCCTTCACGCCGAACTGGCCGGACAGCTCGTCCCACAGGGCCTGTCCGCCGCCGGCATCGATCCAGCCCATGATTTCCTGCGCCGTCATGCCGAACGGCACGGCGGTGAAGAAGGGATAGGCTGTCGACTTGGCGGTCCAGTAATATTCGGCGCCGTGATACATGTCGGCCGAACCATTGGCGACGGCGTCGAAGGATTCGAAGGCCGGCACGAGTTCGCCGGCGGCGAAGACTTTCACTTCCATTGCCCCGTCGGACATGGCCGCGATGCGGGCGGCGACGCGGTCGGCGGCCTCGCCAAGGCCGGGCAGGCCCTTGGGCCAGGTGGTGACCATGTTGAGGCGGCGCCGGTTGCGGCTGATCGCCGGGGCGCCAATCGTGGGTGCGGAGGAGGGATTGGCGAAAGCGGCAGCCGCCCCACCGAGCCCGAGGACGCCCGCCCCCAGGAGGTTGCGTCTGTCGATCATGCGTTTCCTTCCCCTCGCCCTTCCGGTCTCCGCCGGCAATTATCGGACTGTATTCGGACCGTTTCCGGACTTTTCACCGGACATTATTCGTCGTCGCGCAGCAGGCGCCAACGGTCGCCGTCCAGCACTTCCAGCGGCTTGTAGCGGCGCTTGTAATCCATCTTCGGGCTGCCCTTGACCCAGTAGCCGAGATAGACGTGCGGCAGGCCAAGATCGGTCGCATGGCGGATATGGTCCAGGATCAGGAAATGGCCGAGGCTGCGCTCGTCCAGGTCGGGATCGAAGAAGGTGTAGACCATCGAGAAGCCGTCCTGAAGCACATCGGTGATCGAGGCCGCAACCAGCGGCGAATCAGTTTCCGGCCCGTCGCGGTATTCGAAGATGTAGCTGCGTACCGGGCTGCCGCCGACCATATTGGCGTAGTCGCGATAGGACATGTCGGACATGCCGCCGCCTTCGTGGCGCGATTTCACATAGGTGCGCAGCAAATTGTACTGCTCCCGCGTGGGCGTCGCCTCGACCGCGCGGCGCGTTAGGCCGGCATTGCGGATCAGAGTGCGACGGTCGCCGCGGGAGGGCACATAGTCCCGCGTCGGCACGCGCACACTGCGGCAGGCATTACAGCGCGGGCAGGCGGGCCGGTAGGCGATGGTCTGGCTGCGGCGAAAGCCTGCCTGGCTCAGCATGTTGTGAATGAGGTCGGACTCGCTGACGGCCAGGTTGGTAAAGGCCTTGCGTTCCTTCCGGCCCGGCAGGTACGGGCACGGGCCCGGATTCGTCACGTAAAACCGTAACGACCGCTCCAATCCGGGGGGAAGTAGTTTCGAGTCCGTGAATTTCATTAATTATGACTCTACACTCACAAATCGAACCGCCAAGGGGCGAAGAGTGTGAATACGCACCAAAGTATAAAAACCAGCGGTCCGCCAAAGCGCACGAAATCGCCAAAACGGTAGTGTCCGGGGCCCATGACCAGCATGTTCGTCTGATAGGCGATCGGGGTCGCAAAACTGCAATTGGCGCCATAGATCACGGCCAGAAGGAAGGGCAGCGGGTCGCTGACGCCGAGTTCATGCGCCGCCGACAGGGCGATGGGCGAGAACAGGATGGCCGTGGCGGCGTTCGACAGCAGGTTCGTCAGCAGTGCCACCGCCAGGAACAGGGCCGACAGAACCGCCAGCGTGCCGAAGGGCGAGGCGAGATTGACCACCGCATGGGCCAGCATCTGGGCCGCGCCGGTCTTTTCCAGCGCCATGCCCATGGCCAGCGCCGCGCCGATGACGAGGAAGATGCGCAGGTCCAGCGAGCGGCTCGCCTGCCGGTAATTGAGGCAACCGGTTACCAGCATGGCCACCGCGCCGAGAACCGAGGCGTGCAGGATCGACACGAATCCGGTGGCCGCGCCAAGCACCAGCAGCGCGGCGATGACACGCGCGGCGAGGGCCTTGGTGGTCAGCGGTATTTCGGTCTGCGACCATTCCAGCA
>JAGQRO010000250.1 GCA_020425315.1 Hyphomonas sp. | reverse complement strand
TGCAGAACTTGTCGCAACCCTCCTGAACCGACAGGAAAGCCGTCGGCCCGTCTGCCTCGCGCGTCTTCGGCAGCGCGTCGAACTTCTCCAGCGTCTCGAACTCGGTCTCCAGACGGTCGCCCACGGCGCGGCTGGCCCGGGCGATCATCTCCGGCAGCTTGTGATAGGCCTGAGGGCCGAGCACCAGGTCCACAGCCGGCTGGCGGCGCATGATCTCCGCGCCTTCGGCCTGCGCAACGCAGCCCGCCACGGCGATGGTCAGATTGCCGCCACGCGCCTGCTTGGTCAGTTTCAGCTGGCCGAGTTCGGAATAGACCTTTTCCGTCGCCTTTTCACGGATGTGGCAGGTGTTCAGGATGACGAGATCGGCCGCATCGGCGCTGTCCACCGGCGTATAGCCGATGGGGCGCAGCACATCGCGCATGCGCTCGGAGTCATACACATTCATCTGGCAGCCATAGGTCTTGATGAAGACGCCCTTGGCCGGCCGGGAAGCTGGGGTATCGGTCATTCGCGGGCTTATGCCTGAAAACAGGGCGTCCTTCCACATACTTGTGCGCCCCGCCTGCAGCCCGGGAGGCGCCTGCAATGGGTTCTTCACATCAGGGGAAACGGGGCTAGTCTGCCGGCAACGAAATTGCGGAGCCGGGGAGGCCCATGGAAAACTTTATTCGCACGATCAACGACAATGTCTGGGGCGTGCCCATGCTCGCCCTGCTTCTGGGCACAGGCATTTACCTGACCGTCGGCCTGCGCCTGTTGTCGGTGCTGAAGCTGCCCTTCGCGGTCCGGCAGCTGTTCAAGGCGCCCGACAAGTCCAGCGAAGGCGATGTGACGCCCTTCGGCGCCCTGATGACCGCCCTCTCCTCCACCATCGGTACCGGCAATATTGCCGGGGTTGCCGCTGCCATCGCGATTGGCGGGCCGGGCGCGGTGTTCTGGATGTGGGTGACGGCGATTGTCGGCACGGCCACGAAATATTCCGAAGGCGTGCTCGCCGTGCGGTTCCGCGAGATCGACCATGACGGGCGCCATGTCGGCGGTCCGATGTATTACATCCGCAATGGCATGGGAAAGAACTGGGCCTGGCTCGGCGCCATCTTTGCGACGTTCGGCGTGCTTGCCGGCTGGGGGACTGGCGCCTCGATCCAGTCCAATTCCATCGCCGATGCGCTGCGGTCGACCTATTCCATTCCGCCGCTCGTCACCGGCCTCGTGCTGGCCGGCGCGGCAGCCGCGGTCATCCTCGGCGGTATCCAGCGGATCGCCAGCGTGGCCAGCCGTCTCGTGCCGGTGATGGCGATCTCCTACATGGCTGGCGGCCTGATCGTGATCGGCCTGCACATTGATGCGGTCCCGGGCGCCTTCGCCCTGATCTTCCGCAGCGCCTTTGGCATTGAAAGCGCCGGCGCGGGCATCTCGGTGGGCTTGATCATGCTGGCGATGCAAAAAGGCGTCGCGCGCGGCATCTTCTCCAACGAGGCCGGCCAGGGCTCTGCCCCGATCGCCCATGCCGCGGCCAAGATCGAAGACCCGGTCGACCAGGGTCTCGTCGCCATGCTGGGCACCATAATCGACACGCTGATCGTCTGCTCGGTCACCGCACTTGTGATCCTCACCTCCGGCGTCCTCGGCCCTCAATGCCTGCCGACCGCCGAAACGGCGGCAAGCTTCCTCGCCAATGGCCAGCCGGCCGGGTGCGATACAGGCGCACCGCTCACCGTCGCGGCGTTCGATGCCGGCCTCACCGGTATCGGACAACACATCGTGGCTCTTGGCCTCACCGTGTTCGGCTTCACCACCATTCTCGGCTGGAGCTATTATGGCGAGCGCTGCTTCGAATACCTGTTCGGAGAAAAGCCGATCCTCCTCTTCCGCATCACCTGGATCCTGGTGACCTTCCTCGGTGCCGCCGCCCTGATGCTGGAAGGTTCGGTCGCGAATATCGTCAACCTGTTCTGGCTTGTCGCCGACACGCTGACCGGCCTGATGGCCGCACCGAACCTGATCGCGCTGATATTCCTCAGCCCGCTGGTCTTCGCGATGACGAAGGCGCACTTCGATGCCGTCCGCAATGGCGGGCCGAAGCCGCACTATCCGATCATCGACCAGCGCAAGCAGACGCCGGAAGACTGAGGCGACTGACCCATAAACGTGAAACGCCCCGCACGGCACTTGCCGGCGGGGCGTTTTTCATTGCCGGGCGACAGATGCCTACCAGGCGCCGACATTCTCCGCGCTGGCCCACGGCTCCTTCGGCGCCAGCGGCTTGCCCCGCTGCAGCAGTTCCACCGAAATCCCGTCCGGCGAGCGGATGAAGGCCATGCGCCCATCGCGCGGCGGCCGGTTGATGGTGACCCCCATCGCCTGCAGCTTTTCGACGGCGGCATAGATGTCCGACACCGAATAGGCGAGATGCCCGAAATTGCGGCCACCTTTGTAATCCTCCGGGTCCCAGTTGTGGGTGAGTTCGATCATCGGGATCTGCATCTCGGTCGGGCTGCGGCCCTCCGGGATGCCGCCGGCACGCTCCACATCGTCGGGCGAGGCCAGGAAGACCAGCGTGAACCGGCCGGGCTCGCTGTCATACCGGCTGACTTCCACCAGGCCGAGGCCGTTGCAGTAGAAATCCAGCGAGGCGTCGATGTCGGTGACACGCACCATCGTGTGCAGGAATTCGATACTCATCTCACGGCCCCTCCAAGGTCTCTCACAACTTGTCTCAAATTCGGCGGTGTCAGCGCGTAGTAGCGCCGCATCGCGACGGCCAGCAGGGCGATCGTCACGCCCATGAAGGCCAGGAACACCACGAATGTATGCACCAGCGTGCCGGTCTCGAACACCGGCGAGCGCCCGCTCATCAGCCAGAACATGTTCCAGACCGCGTTGAAGCCCGCCACGAACGGGCCGAGCAGGAAGCCGATCAGCGCCGCGCAGATGAAGATATAGGTCTGCGCCCGCGGGCCTTCGCTGCGCACATAGAGATCGCTGAACAGGTCTTCGCTGATGCTGTCGGGCAATTCGCCGTCGCGCTTCTTCGCCTCCAGCACCGTCGGGGCGAAATCGCGCACCGCCTTCCACCTCCAGACCAGCATGCCGGCCCAGGCCATCAGCGCCGCCACTATGATGAGGTAGAAGATCATCGCCATTCCGTCCGGGCTGGGCGCCCGGCGGCCGGTCAGGCGGCGTGGGCGCTTTCGAAAGTCAGCATCGCCCGTTTGCGGGCCACACCCCAATGATAATTATGAAGCCGGCCGTCCGCCGCAAGGGCACGGTGGCAGGGAATGAACCAGCTGATCGGGTTCGCGCCCACCGCAGCGCCCACCGCGCGCGCCGCTTTCGGATGCCCGCTGGCGGCGGCGAGTTCCCCATAGGTGCGCGTGCAGCCGGCCGGAATGTCCAAGAGGGCCCGCCACACCTGCCGGCGGAATGGCGTGCCATAGAGCGCCACGGGCAAGGGCTCGCCCTTCTCGAACACGAGGGCGGCCATGGCGCGGGCGGCTGCATCGTCGCGGCGGATGTCGGCGTCCGGATAGCGGGCGGCAAGATCGGCGAAGGCCTCCGCCTCGCCCCGGCCCTGATGTTCAAATCCGGTGCGCTTGGGCGCGCCCTCATCGATGAAGCCGAGGGCGACGAGGCCCCGGGGCGAGATCAGCCAGGCCCCTTCCCCGAACGGCGTCGGCGCCCGGCCGAGGCAGAGGTCTGCCCCGCCGCCGCCGGCCTTCGCTTCGCCCGGTGTCAGGCCCTCATGGGCAATGAACAAATCGTGCAGGCGCCCCGGACCCGACAGGCCCGTCTCATAGGTCGCCTCCAGCACGCTCGCGCCGCTGCGCAGCAGGTCGCCGGCCTCGGCATGGGCGATGGCGGCCTGGAACTGGCGCGGCGAGACACCGGCCCAGCGCGTGAATTCGCGCTGGAAATGGCTGGGGCTGAGCCCCATCGCGGCCGCCACGGAGGGCAGATCGGGCCAGTCGCGCCAGGTATCGCCAAGATGCACCAGCGCCTTCGCCATGCGCTCATAGGCGGTGGCGCGATCGGACAGGGAGAAAGGCATATTCGTCATGCCCCCCTTTTGCCCCTCCTGACCGGCCCGGACCACCCGATTCTTGCGGGCTGCACATGCGCCCAATTCGCCCCTTCCCTGCCCGGTCAAAGCCCGGCAAGACTGCACGTTACGAAAAAACAATGGGGAGCAGGACAGGCCATGGCTGACGCCCGGAGCATCATTCTTCACGAATACCCCGCCTCCCCGTATTCCGAGAAGATCCGGCTGGCCCTGCGCCTGAAGAACCTCGCCTGGTCGCGCGTCGAGATCCCCGTCATCATGCCGAAGCCGGACCTGATGCCGCTGACCGGCGGCTACCGCCGTACGCCTGTGATGCAGATCGGCGCGGATATTTTCTGCGACACCGCCATCATCCTGCGCGAACTGGAAGCGCGTTTCCCGATCCCGACGCTGAAACTGCCCGGCCATGAGGGCCTCGCCCAGATGGTGGCCGGCTGGACGGACGGGCGCTGGTTCCAGGCCTCGGTCGCGGTGATCTTCGGCGAGATGGGCGACAAGGTGCCGGCCGAGTTCATCAAGGACCGCGAACAAATGTCCGGCCAGCCCTTCAACATCGAAGCGATGCAAGCCGCCGCGCCGATGATGCGCGACCAGTGGCGCGCCCGCCTGATGCTGCTGGAGGAACGCCTGCAGGGCGGCAAGGGCGCCGGCGCCGGCCTCTACCTCATCGGCACCAAGCCCGGCCTTGTCGACGTGCACGCGTTCATGAATGTCTGGTGGATGCACCAGTCGCTGCCGGACTTCCTGGCCAAGTGTTTCGAGTCCGCCGACCTCACAAAGGCCTGGTTCGAACGCCTGCGCGAGTTCGAGGGCCAGGAGCCGGATACGATCACGTCGCAAGAGGCCCTGAGGGTCGCCAGGGCCGCCGCCCCGCGGCTTGTCGCGGCAACCACGCGCAATGAGTCCCAGCAATTCGCACCCGGTGAAATGGTCGCCGTGGCGCCGGACGATTATGGCCGCGTCTGGGTCGAGGGCGAACTTGTCCATGCCGATTCCCAGCGGGTCATCCTGCAACGGATCAGCGACGAGGCTGAGACCCTGCATGCTCACTTCCCGCGCGCCGGCTATCTCGTGCGGCGCCTCTGACGTATTCCTGCCCCGAAAGCAGAAACGCCGCCCCGAGGGGCGGCGTTTCGTTTGTGGGCTGACCAATCCGGATCAGAAGTTGATCGTGGCCTTCGCATACACGAATCGGCCGGAATAGCCGAACGGGCTGTAGGTCGAGAAGGGCACATTGCCCGTACCGTTCAGACCAACCGGCGAGGCATCCGGATACTCGTCCAGGAGGTTGTCGGCACCGACGGCAACAGCGAAGCGCTCGTTCACATCCCAGCGGCCTTCCAGGTCGATCAGGATCTTCGGATCGAGCGTGTAGTCATTGGCCGCATTGGAGTTCGGCACCAGAACCTCGCCATAGCGGGTTGCGCGGACGGTTGCTCCGAACGGACCCTTCTCCCAATCGAGACCGGCCGTGAACTTGCTCTTCGGCGTGCCTTCCTCGAACGTCTTCACATTGACGCGGCCGAACAGTTCCGGCGCCGGGTTGATCGCCGACAGTTGCGGCGTTCCCGGAACGGCGGTCACGTCCGTCTGGTTGAAGTTGGCCCCGAACGTGCCGTTGAACGTGCCGAATTCGGTCTCGCCGAAATTATAGCTCGTCACGATGTCCACACCCTGGGTCTCGGTATCGACACCGTTCAGGAAGAAGCGGCCGCCGCCGGACCCGATGAAGCCCTGGGTTTCGAGATAGGCCCGCACTTCAGCCGATGTGAGGTTCTCGGAAAGGACGATCCGGTCCGTCACGTCGATCTTGTAGGCATCGATGGTCACGTTCAGCTTGCCGGTCGTGATGACCGCGCCGAGCGAATAGTTCACCGACTCTTCGGCATCGAGATCCTGCGCACCGAGGGCCCGGGCGATCGGATCGGTCACCGGGAAGGT
>JAGQRO010000015.1 GCA_020425315.1 Hyphomonas sp. | reverse complement strand
GCGCGGCCGCGCCGGGGATCAGCACCGCGCCGATGACGAGGTCTGCATCCTTGATCGCCTCTGCGAGCGAGTAGGCGGTGGAGTACATCGTCTTCACGCTGCCGCGGAATTCCGAATCGAGTTCGTCGAGGCGGCGATTGCTGCGGTCGAAGACGGTGACGTCGGCGCGCATGCCGACCGCGATCTCGGCCGCATGGGTGCCGGAGACGCCGCCGCCGATGATGACGACTTTAGATGGCGCCACGCCCGGCACGCCGCCGAGCAGGATGCCGCGCCCGCGCTTGGTGCGCATCAGGGCCCAGGCCGCGACCTGCATCGACATGCGCCCGGCCACCTGGCTCATCGGGCGCAGCAGCGGCAGGCCGCCCTGGTCGTCGGTGACGGTCTCATAGGCGATGGCGAGGCAACCGGACTTCTTGAGGCCCTCGGCCTGAACCGGATCCGGGGCGAGGTGGAGATAGGTGAACAGCGTGTGGTCGGGCGTCAGGCGCGCCGTTTCTTCCGGCTGGGGTTCCTTCACTTTCACGATCAGCTCGGCGGCTTTGAACACGGCGTCGGCGTCCGGCAGGATGGCCGCGCCGACTTCGGTGTAATCGGCGTCGGAAAAGCCCGAGCCGAGCCCGGCCCCGGCCTGCACGCTGACCTCATGGCCGGCGCGGACGAGTTCGCCCACGCTTTCCGGTGTCAGCCCGACACGGGATTCCTGTTTCTTGATTTCTGTTGGAACACCAATGCGCATAACTGCCCTCCGCCGGAATGTTGGCACCTTATAGGCCCCGGTTCAGGCAAAATCCAGCCATTGCATATTGGAGCGTGACCGGCCGGTCGCCGCCAGACAAACAAAGGCCGCCAATTCCATCCGGAACCAGCGGCCTTCACCGTACTGCGCAGGGAGGAGGGCATGATCCCCGAGCAGGTTGGCAGGACAGGCTGAGAGCCTAGAGGCTCTTCGAGATCGAGAAGACGACGCGTTCTTCGGCGATCGAGCCGTACATGTCTTCACCGTCCGTGTCGTGGTAGCGCAGGCCGAGATCGATACCCACCGGCGTCGAATAGGTGCCGCCGAGCGACCAGTTGGTGTAGTCGCCGCCTGCGTCGAAGCTGTAATTGCCGACCGTCGCATCGACTGCGAACTCATCCGTGAAGGAATAGCCGGCCGAGCCTTCGATATACACGTTCTGACTGTCCGGATCCCACGACACGGTGCCGCCGATTCCGACGCCGCCTTCAAATTCGTAGCTGAGACCGCCATAGATTTCGAGGAAATCATAGTCGGCGTCCTCGGCATCCGGATAGGAGTAGTAGATCACACCCACATCCCAGCCGACGCCATTGGCGAATTCGCTGGCCATGCCGCCATAGAAATCGAGTTCCATATTTGTGTCTTCGGCCCCGTCCTCGAAGTCCACATTGGACGCCCAGGTGCCGGCGTAGAACATGCCGTTGGCGTAGTCGAAGCCACCGGAAATCGCCATGTCCTCATTCGACTGCGAAAGGCCGCGCCAGACATAATCGGAGGCGAGCGAAACATTGCCCGACCATTCGCCTTCCGCATAAGCAGCACCAGATGCGGCGGTGAGAGCGGCGAGGGCAACCCCTGCCCGAGAGAGTTTGGAAACCATGATTGAACTTCCCCGTTCTTGAATCAAACGCTTCATGAGCGCCACGGCCAGATTGGCCCGGCTCCGCGCCGGGGAAGACTTAAAAAAAGTTAGACATTGGGCCCACCCGGCCGAACGCCGCCTAATTGAGCAGCGGAAGGCAGGCTTGCCTCAGCTTTGTGCGCTGCAATATGGCTAACGGGCCGCCAGCGGTGCGTAGCCGAGGTGCATGCCGGCATCCACCAGCAGGGTTTCGCCGGTCACATGACGGCTGGCATCGGTGCAGAAGAAAACGGCCGAATCTGCAATGTCGTCGGGGCCGCTGGCGACGTGCAGCGGGACCGAGGCGGCGACTCCCGCCTCCATTTTCGCGTATTGCTCGGCATCCATCTGGTCCTTGAACCAGCGCGTGCCGATGAAGCCCGGGCAGATGGCATTGATACGGATCGCCGGGGCGAGCGCCCGGGCGAGCGACAGGGTCATCGTGTTGAAGGCGCCTTTCGAGGCGGCATAGGCGACCGAGGAGCCGATGCCGGTGACCCCGGCAATGGATGAGACATTGAGCACCGCGGCCGCCCGGCCGGTGTCGGCATAGGTCTTGGCCAGCAGCGGCTTGCACGCCTGCATCATCAGGAAGGGCCCGGCGACATTGACGGCATAGATGTCCAGGAAGTCCTGACGGGAGAGGGCGTCGAGGTCTGCATGGTCGCGGGCATGGCGGGTGATGCCGGCATTGTTGACCAGAATGTCCAGGCGGCCCCAGGCCGAAGCGGCTTCGGCAAGGGCGCGGCAGCCGTCTTCGGTGGACACGTCGGCCTGCACCGTCCGGGCCTGCGCGCCGAGCGCCTGGGCGTCGGCGACGGTCTGTTCGGCATCGGCGATCGACTTGGTGCAATTGATGATCACATCGGCGCCGCGCTCGGCCAGTTTCAGTGCGATGGACCGGCCAAGGCCCGTGGCCGAGCCGGTAACGATTGCCTTGCGTCCGGCGAGGTCTTTCAGGTCTGCCATGGGGTCCCTCCTGCTTGTTTTGCTGCCTGCTTGTGGCGGCAGATCGCCGGGCCGTCAACGAAAGTGCAAGGCCTGCCTGCTAGGCCTTCGGGATCGGAGGTTTCCCGACCATGATGCTCTTCCTGAACCTGCTGGTGGCCAGCATTCTCGTGGTCGCTACCTTCTCGATCCATTTTGGCGGCCTGGTCGGGTTGACCGCCCTGACACGCCAGCGGGGCATGCACCCGGGCCAACGCGTCTCCGTGATCGGGCAGGGCGCGTCGATCCTCGGAATGGTGGTGGGCCTGTTCGCGCTCCATTCGATCGAGATCTGGGTCTATGCGCTGGCCTATATGCTGCTGGGGGAATTCAACCGGCTGGAAACCGCGCTCTATTTCGCCACCTCCACCTTCACCACGGTGGGCTTCGGGGATGTCATCCTGTCGGACAAGTGGCGCATGCTGAGCGCGGCGGAATCGATGAACGGCTTCCTGCTGATCGGCTGGTCGACGGCCTTCCTCGTCACGCTGACGGCCCGCGTGCGCGCCTTCGAGGAAGTCATCGAACACCTCGACGACTAGGCCGTCCGCACCTCCCGCTTCAGGAAGCGCACGCCCAGTACGGCAAGGCCAATGAGGCCGACGCCGCCGAGCAGGAGGGTTTCCGGCTCAGCGCCAAAGACTTCGAAATACTGCGTGTACGCATGGATGGCGAGGAACACGGTGGCGGTGACGGAGAGAAAGCCGCCGCGTTTCGCCTTCACCATCACGCCGATCAGCATGATCGGCCACACAATGGAGAACAGCGTGTCGGGAATGTGGGTGGTGGCGGCGCGCCAGTCCTCCCAGCTCTGCGCTTCGGTATAACGGTAGCGGGGGCCGAGGTCGTCGCCCCAGAGAGAGCCAACCCAGAAGCCGAAATTCATCAGGAAGAATCCCGTGCGCGCCGCGATGCCCGCAAGGCCCGCCCAGGCTTCGGCGGCGTGTTCGCGCACCATGTAGAGGGCACCAGCGAGGGCACCGAACACGCCGATGGTGACCAGCGGCTCCTCCACGAAGAGGCCGTAGCAGGCATGCCAGTAGCCGGTGCCCGTGCCGAACACGGCGCCGAGCGCCAGCACACTCATCGCGGCGAGGAAGCCCGAACGGAACCAGGCCGCGCCGGCGCCGAGGATCAGCGTGATCAGCAGGGCGGGCATCGTCGCCTCGTCCACGTCGCGATATTCGAAGCCGACCCAGCCTGCGAGGCCCAGCACGCCCATCAGGGCGAGCCCGGCAGAGAGGACTTTCAGCGAGGCCCCGGGCGCAAGGCGCCTCAGCCCCTCCGCGGCGCCGATGGCGACAAGCGCGAGGACGAGCCCCGTGCCGGCATTCGGAACGAGGGCGATCGTGCCGGCCGCCACGGCCAGCGCGCCCATGATCAGAGCGAGGTTGACGAACAGGCCGGCGCGGCCATCCGGCTGCGCCCGTGCCGCGATCAGGCGGGCAAGGTCTGCCCCGATCAGGCCTTCCTGCTGAAGCGCTTCGAGATCGATGCGTATCGTCGGCATGGTGGGTCTCCACATAAGTAAGTGAACGTTCACTACTAAAATGGCGCCGCGGCGTCAAGACGATTTGTCCAAATGTCTGATGTGGACATCTTGCAGCCTGCAGCGTAACTCCGGCGGGCTGAAAACTTTTACGGGGCTGAAGTCGCGCATGTTCAAGAAAATCCTGATCGCGAACCGGGGTGAAATCGCTGTCCGGGTCATCAAGACCTGTCGCCGAATGGGCGTGAAGACGGTGGTGGTCTATTCGGATGCCGATGCAGGGTCCATGGCAGTGGAAATGGCGGATGAGGCAGTGCATATCGGCCCGTCGCCGGCGGCCCAGTCCTATCTCCTGGCCGACAAGATCATCGAGGCGGTGAAGCAGACGGGCGCTGAGGCGATCCATCCGGGCTTCGGCTTCCTCTCCGAGAATCCCGGTTTTGCAAAAAGGCTGGAAGAGGAGGGGATCGGCTGGATCGGCCCCAACGCCTTCGCCATCGACGCGATGGGCGACAAAATCAGCTCCAAGAAACTCGCTGCCGAGGCGGGCGTGTCCACGGTGCCGGGCCATATGGGCCTGATTGAGGATACCAAGGAAGCCGTTAAGATCTCCAAGGACATCGGCTATC
>JAGQRO010000249.1 GCA_020425315.1 Hyphomonas sp. | reverse complement strand
CTGATGACGCTGTATGAGGACGGGGCATTCAAGCTGGACGACCCGGTCACCGACTACGTGCCTGAGCTGGCGGGCCTGAAAGTGTTCACCGGCTTCGACGAGGCGGGCGAGCCGATCCTGGTCGATCCGGAACATGTGCCGACGATGCGCGAAGTGATGAGCCACACGGCCGGCTTCGCCTATGGCCTGTTCGCCGACGACCCGGTCAACAAGATGTTTGCCGAGGCAGAGGTGCTCCTGTCGCCGGACCTCGACACTTATGTCGATCGCCTGTCGGGCGTGCCGCTGATGTTCCAGCCGGGATCCTTCTGGGCCTACAGCACGTCCGTCGACCTGCAGGGCTATATCGTCCAGAAGCTGAGCGGGAAGCGGTTCGGGCAATACCTCCAGGATGAAGTGTTCGGCCCGCTCGGCATGACCGATACCGGCTTCTACGTGCCGGATGCACAGCGCGACCGGTTCTCCGACCTCTTCACCATGGATGAGGCGAGCCAGCAGCTGGTGGTGCTGGACGCGCCGGGGTTTGATTTCCGCGAAGGTGGCATCGGCATGGAGTCCGGCGGGCACGGCTTGGTTTCGACCATCGGGGACTATGCCCGCTTCTGCCAGATGCTGGTGAATGAGGGCGAACTGGACGGCGTGCGCATCCTGAAGCCGGAAACCGTCGAACTGATGCGCACCAATGTGTTGCCGGAGGGGATGAGCCTGTTCTCCGACGGGACCACGCCAAATGCCGCAACGGCCGGCCATGGCTTCGGGCTCGACTTCGCCGTGATCATGGACCCCGCCGCCAGCGGCGCGGCCCAGCCGGCCGGCAGCTATTATTGGGGCGGGGCGGCGGGCACCTGGTTCTGGATCGATCCGGAGAACGACCTCTTCTTCATCGGCATGGTGCAGCGTTTTCCGGGCAGTCTGGACCGGCAGATGCGCAAGGACTCCGCCAATCTCGTCTATCGCGCGCTTGCAGAGTAGGGCCGGTTGGGAGATGGAAAGGGCATGACCGAGCCAAGTGCGCCAACTGCTGCTGTCCTGCTGATCGGGGATGAATTGCTCTCCGGGCGCACGCGCGACATCAATCTGCAGCAGATCGCCACCTATCTCGCCCCGCTGGGCATCCCCGTGCGGGAAAGCCGCACGGTGCCGGACGTGGAGGACGAGATCGTCGCGGCCGTGAACGAGTTGCGGGCAAAATACACCTATGTCTTCACCACCGGCGGCATCGGGCCGACGCATGATGACATCACCGCCGATGCCATCGCGAAGGCTTTCGGCGTCGGCATATCCGAACATCCCGAAGTCACCGCCATGCTGGCCGAACGCTACAAGGCGATGAAGACGGACTACACGCCCGCCCGCCGGCGCATGGCGCGCGTGCCGCACGGGGCCGCACTGGTCGCCAATCCGGTCTCCGGCGCGCCGGGCTTCCAGACAGGAAACGTGTTCACCCTGGCCGGCGTGCCGCAGGTCGCCCGGGCCATGCTGGAAGATATCGGCCCGCGCCTCGAAACCGGCGCCGTGGTGCACAAGGTGACGATCCGCGGCACGGGCCTGCGCGAGGGTGACATTGCCGAGCCGCTGGGCGCGCTCGCCAAGGAGATGCCGGAGGTCGCCTTCGGCTCCTATCCCTGGTTCCGGTCATTGGGGGACAATGGCGTGCACCTTGTCGCCTCGACGATCCGGGAAGACCTGATCGAAGAGATCGCCGCGAAGCTGGAAGCGATCGTGGCGGCAACGGGCGTGAGACCCGAACGGCTGGAGGATTCGAACCAATGAGTTTCCTGACACGTACACCGACGCTGATCGCCATGTTCATCCTGCAGGCGCTCATCTTCCTGGCATTCGGCCCCTTCGTGGAGTCCGTGGGCGGAACATTTCTCGACACGGTGATGACCGGCGCGGAAAGCCGCACGGTGATCGCGGCCATGAGCGAGGGCCAGCGCTGGACCCATTTCTGGGTGACCGTGGTGCTGGATACGCTCTATCCGCTGGCTTATGGCGCCTTCTTTGTCGGCGTGGCCGTGAAGTCCTTCGGCAAGTTCGGCCGGATCGCCGCGCTGCCGGCCTTTGCCGCCTCGATTGTCGACCTGACCGAGAACACCGTGCAGGCGCTCGCCCTGTCTGGCGCGGCAGACGTGCTGGACGCCAAGGACTGGCTGACGCCGCTGAAATTCGGCCTGTTCGCGGCCGCCGGCCTGATTGCATTGCTCGGCGTGATCATCGGCATCGTGCACCTCTTCACCAACAAGACCGCCCCGCCGGCCAACCCCTAAGGACATGCGGCGCATGGCAGACTTCCTGAAACGCACGCCGGTCCTGTGGGCCCTGTTCGTCCTGCAGATCCTGATCGGGCTCGGCTTCATGGTGTTCCGCGAGGCGGCCGGCGGCCAACTGATCGACATGGTGCGCAGCGGGGAGGGCGCCCGCGCCGTGATCGCCGGGATGACGGACGCTCAGCGCACCGCCCATTTCTGGACCACCGTGCTGTGGGACAGCGCCTATCCGCTGGCCTATGGCGGCTTTTTCATGGGCATGGCGCTGCGCTTCTTCGGCCGGTTCGGCTGGATTGCGGCCTTGCCGGGCCTTGCCACCATTATCGTGGATTTCACCGAGAACACGGTGCAGGCGCTCGCCCTTTCCGGCACGGCGGACTATCTGGATGTGAAGGACTGGCTGACGCCGCTGAAATACAATCTCGCTTTGGTCGCAAGTGTGATCGCGCTCGTCGCGGTTGTCATTGCGATCGTCAATCTGATCCGCAAGAAACGCGCCTGACACGCCGCAGGCGAACAATAGGGGAGGCCGCATTGGCTGACGACATTATCCTGGTGGAACGCGATGGCCCTGTCGCGCTCGTGACCCTCAACCGGCCAGGCGCCATGAATGCGCTGAGCCGCGGCCTTCGCAGCGAGATTGTGCGTGTCTTCACCGAGCTGAAGGACGATCCGGATATCCGCGCCGTGGTGCTGACCGGTGCCGGGCGCGCCTTCACGGCGGGCGTGGACCTGAAAGAGGCCGGCCAGACCGGCTTTGCCCTTGGCGCCGACGAGGATTCCAAAGCCATCAATATCGAAGCCGCGATGCGCAATTATCCCTGGCCGATTATCGGGGCGATCAATGGCTTTGCGATCACGGGCGGCTTCGAACTTGCCCTGATGTGCGACGTGCTGCTGGCGTCTGAGAATGCGCGCTTTGCCGATACGCATGCCCGCGTCGGCATCGTGCCGGGCTGGGGGCTGTCGCAGAAACTGTCGCGCCTCATCGGCATCAGCCGGGCGAAGGAATTGTCCTTCAGCGGCAATTTCATCGATGCGGAAACAGCCGAGCGCTGGGGCCTCGTCAATCGCGTCTATGCGGCCGACGACCTCGTGCCGGCAGCGATGAAGCTCGCCCATGACATCTGCTCCACCCAGCCGGACCTCCTGCGCAAGTACAAGGCGCTGATCGATGACGGTTTCGCCATCGAGTTCGGCAAGGCGATGAAGGAAGAAGTGAAACGCTCTGTCGAGCATGCCAATTCAGTGACGGCCGATGCCGTCGAAGAAGCCCGTAAACAGGTAACGGCCCGCGGCCGCGATCAGCAAGGATAGGAATATGAGAGACGTAGTCATCTGTGAACCCGTACGCACCGCCGTTGGCGGCTTCGGCGGCAGTTTCAAGACCGTGCACGCGCACGACCTGGCCAGCCATGTCGTCAGTGAGCTGATGAGCCGAACGGGCGTGCCGGCCGAGGCCGTGGAAGAGAGTATTTTTGCACAATGCTATCCCAGCATGGAGGCCCCGGCCCTCGGCCGCATGGTGGCGCTGGACGCCGGCCTGACCACCGGCACCGGCGGCTACCAGATCGACCGGCGCTGCGGCTCGGGCCTTCAGGCCGTGATCAATGCGATCATGCAGGTCGGCTCCGGTGCCAATGATCTGGTCATCGCGGGCGGGGCGGAGAGCATGTCCAACGCGCCTTTCTTCTCCATCGACATGCGCTGGGGCCTGAAGGGCGAGGGCCTGATGCTGCAGGACGGCCTCTCGCGCGGGCGCTATACGGCGGGCGGCAAACACCATCCCGTGCCGGGCGGCATGATCGAGACGGCGGAGAATTTGCGCCGCGACTACCAGATCACGCGTGAGGCGCAGGACGAATTTGCGTACAACTCCCACCAGAAGGCCGCGGCCGCGCAGGCCAGCGGAAAGTTTGACGAGGAAATCATTCCGTTCACGGTGAAAGGCCGCAAGAGCGACACGGTTGTAGACAAGGATGAGCATATCCGCGCCGATTCCACGCTGGAGAAACTCTCCACGCTGCGGCCGATCCGCGGCAAGCAGGACGATCAGGCGACGGTGACGGCGGGCAATGCCTCCGGCCAGAACGACGGAGCGGCGGCCTGTATCGTCTGCACACGGGAAATGGCGGACAAGTACGGACTGAAGCCGCTGGGCCGGCTGGTGTCATGGTCTGTTGCTGGCGTCGGGCCGGAAGTGATGGGCATCGGGCCTGTTCCGTCTTCGGAGAAGGCGATGAAACGCGCCGGGCTGGAACTGAAGGATATCGATCTCTTCGAGCTGAACGAGGCCTTCGCCTCGCAGGTGCTGGCCTGTACCAAGGCGCTGAACTTCACCGATGGCGACATGGAACGGCTGAACGTCAACGGTTCCGGCATTTCGCTCGGCCACCCGGTCGGCTGTACGGGCGTGCGCATCCTCACCACGCTTCTGCGCGAGATGGACCGGCGCGAAGCGCGCTACGGTGTCGAGACCATGTGCATCGGCGGCGGGCAGGGGCTGGCCGCCGTGTTCGAACGGGTGAACTGATCCGAAGGCGGATGACCCGGGGCAGGTGCCCCGGGTCTCCGGTTCGGCTCAGGCCGGTTCGAGCGACTTCTTCGAGAAATACCAGTCGGTATATTCAAAGCCCTCGTCCTTGCGGGCGGCGGCGGCGTCGGCCGTCTGCGGCGGCGGGACGATGACCTTGTCGCCCGGCTGCCAGTTCTCCGGCGTTGCCACCTTGTTGGCATCGGACGTCTGCAGCGCGGTGATCAGGCGGACAAACTCGTCGATCGAGCGGCCATTCGACATGGGGTAATACACCATGGCGCGCAGCACGCCGTCCGGGTCGATGATGAAGGTTGCACGCACGGCCGAGGTATCGTCCGCACCCGGCATGATCATGCCATAGGCATTGGCGACCTTCATCGACAGGTCCTCGATGATCGGGAACTTCACCTGCACGCCGAAATTCTGCTCGATCGAGCGGACCCAGGCGATGTGGGCATATTTGCTGTCGATGGACAGGCCGAGCAGCTCGGTGTTGAGCGCAGCAAACTTGTCGTGCGCGCGGGCGAAGGCCATGAACTCGGTCGTGCAGACGGGGGTGAAGTCGGCCGGGTGCGAGAACAGGACCAGCCACTTGCCGCGATAGTCAGACAGCTTGCGCACGCCATGCGTGGTGACGGCCTCGAAATCCGGGGCCGGTTCGTTGAGGCGTGGCATGGACTGGCGGACATAGGTGACCTGGGAGGAATCGGTCATGGGAACTCCTGAAAATGGAAACCCGGCGGGAGTGCCGTGGTTGCGCATTAGATTATTAGCAAATACTAAAATACAAAGGCGGTCGATCGCCGCAGGAAAACTCCTATGGCTGCCATAGACAGATTTTATGGGGCGGCCGGCAGGGGCCTAGAACACGTCCGTCTCCGGCGGCGGGTGCGTGTTCAGTGCGACGATCAGGGCAAGGATGAACACGATGCCGGAGAGGACCGCGGCAATGCCCGCCGCGCCATAGGCATAGCCGATCGTGGCGGCGGACGAGGTGTCCGAGCCGGAGATCAGTGCCGCGCGGGCGCCGTCGCCGATAAACTGGGCGGTGCGCGAGAAGATCGCCATGATGAGATGGCTGGTACCGATCACCAGGACGGCAGCGGACGGCCTCGTGCTCTGGATGTAGAGATAGACCAGGCCCAGCGCCACGGCGGCAATGGAATTGGTCAAATGCTGCACCAGGCTGATGCCGATCAGCGCCGCGCCGCTTGCTGGTCCGAACAGGAATACGGCCTGCAGCCCGGCGATGACGAGGCCGGCTGCCGCCAGGACAAACCAGCTGATGGGCAGGAGATACCGCATCACGCGCCCCCTGCAGAGCCGGGCCGAAGGGGCCGCCGCCATTCGGGCAGGGCGGGCTCGATATAGCGAATATGGTTCATGGCGTCCCTCCTTCGATCACAGGCCAGACGATAGCATCCCCCGGCGAAACCGGTTAAGTCCAGCCTCACGGTGCGGGCGTGGCGAAATTGGTAAACGCAACGGACTTAAAATCCGTCGGCCGCAAGGCCTTGCCGGTTCAAGCCCGGCCGCCCGCACCGGAACCCGCCCTCGAAACTCGCCTGTGGCGCGAATGCCACGCCCCCTCCGAATCGGTAACCTGTCTCCTCCGTCACGCCATGCGCGGCGGCATGAGTGCTATACTGCGACGTGGGGTTTCCGCGGGGTGGCACGCCTTATGTAAGGCAGCCGACACCTGAAGGATCGACCCGATGTTCCGTTCGTTGATTGCTGCAGCCCTGGTTTCCCTCCTGCCTCTTGGCGCCCATGCCGGCCCGGAGGCCGAGGCCCTGATCGCCCGCGCTGCAAAGGATATTGCAGATCCGGCCTATGGCGAGACGGCGTTTACCCGCGCCATCGACGTGCCCACCGTGGCCCGCTTCTCGCTCGGCAAGCATGTCCGCCGCATCAGCGAGGCGGAACAGGCAAAGTTCACCGCCGCCTTCGAAACCTTCCTGACCGGCACATTCCGGGACAATGCGGCGACATTCCGCAGCGCTCAAATCCGCGTGATCGGCTCGGTCGACCGCAGCGCGACGGACTCCGTGGTGGAGACACGCGTGACCCCGGATGGGGAGGAAGAACTCACCGTGCGCTGGCGCGTGCTGCAGCGTGGCGGCGAATGGCGGATCGTGGATGTCGAGGTGCTGGGCCTGTGGCTGGCCATCGAACAGCGCGCCCAGATCGATGCCATCCTCGCCCGCCCGCGGGCGACGATCGACGATGCCATCGCGGCGTTGACGTCGTAATCCGGCGGCAGGAAATCCCCTGATCCCGCCGCCGGAGTTCCGTGGTCAGCTGACCGGTTCGCCGTAAATGTCGAGCTCCACCAGATTGCCTCCGGCGAATTCATTCACGGCATCGAACTGGGTCGCCTTGTCGCCGACGATGACATAGGTCATCTCCGGCTCGACCAGGTATTTCGCGGTGACGGACTTGAAATCGTCCAGCGTCATGCCCACCAGTTCGGCCTGTTCCTTCTCCACATAATCGTGCGCGAAGCCGAATTTGGAGATGTTGTCCAGGATGCCCAGCTTGGCGCCGAGGCTCTCATAGGCCAGCGTATTGCTCTTCAGCACCTTGCCCTTGGTCATCTCGGCATCGGCTTCGGTGAAGCCCGGGCCATAGTCGGCGATCATGTTGCGGATGATGTCGAGCGAGGCCTGGGTGGCGTTGGCCCGAACGCTGGTGATTGCGCGGAAGGCCTGCGGGGCGCGCCCGTCCGACACGAAGGAGACCGCCCCATAGGTGTATCCCTTCTCGATACGGAGCACTTGCGCCAGGTCACCGCTGATGCCGCCGCCGAGCTTCTCATTGGCGAAGTTCAGCCGTGCAGCATCCGGATTGACCGAATTCAGCGCCAGCTTGCCGGCGAAGATAACGCTCTGCTTGGAATCCGGCACGTCGATGAAGAACACTTTGCCGGCATTCACCTGCTCCGGGATCGGATAATCGGGCAGGGGCTCGCCGGTCGGGTGCACCAGGCCGGCAATGCCGGCAAAGGCGGCTTCGGCGCGATCGGCGCTGACATCGCCGGCGACATGGATGCGCACGCCGGCGCCCAGCATCGTGTCATAGGAGGCTTTGACATCCTCCATCCCGATGCTCTCCACGCTTTCGGCCGAGCCCGCATTGGTGGTGCCGTGCGGATGGCCGGTGCCGTAGAGGAGGCGGTTGAGGGCGAGGGAGGCGATGGCGTTCGGATCGGCATCGCGGCCGCGAATGGCGGTGAGCGAGGCGAGCTTCACGCGCTCGAAGTCTTCCGTCTCGAAGCGCGGCGAGGCGAGGATTTCCTGCACCAGCGCGACCGTCTCCTCGAAATTGCGGGAGAGGGCCGTGGCGCTGATCGTGATCTCGTCGGCGCCGGCGCTGACCGTGATGCCGGAGCCGATGAGGCCGATGGCCTGTTCCATCTCCGCCGGTGTGCGCGTGGCCGTGCCTTCATTCATCAGCGCCGCAAGCAGGTTCGCCGTGCCCTTCTTGCCGGGCGCATCGAGCCAGGCGCCGCTGTCGAAGGTGATGTCGAAATTCACCAGCGGCGTCTCGCTCGTCTCGATGCCGAGCAGGCGGATATTGTTGTCGAGGCTGGCTTCCCAGATGTCCGGCGTCGTGAACATGGGCAGCTCGCCGAAAGGCGGCTCTGACCGGTCATACTTGCTGGGCGTGTTCGCGTATTCGGCAATCTCGCCGGCGGAGACTTCCTCGGCGGCGACATCGCTGCGCACTTCCTCGATCCAGACGCTGGCCGGCTGGGCGCCTTCCAGTGCAAGGTCGGCGCTGCCGCGCGGCACGAAGCTGGTCAGGATGGCGGGCTTGCCCTTCACATAGGTTTCGTAGGCGCGCATCACGTCCTCGGCCGTGACGGCGCGCATCATCTCCGCCGCCTTGATGCGGAAGGCCGGGTCGCCGGAGAAGACATCGTCCTGCGACATCTGGATCGCCTTGCCCAGCACGGTGGAAAGCTGCGAGTAGAGAATGGTTTCCTGTTCGGCCTTGATGCGCTCAAGATCTTTCGGGTCAACGCCGTCCGCCTCGAACCGGGCGAAGGCGGCCTGCAGGGCGGCCTCGACGTCGTCAAGGTCCGTGCCGGCATTTGCCCGTACACGGAAGACAAACTCCCCGGCGAGTTCCATACTGTCATTATAGGCCGACACGTCCGGCGCCAGCTTTCCCTCGTCCACGATGGTGCGGTAGACGGGGGAATTCTTGCTGCCGGCCAGAAGCTGCGCCAGCACCGTCAAGGCCGGCTCGTCGGCATTGTAGGATTCCACGGACGGGAAGGTCACCCGCAATTCGGGCAGGGTGGCGAAACTGTCCTCGAACCAGAGGGATTTGGTTTCGGAAAGCCCGGCCGGCATGGGCACCAGCGGCTCGACATCCGGGCCGCGGCGAATCTCGCCGAACCAGCGCTCGACCTTGTCGCGCGTTTCGGCAATGTCGATATCGCCGGCGATGACCAGCGTGGCGTTCGCGGCGCCGTAATACTGGTCATAGAACTCACGCACATCGTCCAGCGTGGCGGCCTGCAGGTCCGGCAATTGTCCGATCACGGTCCAGTTATAGGGGTGGCCTTCCGGATAGAGCGCGGTGCGGATGACTTCCTGCGTGTAGCCATAAGGCGCATTGTCGACGCGCTGGCGCTTCTCGTTCTTGACGACCTGTTTCTCACGCTCCAGCGCGTCGCGCGTCACCGTGTTGATCATGTAGCCGAGCCGGTCGCTATCGATCCACATGATCTTGTCGAAGGCATCCTTCGGCACGACTTCGTAATAGATGGTGCCGTCGCTCCAGGTGCCGCCATTGCGCTGGCCGCCCCATTCGGGGATCGCCTTGCGGTTCCAGCCGCGCGGCACGTTTTCAGAATCGTTGAACGACATGTGCTCGAAGAAGTGGGCAAAGCCCGTGCGGCCCGGCTTCTCGCGATTCGAGCCGACTTCCACCACGGTGGAGAAGGCGACAATTGGATCGGACTTGTCGACATGAAGGACGACATCCAGCCCGTTCTTCAGCGTGAACTTCTCATAGGGCAGGTCGAACCCGCCGGCGTCTGCGGTATCGGTCTTGTCCTTGCCCTGGCCGGAGCAGGCTGCGGTGAGCGCGAGCGCCGACGCTGCAAGAATCCATCCTGTCTGCTTCATGGCAGATTCCCTTCTTCAAAAATGCCCCGATTCCTCAATCGCGTTTCTGGCAGGGGCGGGGAGGTTCGTCACCCCCTGATCGACAGGACCAGGCGGGCGAAAAGCGGCAAAAGCGCGCTCCCGGTCAGGAAGCGCGCTTCGCGGGCGAAGATCAGCGCGGCGTGGCGGTGGGCGCTGCGGCCGGCAGGCCGGGAATGACACTGGGCACCCGCCGGCGATAGGCCTCGTATTCCTCGCCCAGATCGGCCACGAGCGTCTTTTCCTCGAAATAGATGCCGATGAAGATGTAGAGGCTCATCGCGACGTTGAAGACGAGCCGGCCGGTCGTCAGGGTCGGCACCGACCAGAGCGAGATCAGGATGCCGGTCATCATCGGATGACGGACGATCCGGTAGAAGAAGGGCGTGCGGAACGTCTCCGTCTTCGACTGGGTACGGCGCAGGAAGGTCCAGGCCTGCTGAAGCCCGAACAGGTGGAAATGGTTGATCAGGAAGGTGGCGATCAGCGTGATCGTCCAGCCGCAGAAATAGCTGGCCAGCAGCGCATAGCCGAGCGGCGAGCCGGAAACGTCCCAGATCGTGGCCGGCAGCGGCGCCCAGAACAGGACCAGGCCTGCGGTGAACAGGGTGACGAAGATGAGATAGGTGCTGCGCTCGATGGTGGCGGGGCAGTAGCGGGTCCACCACTTCTTGAAACCGGCGCTGGCCATGAACGTATGCTGGGCGCCCCAGATGGCCACCAGGGTCGCGTCCCACAAGGCAGCGCTCAGGCCGGAAATGTCCGGCGCAAAGGGCGAGGCGACATCCACCGTGACAGGCACGAAGAGGCCGGCGACGAACAGGATGAGATAGACAAGCGCCGCCACGCCGATGGCGTAGCAGGCGATACTGTAGAGAATTGCGAGTGCGCGAAGCATGAGAAGAACTCCTTTTGGCTGGTCTGTCCGAGGTGGACGATTGCCTAGGGAGTAGTCCGCATGCCGCCCGTGCGGCCAGTTCAGGAAGTGAAGGCTGGCGCTACACGAACTGAATGAACCCACTACAGAGTCTGAAGTTACCCTTTCAGCCAGGCTGGGCGCACATAGTCGTCGCCAAGGTCGCGGGCGACGGCCTCGTGCGCAATCTTGCCGGCATCGACGGTCAGGCCGTTGGCAAGATGCGGGTTCGCATTGATCGCCTCACGCGCGCCCATGTTCGCGATCTGCATCACGAAGGGCAGGGTGGCATTGTTGAGCGCATAGGTGGAGGTGCGCGGCACGGCGCCCGGCATATTGGCGACGCAATAATGCAGCACGCCGTCGACCTCATAGATCGGGTCTTCATGCGTGGTGGCGTGGCTGGTCTCGA
>JAGQRO010000248.1 GCA_020425315.1 Hyphomonas sp. | reverse complement strand
GCTATATCGACGACATCATCATGCCGCACTCCACCCGCCGCCGCATCGCCAAGGCCCTCCGTAGCCTGAAGAACAAGCAGCTGGAAAACCCCTGGAAGAAGCACGACAATATTCCGCTCTAAGTGGAGCATGAACGGATATTCATCGGCCCCCAATATCCATGACAACGTAAGACTGCGTTGAATGCTTTCCGAGCGGAAATCTTTCATCTAGCTTTCTGAGTCTTGAAGGGTGGGCCCGCGAATACATGACTTCTGGCAGTCTGCAGAGGAAACGCATCTTCCGTGACAAAGGGGCGAGGGCCATCCCGCCGGAGGATGCGGTCGGGCGGCCGATCCATCGTTTCAGCATGTCCGGTTCTCCGTTTACGCTCGAATATATTGTCGATGGCAATCCGGTCGGGCGGCCGCTTGTCCTGCTGAACAGTCTCGAATATCCGGGCTGGCCCCCGGCGGAGTTCTGCAGGTTCGCTGGAGAAAGGGGATTTTGCGTCTACGCCATCCGCCGGCCGGGATTCGGGAACAATGTGCCCCTGGCGGACGCTGCCCACCAGGCCGATATCGTTGAAGCATTCCTGGAGCGGGAAATGCTGCACGGGGCCGTCGTGGTCTGCACCGGCACCTCGAATCCGGTCGGCTTTCGTCTCGCCTTCGAGACGTCCGCGATTTCGCTGCTCGTCTTTTCCTGTTGCATGTTCAATTACGATGCGATGGCAGACATCCGGCCGGACTGGTTGGCCAGGTCCCTGCGCCAGGCGCTGACCAGCGACACCGGCGCGCGCCTGACGCTCATGGGGCTCGACAGTTCCTGGGCCGTATTCAGTCCCAGATGGGTGCATGAGAATCTGGCGAAGGGCAGCGCCGGCGATCTCGATTATATCCGGGCCAATGACGCGCTTCTGCTCGAAGCCCTGGAAGACCTGTACTACAATCTGGAGCCTCCGACCTTCCAGTTCGAACTGGCCCAGACGCTGAACCCGGATCCCGTCCTGGAGGATGGCCTTTTCCGCAATGTCCGGGCACTGGCCTTTTCCGGTATCGAGACGCCGCCATCCTGGCAGGACGGCATCGGCGCCGAGACAGGGCGTCTTGGCCTGCCATTGGTCTTCCTTCCGTCCGGAGACTATTTCGCGATGTATCAGTCCGCCGGCGCCTTTCTGGACGGGATTCAAGGGCACCTGCCCTGAAGGCGCGGAGCCGACTTCAAGTCACCGGCATCCGGTTCCAGGCGTCGAGGGCGGCGATCTTGTAGGCTTCGGCAAGCGTCGGATAGTTGAACGTGTTCTCGACGAAATAATCGAGCGTGCCCTGAAGGTTGATCACGGCCTGGCCGATATGGATCAGCTCCGTCGCCCCTTCGCCGACGATATGGCAGCCGAGCAGGCGGCGGGTCTCCAGTGAGAAGAGCATTTTCAGAACGCCGCTGGAAATGCCCATGATGTGCCCGCGCGAGGTTTCCCGGAAGCGGGCGATGCCGCACTCATAGGAGATGTTGGCCGCCCGGGCTTCTTCCTCTGTCATGCCGATGGTCGACATTTCAGGGACGGAGTAAATGCCATAGGGGAAGAATTCCGGCGGGTCGTGGGCCTTGCGGTTGAGCGCATGGCAGACGGCGATCCGCCCCTGTTTCATCGAGGTCGAGGCAAGGCTGGGAAAGCCGATCACGTCGCCCGCAGCATAGATGTGCGGCACGGCGGTCTGGAAGGTCTGCGGGTCGACGCCGAGGCGCCCGCGATGGTCGCAGTCGAGGCCGCAGGCCTCAAGGTTCAACGGCGCGGTCGCCCCCATCCGCCCGGCGGCGAACAGGATGATCTCGGAACGGATCGTGCGGCCATCCTCCATCTTCACTTCACAGCCCTTTGGCGAGGTCGTGATCGCGTCCACTTTCCGTCCGAAGCGCAGCACCATGCCGCGGTCGCGCAGCTGGTGCTTGAAATCCTCGATCAGTTCGCGGTCGATGAAGTCCAGCATCGTCTCGCGCGGCTCCACCAGCGTGACATGCACATCCAGCGCGCTGAAAATGGTGGCGTATTCAACGCCGATCACGCCGGCGCCGATCACGCAGAGGGAGCGGGGCAGGCGCTTGAGGTCCAGGATCTCGTCGCTGTCGAACACGGACACGCCGTCGAACGGCACATAGTCCGGCCGGAACGGCACCGTGCCGACGGCAAGCACGAATCTCGGCGCCGTGAAGGTGAAGGTCTCGCCTTCCTCCCCGGTCACCTCGAAGGTTTCCGGCCCGGTGAATTTTGCGACCCCGCGCAGGGTGGTCACCTGGTTGCGGGCGAACTGGTGCTCCAGCACTTCCACCTCATGGCCGAGCGTCATTTCGAGGCGCGCGCGAAGGTCGTCCGCGCTGAGGTCCTGCTTGACCCGGTAGGAGCGGCCGTAGAAGCCACGCTCACGCCAGCCGGACAGGTTGAGCGCCGTCTCGCGCAGCGTCTTCGACGGGATCGTCCCGGTATGGACGGAAACGCCGCCGACACGCCGGCCGCGCTCCACCACCAGCACGCGCTCGCCGAATTTGGCGGCCTGGATCGCCGCGCGCCGTCCGGCCGGGCCGCTGCCGATGACGATGAGATCGTATGTTTCCGCCAAGAGCCCGCCCGATCCGCTATTCGCTGTGCCCCGGGAGAGCATAGCAAGGGGCGGCCGGGCGGCGACGCGGCAGGCGGACCGCTTCCGCCAATCGCCGCACCTTTGCCGGTCGATTGCGCATCCTGAGGCCCGGCTGCAACCCGAATGAGCGCCCTTTTGCCCGGCATCTTGATGCGCGCCGCCGCAGGTGCCACATGCGCGGCAGGAAAGGATCGCCATGAAAACCGCCATCATCGGAGACGTGCACGGCATGCTGGGCCCGCTGGAGGCGCTGGTGGCGAAGCTCGCGCTGGGGCCCGGCCAGCGCCTCGTATTCGTGGGCGATCTGGTCGACAAGGGGCCGGACCCGGCCGGGGTGGTCCAGTTCGTCCGCCACCTCAGTGAAACGGCCGAGTTCGAGACCATCCTCGTCGAGGGCAATCACGAGGACAAGCATATCCGTTATCATTACAATACCGGCGCGCGGCCGGGCGTGGCGCGCGCCATGGCCGAGGCCTCGCCGGAACTGCCCGAGCTCGACGCCGGCCTTTCCGCCGATGACCGGGCCTTCCTTGCCGGGGCGCAGGCTTTCCTGAGAGTGCCGGCCTGGAATGTGCTGGTCGTGCATGGCGGCATTCCGGGCACGATGGACCATTTCCCGGAAACCCCGGAACAGGCCGCCGCGCTGACCGGCAAGGCCCGCGACCGGTTCCGCAAGATCCTCCGCACCCGGCATATCTCCGCCGACGACGGCGAGTTCCTGTCTCTGGGAAGCCACCAGCCGGGCGACCCATTCTGGGCAGAGGCCTATGATGGCCGTTTCGGCCATGTCGTGTTCGGCCACCAGCCATGGCTCGGGCCGCCGGCCTGTTTCGCCCACGCCACAGGCATCGACACCGCCGCCGTACATGGCGGCGATCTTACCGCACTTGTCCTGCCAGAAGCCGGCCGGGCCCGGTTTGAGGCGGTGCCCGGCTTCGAACACCGTCCCTACCGCCTGGACGACCGCCCGCCTCATCCTGGTAGCGAGCTGCGCCTCACCCGGCGCTGACCCCGCCGCGCTTTCCATAAGCGTGTGGCTGGACTAGCGTGTTAGCGCAAACAGCGACCGGGCAGCGAAGCCCGGCATCGGGAGGCGCGCCATGGAGTTTTCGAAACGCGACCGGATTCGCCTGCTCGGCGGCGCGGGCCTGTGGGCACTGGGCGCCTGTGGCGGCGGGGGCGGCGGGAGCGGGATGTCGCCGTCGCCGTCACCCCCGTCACCTCCACCCCCACCTCCGCCTCCACCACCCCCTCCGCCGCCCCCGGCCGTGGCGCTGCGCGATGTCTATGCTGCAAATTTCCCCGTCGGCGCCGCCATCCAGCAGGCCCAGATCGCCACGCAGACGGACGACCGCGCCTTGCTGGAGACGCACTTCTCTTCCATCACCGCCGAATACGAGATGAAGGCCAACATCATCGCGCCGACTTCCTCCGGGTACGACTTTTCCCGCGCCGACGCGCTGGTTGACTGGGCGGAGGCGAACGGCATCGCCGTGCGGGGGCACGCACTGCTCTGGCACCAGACCACGCCCGACTGGTTCCTCGCCGGCATGCGCGACGATATCCGTGACCGCCTTCAGCAATACGTTACCGATGTCGTCTCGCGCTATCGTGGGCGCATTTATGCGTGGGACGTGGTGAATGAGGTGGTGAGCGATGCGGATGGCGGCACGGCGCCCTATCGCAATTCCAACTGGTTCCAGGCCGTCGGCGATGGTGCCTATATCGACTGGGCCTTCGAGGCGGCGCGCGCGGCCGATCCGGACTGCAAGCTGTTCATCAATGAGTACAGTACGGAATTTTCCGCCAAGCGGGGCCGGCTCCTCCAGATCGTGCAGGACCTTGTTTCGCGCGGCGTGCCGGTCGACGGGGTCGGCCACCAGTTCCACCTGCAGATCGACAGCAGCGCCGCCAATTGCCTTGCCGCCATGGATGCGGTCGATGCTTTGGGCCTCGGCCTTGAAAACCATGCCACCGAGATCGACGTGTCGGTTTATTCCGACCCCGGAGAGTGTTTCGGTTCGGGCGTCAATTGTGCCAGCTCCTATGGCACGCGCGCCTCCGACGTGCCGCCCGGTATCTATGCCCAGCAGGCGGCGCTCTACCGCGCCCTCTTTGATGGCTTTGCCGCGCGGCCCAGTGTCACCTCCGTCACGATGTGGGGCGTGCAGGACGGCCAGTCATGGCTGAACAATTTCCCGGTCAGCCGGAACAACTATCCCTTGCTGTTCGATCCGGACCGCCAGCCGAAAGCGGCCTTCCATGCCGTGACGGACCCGGCCTTCCAGATCTGATCGGCCCGCGTCATGGCGCATACGCCCTCTTGTCATCCGTCGGCATTCATGGTCGTGCGTCCGCTGAACGCCCACCACGATGCTCACCCGGGAGGCGGGGTGTGCCTGCGGGCGCGCCGCCAATGCGGCCAGTCGGGGCCGGAATCCAATCTCCAGCGGTTGCGGGAATGACGAACGGCCCATGTTCAAAATTTAAGGTGGCAGGCCCGAAAGAATCCGTATTTGTGGCCGCGATCCGGGGGGATGAAGTGCAGGTATGACGTCGCAGTCGAGTCTGGTTCCAGAGCAGCAGAGCAGCGGTCCGGCAGGCGGCGACTTCCACGTCTTCCGGGGTAGCGATGCCATGGGCTCGCTGGAATTCTTCGTCTCCGGCGCCGAAAGCGGGCGCCCGCTGATCCTGCTCAATTCGCTCGAATATCCAGGGCCCGCCCCGCACAGCTTTACCGGGCCCGCCTCGGCGCGCGGCTTCCGCACGATTGTGGTGCGCCGGCCGGGCTTCGGCCGCAACGCGCCACTGCCCGATCCGGTGCAGCAGGCGGCGCTCGTCATGGAATTCATCGAGCGCGGCGGGTTCAGGGATGCCGTGCTGGTATCCAATGGTACGGCCAACCCGGTCGGTTATCGCATCGCCGGGGTCAGCCCGTGCGTGGCATTGTCGGTGTTCGCCAACTGCGCCTTCAATCATCCGATCATGAGTGAGTTCCAGCCTGCCTGGTTTGCCCGTGCGCTGGAACAGGCCCTGCAAAGCCCGGCCGGTGCGCGCCTCACCCTGATGGGCCTGCGCAGTTCCTGGGGCGTGTTCGGCCGGCGCTGGGTGCACGAGACGGTGCTGCGCAAAAGCGCCGGCGACATCGCCTTTCTGCGCGATCATGCCGATCTGGCGGACGACGCCATCGACGATTTGGTCGCCCGCATCGATGCGCGCACCTTTGCGATGGAGATTGGCGCCTCCCTCAATCACGATGCGCTGTTGCAGGATGCCTGTTTCGAAGGTGTGCCGGCGCTGACGGTGTCGGGTGAGGAGACTTCGGACCAATGGAAAGCGGGAATCGAATCGGAGGCCGCCCGTCTCGGCCTGCCGGTGGCTTACCTGCCATCGGGCGATGCGCTCACGGTCTTCCAGTCGGGCCCGCAATTCCTGGATCTGGTGGCATCAGCGCTGCGTTAAGCACCATTACGAATTGCACATGCGGGCCGTCGGTTCACGCATCAGTAACCAACATTGCGCAATCTGGCGAAAGTTAATTTCCAGACCCTTGCTGTTAATGAGGATGCGTAATGGCGAAGAACAACGTGCGCTGGGGCGCGGATGTCGGTTGTCAGACCAAGGTGAAGCCGCTCGAATTGCGGAATGACCTTGGCGAGCACGGCCTGAAAGGCAAACGCGCGAAAGGCGAGCTGGGAATCAGCCGCCAGATGACGCGCAAGGATGCCAAGGCGGACGCTCAGGACGGCCTGCCGGTCTCCGAGGCGATCACGCAGGACCAGTGGAGCGAGCGCGAGCAGCTGATCGCGGAGCGCGCTGAAGAGGTGCGCCGCGGGCTCGGCACATGGATGTCCACCACGGCCGCCACGATTCGCAACTACATCGCCGATTACACGCCGATCGACATTCACCCCGACCAGCTGCGCGAGGCGATCAAGTCGGAAGAGAATGAGTACCGTCATTATGAGACGGACGACACGATCCAGGCGAAAGACACCCACGAAGCGGCGATCATCGAACTGCAACAGTTCCGCGCCAAGCATGGCGACCGGATCGGCGACCGCACGCCCGACATCAAGAAGAATGTCGAGCAAGCCATCGCGATCCTCGTCTTCATCATGATCCTGGAAGGCGGTTTCAATGCTCTGCTGTTCAAGGACGCCCAGTCGAACGGCCTGATGGGCGGCATGCTGATCGCGTTTGCGGTCAGCGCGGTGAACGTCTGCATTGGCGTGATCGCCGGCTTCTTCGGCCTGCGCTATGCCCTCAACAGCGCGCACATCGTGCAGCGCTCACTGGGCTGGACGATCTTCGCCTCCTGCCTTGTCAGCGGCCTGATCCTGAATTTCTTCATCGCGCATTTCCGCGACGCTGTGGAAGTCGGCATGATGGCGGCCAATGCTGCCGGCACGATGGGCGATTTCTCGCTGTTCTCCATCTCGCCGTCCGAAGTGTTCAAGTCGATGTTCCCGAACATTTTCGGCCTCGACAGCTTCATCGCCCTTGGCCTGTTGTTCATGGGACTGACGGTGTTCGGCCTCTCCATCTATGAAGGCTATGACCGCATCTCCGACCGTTATCCGGGCTATGGCCGCGTCTGGCGCAAGGAGCGTTCGGCCTATGAGCGCCGCCAACAGGTGCGCAACGCGGTGCGCGACGACCTCTCCGACTATTTCACGTCCTGCCGCCAGTGGTTCGAGACGCAGCTGTCGCGTCACGTCGCGGCCAAGCGGGAAATCGAGAAGGCGATGAACCTGCTCGACTCGCGCCGGGATTTCGCCATCGCCATCGCCTCGCGCGCGGCAGACCAGGAACGCGGCCTGAAAGTGGCTTACCGCCAGGCGCACCGCCGCGCCCGCAATGCCAATCGCGACCGTCTGGGCGACCAGGCGCCGTGCCCGGCCTATTTCGACGAGATCGTCACGCCGCAACTGCCGGCCTTCGAACTCGCCAAGGAGCGTGACCAGGCGCAGGCCGCGATGAAGGCTATCGACAACAACATCAAGGCGCTGAACATCTCGCGCGAATGGCTGGAACAGCACATCCAGCATGTGCAGCAGGGCCTCTCCTCGATCGAGAAAAAGGTCATCGCCGAGATCGGCAAGGTGCGCGACGCCAAGCAGGCCAAGGGCGAGACTCATGTTCCCGTCGACATGGCCCGGCGCGCTTAGGGAGTAGCCTACAATGGCAAGACGCAGGCACGAAAAAGGTCCCTGGTTCTGGCGCGGCACGATTGCCGCCATGCTGAGCGGCGTGTTCGGCGTGTTCGCGCTCGTCGCCTTCAGCCAGCCGCCGGCGGTGACGCCGGACAGCAGCTGCCGGATCGACCATAGGGATCCGGCGCACACGATCCTGTTGATCGACCAGTCCGACCCGTTCAATCCGAACGATCTCGACTGGGTGCGCGAACTTGTGAATGACGAAGCTCGCGGCTTGCCGAAATATGGCAAGCTGACCGTGATGACGCCGAATGCGGTCGACCCCTACAGCCCGAAGGTTCTGTACACGGCCTGTTCGCCGGGCAGCGCCGCTGCGGCAAATCCAATCACGCAGAACCCGAAGATGATCGAGCAGGAATGGCAGAAGAAATTCTACCAGCCGCTGGCCGATACGGTGGAGCATGCCCTGCTCGACACGGTTCAGCCGAACTCGCCGCTTTCCGAAGCCATCTATGCGATCTCCGACCGGGCAGACTTCCAGCCTTCCCAGGACGGGCGCCGCATGGTGCTGGTGTCCGACCTGATGCAGCACTCCGACAGCTTCTCCTTCTACAGGATCGGCGCCGATTATGACGCCTATCTCGACTCGAAGATCGCTTCGAATGTGCCGAAGCTGGAAGGCGTTGACGTGGTGGCCCGCGTGGTGCCGCGCCAGATCTACGACCTGCCCATCGCGGATGTGAAAGGCTTCTGGCGGTCCTACTTCGATGATGCGGGGGCAACCTACGGTTCGGTCAACTGACCGGGCCGGAGGCGATTTGCGACAAGGTTGACATAAGCGGCCGGCAAGGCGTTTGATGCCCGGATAAAACCGGGAGAAAACGTCATGACCTTTGCGCTGCGTCGCCAGCTTGCCCTGTCTGTTGTCCTGCCGGTGGCTGCCGCCGGCCTCCTTCTGGCCGCCTGTTCGACTGGGGATGAGGCGGCCGCTCCTGCCGCGATGGCCAATGGGTCCGAAGTGGTGACGCCGAAGGTGGACGAATATCTGGCCGCCTTCAATGCGCCGCGCGGGGCCGTGCGCCTCAGCCAGACCGGATTCCGGCCGGGCTATCCGATCGTTGCCGTGGTTGAGACGGATGCCGCCGGGCCGCTCGACTGGGCCATCCATGATCCTGCTGGAACGCTGGTCGCAGCCGGTGCGACCGAAGTGTTCGGGCCGGATGCCGGGTCCGGCGCCAGCGTTCACACGATCATGCTGGAAGGCGGCCTCGCGGCCGGCGAGGGGCTGGTGCTGGACGTCGACGGCGTCGGCAAGAGCCATCCGTTCGATGTCGGCGAGGATGTCTTCCGCACGCTGAAATACGACCTGCTGAACTATTACTACCAGAACCGTGCCGGCGTGCCGATCGAGGCGGCCTTTGCGGGTGAGGCCTGGGCGCGTCCCGCCGGGCATGAGACCGAGACGCTGACCTGCTTTGCAGGCAAGGACATGAACGGCGTCGACTGGCCGGGCTGCGACTATTCCCTCGACGTGCACGGCAGCTGGTACGATGCCGGCGACCAGAGCAAATATGTCGTCAATGCGGGCATCACGACCTGGACCCTGTTCAATGCCTTTGAGGCCGGACTTGGCGGCTTCGAAGACGGCAAGGTAAAGATCCCCGAGGCTGGCAATGGCCAGAACGATTTGCTGGACGAGATCCGCTTCAACATGGACTGGATGCTGCGCATGCAGGCGCCGGACGGCGCGCGTGCAGCCGTTGTGCTGGGCCGGCCGGAAGGCGGGCCGAAAAATCTCAAGCCGGTCGTAGTCGACGTTTCCGGAATGGCGCACCACAAGGAAGGCGACATCAAATGGCCGCCCGTGCCGATGATGCCGCATGAGAACGACACGCCGCGCGCGCTCTATCCGCCCTCCGTCACAGCAACGCTGCACCTTGCGGCGACCGGCGCCCAGTGCGCCCGCATCTTCGCGGAGATCGATGCGGACTTCTCCGCCCGCTGCCTCGATGCGGCGAAGCGGGCCTATGCGGCGACAAAGCGCGTGCCGGACGCGTACTCCTTCAACAATTTCACCGGCTCCGGGCCCTACAGTTCGTCCGATCCGAAGAATGAATTCTTCTGGGCCGCCGCCGAACTCTACGCGACAACGGGCGATGCTACCTTCCTGTCCGACCTTGAGGCGGCACAGGCAAAGCTCGATCCAGCAACCACTGGCAAACGCCAGACGGGCTGGGGCGATACCGAACATGCCGGCCTGATGACGCTTGCCCGCCTTGCCGAGGACGGGGCGACACGGGACGAGGCCCGCGCCATGCTGAAGGCAACGGCGGACGCCTATCTCGCTCAGCGCCCGGCCGAGGGCTACGGCATTCCGTACTCGAACAAAATATGGCCCTGGGGCTCGGTTGGCGAACTCGCCAATCGTGGCATCATCCTCGCCAATGCCTACGAATATACCGGCGACACCGCTTATCGCGACGGCGCGCTCGACCTGCTGGACTATATCCTCGGCCGCAATCCGCGCGACATTTCCTATGTCGCCGGCCATGGCGAGAATGCCTTCCGTGCGCCGCATCACCGGCACTGGGCCGGGGCGAACTATGAAGGCTATCCGGAGGCGCCCCCGGGCGCGGTGTCAGGCGGGCCGAACAATCGGGGAATCGCCGGGCCCGTATCGGCGGCGATCCATGAGATGTGCCACGCCCAGACCTGCTATGCCGATCATGTCGACGCCTATGAGCTGAACGAGGTCGCCATTAACTGGCAGTCGGCCGTATTCTGGCTGGCGGCCTGGGCCGACGAGGTGGACCGGCCTTAAGCGTCAAACACGCCGATCACCGGTACATGGTCCGATGGCTTGTCGAGGCTGCGGGCCTTGCGGAAGATTTCGACGGACTGGAGCCGGTCGGCCGCCTGCGGTGAGAGCAGGAGGTGGTCGATCCGGATGCCGTGATCCTTCTGGAACGCGCCGCCCTGATAGTCCCAGAACGTGTACTGGTGGGCCCGGCCGTCAGCGATCTCGAAGGCATCGGCGAAGCCGGCATACTTGATCCGGCGGAAGGCTTCGCGCGTTTCGGGCAGGGCGAGGGCGTCATCGGCCCATTTGGTTTCGTCCCAGCTGTCCACTTCGGTGGGGATGGTGTTGTAGTCGCCGCACATCACATACGGCTCCTCGGCCGCCAGCATCTCGCGGGCATGGCCCAGCAGGCATTCCATCCATTCCAGCTTGTAGTCGTATTTCGGCCCCGGCGCCGGGTTGCCATTCGGCAGGTAGAGCCCACCCACCCGGATCGGGTGGTCACACATGACCAGCGCCTCGATGAAGCGGGCCTGGTCGTCCTCCATGGTGGAGAGGCCCTTTTTGACGTCCTCAAGGGGAAATTTCGAGAGCAGGGCGACGCCATTATAGCTTTTCTGGCCCAGCACCTCACAGTGCCAGCCAGCCTCTTCCAGCTCCATATAGGGGAAGGCGTCGGTCTCGCACTTCAGTTCCTGAAGGCAGACCACGTCGCAGTCTATGGCCTGCAGCACTTCCAGCACGGTCGGGAAGCGGGCCTTGATCGAATTGACGTTCCATGTGGCAATACGCATCCGCAGACCTTTAAGCAGCTTCGCCCCATTGTTCCAGCCGGTTGCGGCCCTTATACTTCCCGAAACGTCAAGGAGACCCCCGGCATGGCCCCAAGCTGGATTCAATTGCTGATCGTGGTGATCGCCGCCGTCCTGCTGTTCGGCGGGCGGGGCCGTATTTCCGCGATCATGGGCGACATGGCCAAGGGCATCGGCGCTTTCCGCAAGGGCCTCAAGGACGAGGAAACCAAGGCGGGCGATGAAGACAAGATGGTCAACGTCACCCCCAAGAAGGACGAATCCCAGGCATCGTCCTGATAGCCTGACGGAGGGCACATCGCATGCTGCCCGGAATCGGTTTCTCCGAACTCGTCATCCTGGCGATCGCGGCGCTGATCTTTGTCGGCCCGAAAGACCTGCCCCTGATGATGCGCCGCCTCGGCCAGTTCGTCGGCAAGGGCCGGGCCATGGCGCGCGAATTCCAGGCCGCCTTTGACGACATCGCCCGCCAGAGCGAGCTGGAGGAGCTGCGCAAGGAGATCGAGGATCTCAAACGCTCCAACACGATGAAGCAGGCCGCCGAAGACCTTGCTGCCTATGAGGCCGATGTGAATTCCGCCGTCATGGCCAAGACGCCGACCGATCCGGAAGGCGACCCGGCATGAGCCACACGCCCCCGAAGGACGAACAGCCGGACATCACGGATGAGGTCGAGGCGAGCCGCGCCCCGCTGCTGGAGCATCTGATCGAGCTGCGCGCGCGCCTGATCAAGGCGATGATCGCCCTGATGCTGGCGACGATTGCCTGCTTCTTCTTCGCCCAGCAGATCTATGAGGTTCTGCTGACGCCCTTCGCCGAAATGGCCGAACAGGTGCGCGGCACGAAGCTGGACTTCATCTACACCGCGCCGATGGAGTTCTTCTTCGCGAAGCTGAAACTCGCCCTGTTCGCCGGCGTGTTCGTCTCTTTTCCCTATCTCGCCTGGCAGATTTACGCCTTCGTGGCCCCCGGTCTCTATAAAAATGAGCGGGGGGCTTTCTGGCCTTATCTCGTCCTGGCGCCGATCCTGTTCTCGGCCGGGGCGGCGTTTGTTTACTATGTCATGCTGCCCATGCTGGCCCGGTTCACTGTCGGCATGGAGATCCCTGACAGCGACGTCGCCACCATCACCATGCTGCCCAAGGTGGCCGACTACCTGTCCCTCGTCATGGCCCTGATGTTGGCCTTTGGCCTGTCCTTCCAGCTGCCTCTGGTCATGACTTTATTGGGAAAAATCGGGCTCGTCTCGTCCCAGGCGCTTGCCAGCGGGCGCAAGTTTGCCATTGTCGGCATCCTTGCCTTCGCCGCCTTTTTTACCCCACCGGACTTTATTTCCCAGATCCTGCTCGCCTTGCCGGTGCTCATCCTCTACGAGATCGGCATCATTAGCGTTAAGACCATCGAGCGGAAGGAAGCGGACCGGGAAGCCACAGCCGCCGCCGAATAATTACTGCGCTGTCAGGGCCTGTTGAATTCGCGCCGGATATGTTGGACGTTCCGGACTGAGCCTGGCCTTGAGAACCGAGGAGCAAGTTTTGGCGCGCGTGAAAAGCGTCCTGCTGGTGGACTTTGACAATATATTTGCCGCCACCGGCCAGGCGTTCGTCGACACGCTGCCGCAATGGCTGCTCTGGTTGTCGGACGGCGCGCTGGCCGAAGGCGGGCGGCGCCGCAAGTTCCTCGTCAAGCGGGTTTACTGGAACAGCCAGCACGATGTGCACCGCGACCTGTTCGAGGCCGCGGGTTTCGAGACCTTCAACTGCCGCGCCCATGCCAAGACCAAGATCGCCGCCGGCAAGAGCTCGGCCGATATCGTCATGACCATGGACGCCATCGACCTGCAGCACACCTGCAAGCAGGCCGACGAGATCATCCTTCTGACCGCCGATTCCGATTTCGTGCCCGTGGTGAACCGCCTGCAGGGGGCCGGTTTCCAGGTCACCACGGCGGGCAAGGAGACCGACCCGACCTATGAACTCTATTCGGCCCATGCCGACAGCGTGATCCATATCGGCGCCCTGAAGGCGGCGTTCGATTATGAGCGCGCCAAGCGCAAATGGTATCGCCTGCAGTCCGCCCCGCCGGAGATTGCCCCCCTGCGGCTGGTGGCTGAGCGGCGCTCCATGCTGATGGGCCGGGTGCGCAGCGCCATGCGCACGGAGAAGGCCAATGGCACGCCCCTGCCGGAGCAGAAGATCCAGCTTGCCGCCGATATCGTCATGCAGCTCGGCTCCAAGACGCCGGACCAGCCGCTGCCGCGCAACAAGGTGATCCGCGCCCTCCAGGCGGTGGACGGCTTCCAGACCCGCTATGGCAACCGGGTGAAGCCCTGGCTCGGCCAGCGCAATTTCAATGCGCTGATGCGCCGGATTTCCCAGGAAAATCCTGACATTGAGGTGACCCCTCAGGCCGACAAGAAGCTGCGGATAGTCTGCCGGGTGCGCCCGAAGGGTCCGCGCACCCGCCGCGGACGCGCCCTGACCGTGCCGGAGCCCGCCCCGGCCGGGGATGCCAGGGCCTCTGCGGCTGAAACGCAAGTGGACGTCTCCGCCGCAGCGGATTAGAGCCTCAGCCGGAAGACCCAGAAGTCCGAGGCCCGAGATACATGTTTGACCTGCGCGCGATCCGCGAAACCCCCGAAGCGTTCCGCAAGGCCTGGAACCGGCGCAAGCCGGGCCTCGGCGATGTGGTGGACGCCATCCTTGCCCATGACCGGGCCGTTCGCACGGCGGTGACCGACAAGCAGGACGCCGAGAAGCTGCGCAACGAGACCTCCAAACAGGTCGGCGCCGCCAAGGCGAAGGGCGACGAGGCGGAGTTCGAACGCCTGCGCAAGGTCGTCTCCGACGCCAAGGACACGATCGAGGCCTGCGCCGAGCAGGAGACCGCCGCCCGCAAGGAGCTGGACGACCTGCTCTACGGCCTGCCGAACCTGCCGTTGGACGATGTGCCCGCAGGCGCCGACGAACACGCCAATGTGGAACAGCACCGCTGGGGCGAACCGCGCGGGATCAATGACCCGAAAGACCATGCCGACCTCGGCGAAGCCCTTGGCATGATGGATTTCGAGACGGCCGCGAAGATGAGCGGCGCGCGCTTTGTGTTGTTGAAGGGCAAGCTCGCCCGTCTCGAACGCGCGCTTGCTGCTTTCATGCTGGACCTGCAGACGGACGAACATGGGTACACGGAGTGTTCGCCGCCGCTGCTGGTGCGTGACAAAGCCTTGGTCGGTACCGGGCAGTTGCCCAAGTTCGAAGAAGACCTCTTCACAACAATGGCAGAACCCGTGGGTGGAATCGGTGGGCGGACTGGAATTTCCGACTTCTTCTATGGCGTTGAACCCGATGGCCGCGAACTTGTGGTGGCGGTAAAAAGGGTACTGTCGAGCGATGACGGTGAAGGTTTGGATTCTCATGAAATCCGTCTCGTAGAGGAGTTTTATAGGGTCAGCCGAGCAAAGGATTTTCAGGTTGGTTATCGTCTCATCCCCACCTCCGAAGTCCCCCTCACAAACATCGTCCGTGAAAGCATCATCGAGCCGGGTGAGCTGCCGTACCGGTTCACCGCGCACACGCCGTGCTTCCGGTCGGAAGCGGGCAGTGCGGGGCGCGACACGAAGGGCATGATCCGCCTGCACCAGTTCAACAAGGTGGAACTCGTGTCCATTGTCGCGAATGAGGAAGAGGGGCTCGCTGAGCTGGAACGCATGACCACCTGCGCCGAGGAAGTGCTGAAGCGCCTGAACCTGCCGTTCCGCCGCATGCTGCTCTGCTCGGGCGACATGGGAGCAGGGGCGCGCAAGACCTATGACCTCGAAGTCTGGCTGCCCTCGCAGAACACCTATCGCGAGATCAGCTCGTGCTCCTATTGCGG
>JAGQRO010000247.1 GCA_020425315.1 Hyphomonas sp. | reverse complement strand
AGCCGTCCTGCGAGATGAAGAAGCCGGAGCCGAGCGAGCGGGCCTCTTCGGTGCGCGGCTCGTCCTCGCCTTCGTCTTCCTGCTCCTGGCGGCGCTGTTCGAGGAATTCGTCAAAGCCCGGGAAGCCGCGGAACTGTTCGAAAAATTGCTCCACGTCGCCAAGGTTGCCGACTTCGCGTTCGGACACGACGTTGACGCTGACAACGGCCGGTTCGACCCGCTCGATGAGATCAGCGAATGTCAGCGGGGCGCCCATCGGCGCTTCGATGGCGATGGGCTGAGCGTTGGCGTGCGGGCTGAGAACCTTCGGCGCGATCGACAACGTGCCAACTGCACCCGCCCCGAAGAGCGCTGCAACCATGGCCTGCCGCGAAATGCCAAGTTTCATCATGAATCTCCAATGCGCTGAAAAGATGCCGGTTTATCCAACCGGGGGAACATAAGCATGCCTTAGCAAATATGGTCATTAAATGACAGTAAGCCGGCGACGCGAGACTGGATTATTCGCCTCTCTGGAGAAAAGCAAATTCTGCCATCGACCTGCTCGCGGCTGGCAGACGAATTGGCACCACACAAAAAATCCCAATCGCCATCGGGCGCGAGCGAGAGGCCGTCAGAAATGCTGACAAAGCCTGCCGGGCGAGTGCGCTGTCAAACATTCCTTTGGTATATGTTTACCCAGAAATCTATTGAAAAATCATGGTCAATCCGACATACTGAATCTGTTGATCGAATTGGGAGACTCATCCGGGCGCCGCTTTTTTGCACTGCTTCGGCATTGTGCATCGCTGGCGCTGACACCCCCGCCAAGTTGCCGGCACTGGCTTGGTCCGTTCCCCGGGCCAATCGGTGCATGTCATCACTCCGGGCCGATCGTCCACTGCCAGGGCACGGCGCGGGGTCCCTCTAAGACGTCAAGCATTGTCCCCACCCAGCCTGACGACTATTCCCAAGAGGGGCCAGTGCCGGCAAACCCATCCCGCGCGCATTTCGCGCGGGTGGGTGGATACCCCTCACTCGATTTCAGGCGTCTTCTGATTCGACCGGTGCGGCCGCGTCGCTGCGGCGCTGCTTCGCCGTGAGCCAGCCGATCAGCAGGCCGGAGACGAGCAGGATGAATGGCCCGCCCCACAGGAAGAACCCGCTGAAGCCCTGCCCCTTCGGACGGAACAGGACGAATTCGCCATAGCGGCTTTCGAACCAGTCGCGCACTTCCTGGTCGCTGGCGCCGTCGGCAATCATCTCGCGGATACGTGCACGCATGTCCTCGGCAATCGCGGCAGACGATTGGGAGACCGGCTCGTTCTCGCACGCTACGCAGCGCACTTCGCGCATCAGCGCCTGCGCCCGCGCCTCCAGCGCCGGATCCTCCAGCGGCACATCCGCCGCGAAGGCGAGGAACAGGGACAGGAGAAGCGCTTTCATGGCTTCACCCGGCGCGGCAGCATGCTCAGGAACCCGCCCAATCCAATCAGGATGGTGCCGAAATACACGAAATCGATCAGCGGATTGAAGTAGACGCGGAACACCCATTTGCTCTGCCCGTCGACAAGGCGCTGTTCGCCAAGGGCGGCATAGAGGTCGCCCGTGCCGGTCTTGTAGATGGCCGTCTCGGTCGTCGGCATGCGGGCGGCCGGGTAGTAGCGCTTCATCGGCTCCAGCACCGCTGTCGCGCCACCCTTCGCCGCCGTCAGCACGGCCTTGTCGGCGTACCAGTTCGGCCCTTCGATGGAGCCGACATCGTCAAGTGTGAAGGTCCAGCCGGCCACCGTGCCGCTGGCGCCCTCGGAGAGGGCGATGGTGGATTCGTAGCGCCCGGTCGTCTCCACCACTGCGCCGATGATGAAGAGGCCGATACCGGCATGGGCGAGCGTCATGCCCCAGACGCGCGGCGGCAGGCGGAACACGCGCGCCAGCGTGACGGCGCGGCGCTTCAGTTCCCACAGGGCACCGCCGACCAGCCACACGCCGAGCGCAAGGCCGAAAGCCGCCCCAAGCGAGATCTTCCACACGCCGACGCCAAGTGCCGCGAACACGGCGACCAGCGCGCCGCCGGCCACGGCCCAGCGCGCCCAGAGCTTCAGGTCCGCCTTGCCCCAGGCCCAGGCCTG
>JAGQRO010000246.1 GCA_020425315.1 Hyphomonas sp. | reverse complement strand
ATCATGACCATGCCGGGCCTGCCCCGCCGCCCCGCCGCCGAGGGCATCCACCTCAATGCCGACGGTGAGATCGACGGCCTTTACTAGCCCGCCGCCCTGCCCTTCCGCCTGCCGGACAATGCCTGTTTGACTCAATTTAGCACTTTTGCTAATTAGCAGAAATGCAAAACAGCGTCTTCAAGGCCCTTTCCCATCCCGCGCGGCGGCAGATCCTTGCCCTCCTGCGCAAGGGGCCGCGCCTTGCCGGGGACCTTGCGGCCGAATTCGACACCAGCTGGCCGACCATGAGCCGCCACCTTGCCGTGCTGAAAGAGGCCGAACTCGTCACCGCCGAGCGGCAGGGCACGCAGATCCTCTACCGCGTCAACACCAGCGTCCTCGAAGACGCAGCCACCGCCCTGCTCGGCCTGCTTGGCCGGGACAATGGCGACGACCCCATGAAGGAGGCCGCAGAATGAAAACCCATATCCGCATCGGACTTGCCTGGTCTGCATTTGTCGTCGCGGCGATGATCGCAATGATCCTGTATGCCGGCGCCCATATTCCTGACGCTGCAGAGGTCGGCACCCATTTCGGGCCGGACGGCGGTGCGGACCAGTTCGGCGACCGGGGCCGTGCCCTCGGACTGCTCTGGATCCTGCCCGGCGTTGCAACCTGCATGGCCCTGATCCTTGCGGTGGCGCCGCTGGTGGATCCCCGCAAGCGCAATATCGAAGTGGGACGCCAGGCCTATCTCGTCACATGGCTCGGCGTCATGACGCTGCAAGGCGTCGTGATGGCGGGCATTGTCGTGTCGATGATCCGGTCTGTTGAGGGGGCATATGAGGGCCCGGAGATCGTCCGGATGATTATCGCCGGCATGGCGCTGCTTTTCATCGTGATGGGAAACTACATGCCGAAAACCCGGTCGAGCTATATTTTCGGCCTGCGCACGCCCTGGACCCTGTCTTCGGATATCGCCTGGGAAAAGACCCACCGCCTGGCCGGGCGCCTGTTCATCATCGCCGGCCTGCTGGGTCTTGCCGGCGCCTTGCTGTTCAACGGCATCTGGCTGGCGCTCCAGCTTCCCGCCTGCGTCATGGCCGCCGTCTTCGCCTCTGCAATCTATTCCTACTTCGCCTGGCGCACTGCGCCCGACCGGGAACACGGCACCAACCTTACCGTCTGAGCCCTATTGAACCGCGCCATCCGGCCCCCTATCCATTCAAGGCATGACGGCGCCGACGGATACAAAATCTCTGCTTCAGCGGCTCGACCAGCGCTCGCGGGACATTTTCCGCGAGATCGTCGAGGGCTATCTCGCCACCGGCGAGCCGGTCGGCTCACGCACCCTGTCGAAAAGCGGCATTGCCCTCTCCCCGGCCTCGATCCGCAATGTCATGGCGGACCTGACCGAGCTTGGCCTCTTGGATGCGCCGCACATTTCCGCAGGGCGGGCGCCGACGCATATGGGCCTGCGCCTCTTCGTCGACGGCTTCCTCGAAATCGGCGAACCGGCGCGCGGCGACCGTGAGGCCATCGAGGACCGGCTGAAATCGGCCGGCACGGACTTTGGCAATGTCCTCTCCGAGGCCTCCGACATACTCTCGGGCCTCACCGGGGCGGCAGGCCTCGTCTCCTCGCCCAAGCGCGACGCGGCCGTGCGCCATGTCGAATTCGTGCCGCTCGGCACGCGCGATGCCATCTGCATCCTGCTGACCGAGGATGGCGATGTCGAAAACCGCATCATCCAGCTGCCCGAGGGCCTGCCCGCCACGGCCCTGATCGAAGCCGGCAATTACCTCTCCACCCGCATGAAGGGCCGCACCCTGTCGGAGGCCGCCCAGGACGTGCGCGGCGAACTCAGCAGCCGGCGGGCCCAGCTCGATGCCACCGCCGCCTCCCTCGTCGAGCAGGGCCTGGCCCAGTGGAGCGGCGAAGCGCCAGGCCGCGGACGCTCCCTCATCGTGCGGGGCCGGGCGAATCTGCTGGAAGACACCCAGGCCGCCGAGGATCTCGACCGGGTGCGCCAGCTGTTCAACGAGCTTGAGCGCCAGCAGAACGTGCTCGATATCCTCGACACGGCCCGCGAGGCGAACGGCGTCCGCCTCTTCATCGGGTCGGAAAACCAGCTTTTCCCGCTGTCGGGTTCAAGTGTGATTGTGGCTCCCTATATGGGAGGCGGAAAACAGGTGATCGGCGCCCTTGGCGTGATCGGCCCGACGCGGCTGAACTATGCCCGGGTGATCCCGATGGTGGATTATACCGCGAAAGTGGTGGGGGAAATTCTCGCCCGCCGCCGCGACAAGGACGGAAACGGATGAGCGACGAAACCAAGATCGACGAGACGGAAACCGCTGACTCTGCTGCAGCGCCCGAAGCGGGCGATGCAACGCCGGAAGACACGATCCTGCGCCTCGAAACCGAGAAGGAAGAGATGCGCGGCCAGTTGCTGCGCACGCTGGCCGACCTCGACAACACCCGCAAGCGCGCCCAGAAGGAAGCCGCCGATGCGCGCGTCTATGCCATCGAGAAGTTCGCCGCCGAACTCCTGAACGTCTCCGACAATCTCGCCCGCGCGCTTTCGGCCCTGAAGGACGATGACCGCGCCGCCCTGTCGGAACCCGGCCAGAAGCTGCTCGACGGCATCGAGATGACGGAGAAGGAACTCCACACCGTCCTCGCCCGCAACGGCGTCCTCGCCATCGCCGCCCAGCCGGGCGATGCCTTTGACCCGAACCTGCACCAGGCCGTGGCCCAGGTCCCCTCCCCCTATGCGACGGGCTCCATCCACGATGTCTTCCAGACCGGCTGGAAAATCGGCGACCGCGTCCTCCGCGCCGCCATGGTGGCGGTCAGCGCGGGTTCGACGAACTGAGCCAGATATGCCGCGTCCGGCTCCCGGGCGTCATCGTGGCACATCGCCTGCCCCGGAGGCTCCGGGCATGTTGGCCGCATGCAGGATGCGCAGGTTGCAAAGCAGCTTCAATTTGCCCACCCCAAACGCGGGCGCCTTGCACTGACGTGGCTAATCACCGGACCGCTCAACCCTATGCAGCCAATCTGGATTGTAGGGCTCTGGTTTCAGGGCCAATCCCTGCATATTGGCATCTTCTGGCTCATTTTCTGGCTCATCGGCTTCCCCTCAGGGCTGGCCATGACGCTGCTTCTTCCCATTCTGGCAAAGCAGGAAAAGCACTCAACAGGATCGCTGTTTCGTGCCGCCATTTTCATGTGGCTGTGGATCAGCCTGGGAATGATTCTGGTTGCTGCCATTTCGTTGTCCGGGGGAGAGATCCGTCAGATGGCGGAGATGCTTGGCGCCGGGATTCTTTACGCCGCTGCCCTGGGGCTTCCGGCAGCCCTTGTCGCGGCATGGCTGACCCGGGTGATCGTGTTCCGAAAGAACCTGGCCTTCAGCGCTCAACCTTCCACGCCGTGACAGTGCCCGGCGTCCAGTTGGGGACGATCACCACGTCCCCGATGACGGTGAGATCGTTCTGCAGCGTGCCCGCCTCCTGCGTGTCGAGCAGTGTCGTCACTTCGCCATCCTCCGCCACAAAGTGGATCTGCCCCGGCCAGGAGGAGACGAGATAGCCCCCGTCCGGCACGAGGCCGACGCCGTCGGCATTCTCCATGCCCGTGGCAATCTCGGTGAACTCCTTGTCGGCGGTCAGGCCATAGAGCGAGCCGGTCTCCATCGTCGCCACCAGAAGCCGGTCGCCATCGCCGAGCAGGCCGTTGATGCCGCCGAAGCGCGCGGCATCCTGGAACCACAGCGCGGCGCTGTCGCCATCGATCCGGTAGATGCTGGCGCCGCCGGAATCCGACACCAGAACCATGCCGTTCCACACGGTCATGTCGTTGAGAAACTTCGCATCCCCGAAGCGCACCTTGCCGAGTCGCTCGCCACTCCCGGCGTCGAATTTTACCACATCGGTGAGGTCGGCGACGTAGAGCACGCCATCCGAAACGGCCATGCCCTTTGGCGCATTCAGCTTTGCCGCCCAGTATTTGGAGATGAGGTCGCCGGAGGGGGAAATCTTCGAGACGAAGCCGTCGCCATCCTTGGCGCCCGCCTCGCCGGTGACATTGGAGATGAAATAATTGCCATCGGGGGCGAGCGCCACGCCTTCGGGCGCTGAAAAGCCGTCCGAGACCCAGAGCGGCTGAAGGGAGGGCGTGTCGGAGACCTCTTCCGGCACGGCGGCACAGCCGGCCAGTCCTGCAATTGCCACGACAGACGCCACCAGTGTACGCATCGTTCTCTCCCTGCTTTGGACAAGTATGCGAAGCCCGGACGGGGCCTGTCCAGTCATGATCCGGCGACAGTCCGGTGGCAATCCGGATCCATGTCCGGAAACCGTCCGGTGGCACGCTCAAAACAGTCCGGAAAAAGGTCCGCAAACAGTCCGGAGACAGTCCGGACAGCCCCCATCCGGTCCGCAGGGCGCGCAAACACCGCCCTGCCCCCTGCGCTGACCTGTAAAAGGCGTCGCAGGCCCCTTGAGCCCGGCCGAATTTTCCCCATATCGCACACCGAACGGGCGAATGGCGCGGTGCGCTTCCTCGCCCACTCATAAACGTGACTTGCAGAGCCATCTGGCTTGCGGGGCCGCTGAGCGGACCGCGCGAAAAAGACAGGTGGCGGCTAAAGGAGAGAGACATATGAGCAAGATCATCGGCATCGACCTCGG
>JAGQRO010000245.1 GCA_020425315.1 Hyphomonas sp. | reverse complement strand
CGACATAGAAGCCGCAAAAGGCATGGGCCGGCGCCGCCACCGCCCATGAACAGGCGGCCACGGCCAGGCCGCCGATCAGGTGTTTGAGTTTCATGCTACTCTCCTCTTGTCCCCAGTAGTCTTGGTACGTGTCATGGCGGGCGCCTGTTCCGTTGGTGTACGGAAGGGCAGGGGCGCCGGCGGTGCGGGCGCCTTTCGCCATTCGAATTTCCTTGCCGGCACCAGCCGGTCGAGCAGCGGCGTCAACCAGGCCAGCGCCGCCAGCGCCATCAGCGGCGCGCCGCGCTGGTTCGGGCCGATGATGAACCAGGCCGCGAGGCCCGCCACGGCGAGCGCGAACAGGATGCGCCCCGCCCGGCTGTCCGGTGTCGAGCGCGGATCGGTGATCATGAAAAAGGCGAAGATCAGCAGCGCCCCGGAACTCATCTGGTGCATCGGGATCGCCATCGGATCGCCGAGCCACGCCGCCCGCGCGAACAGGACGGCCGCAAATCCGCCGAGGAAGCCGAGGGCAATGTCCAGCCGCTTCGCGCTCGACAGGGTCAGCGCGGCGAGGGCGAGGGCATAGCCGGCCACAAGCGGGGCCTGTCCCCACTGGCCGGGCGAGACCCAGACATCCTGCCCGAGGATCAGCATCATCGCGACGATGCCGATGCAGCCCGGATTGAAGACATGCTTGGCGTTCACGCGGATCAGGAATTTCAGGCCGACGCCGGTAAAGGTCGCCGCGGCCCAGATCCAGGGCTCGCTCGCGCGGAGCAGGATCGTCACGCCCAGCGCCGTGATCGCGGCGGATTTCCACTCGAACCCGGCCATCAGGGGCTTGCCCGCTCGCCAGTTGACGAGGGCCGTGCCGATCAGCTGCGCGGCGAATGCCCCGGCACAAGCGCAGGCGAGGCTTTCAAGCGACACGCCGAAATCGCTGGTCAGCCAGGACAGGGTGAACAGGCCGCCCAGCGCCAGAATCTGCCAGTTGCGCGCATCGGCGCTCAGCCGGCGATAGAGGCCAAGGGGAAGGCGGGCCGCTGCGTCCATCCGGCTCACACAAGCGGCGAATTGCGATCACATTACGGCAGGTTCATGGAGCTTTTCGCCCGCCACCGGGAATCCGCGACTGGACGGCGGGGGCGGCGCACGGCAGGAAAGGGGCACCTGATCGTCTGGAAGGGGACCGCAGATCATGACACCCAAAGCTCTCCGCGCCGCCATGCTGGCCGCCACGCTCGCTACCTCCACGCTCGGCGGCTGTGCCACCGCCTATTACGGCGCCATGGAACAGTTCGGATACGAGAAGCGCGACCTGCTGGTCGCCCGCGTGATGGATGTGGCCACCGCGCAGGAAGACGCCAAGGAAGAATTCGCCGACGCGCTGGAGGCCTTCCGCTCGGTCGTGTCCGTCGATGGCGGCGATCTTGAGAAGGAATATGACAAACTGTCAGGCGCCTATGACGATGCCGATGCCAAGGCCGAGAAAGTGCGCGCCCGCATCAAGGACATGAAGGCGGTGTCGCGCGACCTGTTCGTGGAATGGCAGAAGGAACTCGACCAGTATTCCGATGCCGGCCTGCGCCGCGCCTCGGAAGACCAGTTGGAGGCGACGAAAGATCGCTACAAGGTGCTCGTCGCGAAGATGGACCGGGCGGCGGAGTCGATGGACCCGGTTCTGGCCGTGTTCCATGACCGTGTCCTGTTCCTGAAGCACAATCTCAATGCCCGGGCGATCGCGTCCCTTGGCGGAGAGGCGGACGATATCGAGACCGATGTCGCAGACCTGATCGCGGAAATGGAACGCTCCATCGCTGAGGCAGACGCCTTCATCCAGGAAATGCAGGGCGGCACGCCGGTCGCCTGAGGCCGGCTGCGCAGGGGCTGGACCTTCGCTGCTGCCCGCGCGAATGTGCGGGCCGGGAGGAGATGGCATGAGACACGCGCACGGCGCAAAGGTTCCGGTCCTGCTTGTCGCGGCGGCGCTGTTGGCGGCCTGCCAGTCGCCGCCGGCCGGCCTTTGCGCCGGCAGTTTCTGCGACAGCTTTGAAGAGGCCGAAACCGGCACCGCTCCGGGCTTTCCGTGGGCGACGGACCTCGCCAATGCGACGCTCGCGGTCGATGACACGCGCGCCGCGACTGGCCGCCAATCCGTCCGCATCGACCTCAGCGGCAAGGGCACGGCCTTCCTCATCGCGCCGGGCGCCCGGTCCGGCCGCATGAAGGTCTTCCTCGAAGCGGCGCCGGAGGGCGATGTCCACTGGACGCTGATCGAACTCAGCGGGCCGCGGCCCAGCGACGGGCGCACGGCCGAACTCCGCATCGGAGGCCAGCACCCGGTCGACGGCGGCAGCCGCCTTATGGCGAATTACGAAACGCCCGAGGGCTATACGGACGAAACAGCGCCGCTGTCCGATTGCTGGCACCATGCCGAGGAATCCGACATCATGCCCACGGGCCGCTGGGCCGAATTCGCCTGGGACGCCGGCGCGGACGGCAAGACGCTGCAGGTCAGCATCGACGGCGTGCCCGTCCCGGCGCTCACCGTGGAGGGGCACGGGCAGGGCTGTCTTCATCAGCCGGCGGACTATGAGTGGGAACTGCCGGAGGTGACAGAAGTCCATCTCGGCTGGGAAAGTTACCAGCCGGACGGCCCGCGCCATCTCTGGATCGACGATGTCGTGCTTTGGAACGATGACTGACACTTCCCGAAGAGGAAATCCTGACATGACCCGACCCCTTCTTTCCATATCCGGAAATGTTTGCGCTCTCATCCTGCTCGCCGCCTGCGCCGCGCCACAGGAGGCGCCTGAGCCGGCAGACGTCACCTACTTCCAGACCGATGGCGGCGCCACGACGGCGCTGATCACGCCCTCCTTTGGCGGGCGGGTCGCCTCTTTCGGGCTCATCGGCGCACCGAGTGTCGTGAAGTTCGACATGGACCTCGCCGCGGCCGGGCCGCACCCGCCGGTCGATCCGTCCCGGTCCGCCGCGCCCTATATGGGTGCCACGGTCTGGGCCGGGCCGCAGAGTGATTGGTGGAACCACCAGTCCGAATGGCCGCAGCTCGCCGGGCAGGGCTGGCCGCCGGACCCCTATGTCTCGCTGACGGAACTCACCGGAGAGATGGAGTCCAACAGGATCACCCTGGAAGGGCCGGGCAGCCCGGTCTCGGGCCTCAGCCTGCGCAAGATCTTCTCCCATGCCGATACCGGATGCCTCACTGTGACGGCCGAGGCGACGAATATCCGCGACGAACCGGTCGCCTGGGATATCTGGAACGTCATCCGTGTACAGCCGGATGCCTGGGTCTTCGCCCCGGTCGCGGGCGAGGGCGATGTGCGCTACACGCCCCCCAACAGCCCGGAATTCCAGCCGCCAAAGCTCGGCGTGATGGAGGGACTCGCCTTTGCCGACCCCTCGCTGACCGGCGTCACCGCGCCCCGCCGCGAAGGCAAGGCCTTCCTCACGCCGTCCGAAGGCTGGATGGCCGGGTTCGTCGACGGACAGGTCTTCCTCGTCACCTTCGATCTGCTGCCCACGGAAGATATCCATCCCGAGCAGGGGCAGGTGGAGTTCTACTTCACGCAGGCCCCCGGCGACCCGGCCACCAGCGTGATCGAGATGGAAACCCATGCCGCCTACCGCACGCTCGCCCCCGGCGAGACGATGTCGGCGACGCAATACTGGTCCGTCGCCCCCTATAAGGGCGACATGACCGCCGAGGCCATCGCCGCCTTCATCCGTGACGGGATGATGCAGTCGAATACGTGCCGGGGCATGGGGATGTAAATTCTGACCAGACGGCCTGTAAGCCGGGTTCTGTTCGCCCCTTGCGGGGTCTGGCAGCCATTCCTCTGGGATGCCTGTTGCCAGGCACCTCACGCGACACACCCGGGGCGCGGGCGGGATACGGCCCATATGCGCCCCCTATTCGGTCTTGCTCCGGGCGGGGTTTACCGTGCCGGTCCTGTTGCCAGTCCCGCGGTGGGCTCTTACCCCACCCTTTCACCCTTACCCCATCCGAGGACGGGGCGGTTTGCTTTCTGTGGCACTTTCCCTCGGCTTGCGCCGGGCGGCCGTTAGCCGTCGCCCTGTATCCCTGGAGCCCGGACTTTCCTCCAGTACGCGGTTACCCACGCACCAGCGGCTGCCCGGCCGTCTGGTCAGGCGGGCTATATAGGCTCGTCCGGGTCATTTAGCGAGTCCCGCAGCGCGGTCAGCCTGTGATCGCGCAGGTCGATATGACGATGGCGGACCAAGTCTGTCATAAACGCTTCCAGCCCGATCATCCGCTCAGGCAGCTGAAACCGGCGCCCGTCCTCGAGCCAGAGCTGCCATGCTTCAGCAAACACTATGTAGTCGACCCTGATAATCTGCCGCCAAGTATAGGCGGCTTCCGGACGTCGGAACTGCCTGACGCAAATGCCCCGCTTGTCCCAGGTCAGGGAACGAAATGGATAGGCAATTGCCATCCAGAGCATGCCGAGGCCAGGCAGCATGAACAACAGGGCAAGCCACGTATCGGGATCCGACCAGTCGACAAGTGTCGCCACGCCCCACAGGCCGATGGCAAGGAACAAGACACCACCACCCGCGACAACGATGATGCTCCCGACCGGAACCTGCAACCGATTCTGGTTGACCCCATCACGTTTGCGAGGGTCCCATCGCAGAAACAGGTGCACGCCGATTGAAAAGCCGAAGCCAAGCACCACGATCGCAAGAATGATCAGAATGTGGCCGGGGCTCAACGTTCACGCCTCCCCGAAGATCAGGGGTTCGCATTTCGAGCGCAGCAGCTCGACCAGCTCCTCGTCCATGTACTGGTAGTCGTCCGGGATATCGAGCACGTGCAAGGCCTTGTAGGCGACTTCCTGGCGGAAGTCGGCGCGCAGGCGCGAGGCGTGCTTGTCCTCCATGACGAGGATGACATCTGCCCAGCGGATATCCGTGACCGAGACCTGCCGGCGGGCCGAGCGCGACGTGCCGGCCAAGCGCGTTGCCACGCCGGCCATGTTCCGGAACACGGCTTCGCCGGTCGGCCTGCGCCAGTGCTTGCGGCTCTCTGAAACCGGGTCCAGGATTCGCCGATCACGATATCCCCTTCGACATCGTGAATCACATCTCAGTCGAAATTGGAAGGTTCTGCCCCTAGTCCAAGACGCAATCGGTATAGGCCTTGGCCTGATAGCACTGTTCCGCATTCGGCCGGTAAGCGTTGTACCCGCTATTGGCGATATAGGTCCCGCCATCATACCCCCCCAGATTTCTGCACGCCTCACGGGCATTCGCCTTGGCGTAGAGATCTGTCTGATACGTGTTGTTTTCGCAGTAGTAGCCCTGACCATAAGCCCAGTCGCCATAGACGCGTTCAACCCGCCTTGCCGGTTCCGGCGCGGGCGCGGGCACCGGTTCAGGGGCCGGTGGTGTCGGCCGCGGAGCATTGTAGGTCACCGCCGGAGCCGGCGCACTGGCCGTCAAGGAAACCTTGCAACCCAGAACACTCTCGGCCCAGGCGACCCGCTCCGGTGTCGGAATCGGCCGGAGCACGGGCGCCCAGACCGGACTCGGCGCTCCGCTTGTGATTGCTTTTAATGTCCTGCTCATGGTCTCCTTGACGGCAGTGCGTTCCTCCTCCGTCAGGTCGATCCCAGGCGGACAGTCATCGGCGTGGCAGGGCCGGCTGATGGAGATGATCCTCGGAAGCGCTTCAAGGGCCGCATCGCTGCCGGCCCCGTCAAACATGAGATAGGCAAGGGCTCTCGTCCGCTTGCTGAGAGTGCTCGGGACCCGGCCAAACTGGATGTCGGGCGCTGCACTGGTAAAGGCCCTGTCAGAGGTGTCAGTCTGCTGGCTGAGCGCGATTCCCGACGGACAGTCAGGTTGGGCAAACGCCGGCAACGGCCCCGTCGCCAGTGCCAGCGCAAGGGCAAACAGACCTCTCATCAGCGTCTCCTTCCTGGTTCCTTTGTGGCCAACCTGTACATCGCCGATAAGGGGAAGCAGACCAGAGCCAGCAAGGTGCGTCAACGGCCGCTGTTTGGAAACGATCCCTGGCTGACTTTGGGCAGGGGCATTTTGGTTGAGCGTGCCTTTGCTCTCAGTTGCCTTCCGGACCAGCCGAGGTGAATTCGATGCGCGTTACTCCGAAATGTTCAGAAGCGAGTCGCGTTCTTACTCAGCGCTGAAGATTAACGGCTCGCACTTGGCCCGCAGCAACTCCACCAGTTCCTCGTCCATATACTGATAGTCGTCCGGGATATCGAGGACATGCATGGCCTTGTGGGTGATTTCCTGGCGGAAGTCGGCACGGATGCGGCTGGCGTGCTTGTCTTCCATGACGAGGATCAGGTCCGCCCAGCGGATATCGGCAACGGAGATCTTCCGCCGCGCGGACTTTGCCGTGCCGGCCGAACGGACGGCAACGCCTTCGACGCGTGCGAAGGCGGCTTCGCCCGTGGGGCTCCGCCACTGGTTCTTGGAGCAGACGAACAGGACTTTTACGGGCTCGGCATCGGCCATCAGTTTCTTCCATTCCTTGGGCGGCCAGATCTTCCCGATCTGGCGCGCCCGGTGCAGCTTGTTATGCCGCAGGTAAAGCAGTTTCCAGTTCTTTTCCTGATAGCCGCGATAGGTCGGCTCCGTCTTGCGGTCGCCATTATGGTTGCGGGCGGCCGCACGGCGTGCGGCCCGCGTTGCGGGGTGTG
>JAGQRO010000244.1 GCA_020425315.1 Hyphomonas sp. | reverse complement strand
CGATGGACGAGACGCTGAGCCGCGCTTCACTGGACCTCTGCAAACGCCCTTATCTGGTGTGGAAAGTACAGTTCACGCGCGACAAGATCGGCGAGATGGACACCGAGCTCTTCAAGGAGTTCTTCCATGCCCTNNCGGCAATGGCGGCATGTGCCTGCACATAGAGAACCTCTATGGCGAGAACTGCCACCACATCGCCGAAAGCTGTTTCAAGGCCACCGCGCGCGCCCTGCGCGCCGCAATTGCCATCGATCCGAAGCTCGGCGGCAAACCGGCCAGCACCAAGGGCAGCCTTTAGGCTGCCTGGCCGGGCGCGCGCCTACCCGACAAGCGTGCAGGTCATCTCGTAGGACGGTTCTTCCGTCCAGGTTTCGCCGCCATCGAAGGAACGGACGGCCATCATACGGAACGAACCCGGCTTGATGTCGAAATACCGCTCCTTGTTGGTGAAGGCCCCGTTGGCGCCCGCTTCGCCGGTTATGACGATGAACTCGCCATTCTCAAACGTGCCGGTCGACTCGGTCCAGGTCTGGCGGCCGGCATAGAAATTCCGGCCTTCCCAGCGCTGGGCCTTGTCATTGTAGCTGCGGAACTCCGCCCCCGTCGCATACGGGCCGCGCCATTCCTGCATGATGGCGTGCCCGTCGACGATCCAGTGATTGTGCCAGCGGGCCTTGTAGGCAAGGTCACCGGTCGGCTGGTGGAGCACGATATCGACGTCCCAGTCTCCGATGAGGAAATCCATCTGCGCCGTTTCCGGCGGGGCGGTCTCGTGCATCTCCCCAATCGGGGAATCCGGATCGGGCTGGTACAGGATTGGAGGCGTCTGGGCCAAGGCACAGGCCGGTGCCATCAACGCACAGGCCGTCACGACAAATCCAATTCCTCTGCGCATGAGCATTCCTCTCCCTGAATTGCTGCTTCTGTCTGGCTGAGCGGATAATTGTGCGCAAACGGCCCGGGGTCCAGCTGCAACCGCAGCAGGCTGTTCCCCGATTATTTCCGGTAATCCAGCGGCGGGGCACGGTCGCCAAGGAGGGATTTGTACTGATAGTCCGGCCCGCGGGCGGCGTCGAATTCTTCCCGCGCTGCAGTGCGCAGCTTCGGATTGGTGAAGAGTTCCACGCCCATCAGCGTCAGCGTCTTGGCCGCCACCTGCGCACCCTTATAGCCGATCGAATTGCCGCTGACGGCAACGGCCTGCCAGGAATGGGCCGACGTGCCGGGCACCCAGGTCGCCGTGCGCAGGCCAACCGTCGGCACCGCCCATGACACATCGCCGACATCTGTGGAGCCATAACCAAGCCGGGAATCATAGGGCTGGATTTCCTCCTGAGAGCCCATCGGCATGTAAGGCTGGTTCAGTGTGGCATAGATGCGGTCCGCGAAGGCCTGTTCTTCCTCCGTATACGTGACACCGCCGACAAGGCGCAGCTTGGCATCCATCACCTGCGCCAGTGATTCGTTCACCAGAAGCGGATTGTTGCCGTGGATGATCTCCCAGTCGACACTCGTCCCGGTGCCCAGCGCCGCGCCGCGCGCGGCATCCTCCAGCCGCGCCCAGATGCTCTCAACACCCTCCGTATCCGGATGACGGACATAGTAGAACACTTCGGCAAAGTCCGGCACGACATTCGGGGCCGCCCCGCCGGAAGTGATGACATAGTGCATGCGCGCATCCTGCGGCATGTGCTCGTGCATCATGTTGGCCATCATGTTCATCGCCTCGACACCGTCGAGCGCCGAGCGGCCCTTGTGCGGCGCGCCGGCGGCATGAGCGGAAAGGCCATGGAAACGGAACTTGGCCGAGCGGTTGGCGAGTGTGGTGCGGGCTGCGGCGGAGTTCTCGTCATCGGCATGCCAGTGCAGCGCGATGTCGACATCATTGAACAGGCCCTCGCGCACCATGTAGACCTTGCCGGAGCCGCCCTCTTCGGCCGGCGTGCCATAGACGCGAATGCGGCCCGGCGTGCCGGTGCGTTCCAGCCAGTGGCGCAGTTCCACCGCTGCCGTCACCGATCCGGCACCGAAGAGATTGTGCCCGCAGGCATGGCCCGCGCCGACGCCGTCGCGCTCTTCCCGGTCGGGGCTGGCAGACTGGTTGATGCCCGGCAGGGCGTCGAACTCGGCCAGGATGGCGATCACCGGCCCGCCGCTGCCATATTCGGCCACGAACGCGGTCGGGATGCCGGCAACGCCCGCCTCAACCGTGAAGCCCTCATCGGCGAGCGTCTGCTGCAGCAGGCCGGAGGACTTTTCTTCCTGGTATCCGACTTCGGCCCAGTCCCAGATCTGGGCGGCGAGCGTCTCGGTCAGGCCGGCCCGCGCCTCCACGTCCGCGATCACCTTGCTGGCCTTGGTGTCCGGCCAGGCCGGGCCGGAGACGCAGGCGCCCAGCAGGAGGGCGGTGAAAACGGGCACGATCTTGCGCATGGGTAGTCTCTCCGGCGGATGTTTCTGTTGCTGCGCGAAACCCTGCAGCGGCCCGCGACCAAGGGCAAGCCAATCTGCCTCTTTCCCCCGCGCGATTGCCCCGCTAAGAGCGCGCCATGAAGCGGGTCGCCCTCATCGATTACGGCTCCGGCAACCTCCACTCGGCCGGCCGCGCCCTGCGTGCCGCCGCAGCCGAGGCGGGCACCGGCCATGAGATCACCATCACGGATGACCCCGCGACCATTGCGGGCGCCGAGCGGATCGTGTTGCCGGGCGTCGGCCATTTCGCGGACTGCGCAGCAGGCCTGCGCGCCCGCCCGGGCGTCGTCGAGGCGCTGACCGCCGGCGTGATGGGCGCGGGCAAGCCCTTTTTCGGCATCTGTGTCGGCATGCAGCTGCTGGCCACTGCCGGCCTGGAGGACGGGCGCACGCCGGGCCTCGGCTGGATCGCGGGCGAGGTGACGCTGATCCGGCCCGGCCCCGGCTACCGCGTGCCCCATATGGGCTGGAACGGCCTCGCCTTCCCCCGGCCGCATCCGGTGCTGCAGGGCCTCGGGCCCGACCCGCATGTCTATTTCACCCATTCCTATGCGATGGAGCCGGAGGACGATGCCGACATCGTCGCCACGGCCGATTATGGCCGCCCGCTCGTTGCGGCGGTGGCGCGCGGCAATGTCTTCGGCACGCAGTTCCACCCGGAAAAGAGCCAGCGCGTCGGCCTCACCCTTCTCTCGAACTTCCTGAAGTGGAACCCATGACCGCCTTCACCCTCTACCCCGCCATCGACCTGAAGGATGGCCAGTGCGTGCGCCTGTTGCGCGGCGAGATGGACGCGGCGACCGTCTTCAATGACAGCCCCGCCGCCCAGGCCGCCAGCTTCCGCGCGGCCGGCTTCACGCACCTGCATGTGGTGGACCTCAATGGCGCCTTCGAGGGACGGGCGGTGAACCGCGCCGCCGTCGAGGCGATCCTCGCCGCCACCGATGCGCCGGTCCAGCTCGGCGGCGGCATCCGCACGCGCGCGCAGATCGATGCCTGGCTGGAGGCGGGCATCGCCCGCGTCATCCTCGGCACCGTGGCCCTGCGCGACCCCGCCCTGGTGAAGGAAGCCGCCCGCGCCCTGCCGGGCCGCGTGGTGGTGGGCATCGACGCGAAGAATGGCATGGTCGCCGTCGAAGGCTGGGCCGAGACCAGCGACATGAAGGCGACCGAGCTTGCCAAGGCCTTCGAAGGCTGCGGCGTGGCCGGCATCGTCGCCACCGATATCGGCCGCGATGGCCTGAAGACCGGCGTCAATGTTCCGTTCACGGCAGACCTCGCCAACACGGTCTCCATCCCGGTCATCGCTTCAGGCGGCGTCGCCAGCGTGGCCGACATCACGGCCCTGCGCGCCTCCGGCGCCCCGATTGCCGGCTGCATCCTCGGCCGGGCGCTGTATGATGGGGACATCGTCGCCGCCGAGGCGATAGAGATTGCCCGGGCCTGATTTTCCTGTAGGTTGAACGCGAGCAACCAAGGAGAGGCGCCATGAACCGGGTTGTGTCATTGGGTGCTGCGCTGGCCTCGCTTCTGGTTCTGGGCAATTGCGCCACAAGCCCGGACCCGGCCGCCGCCCCCAGCTACTATGTTTCGGCCATGAGCTCGGTGAGCGCGGAGGCGCCGGCGGTAGGATCCTATGAGATCGCCCCGATGGACCGGGCCGTCGCCGGCACCGATGCCGAGTTCCTGGCATATGCCGCCTATGTGGAACGGGCCCTCACCCGGAAGGGCCTGACCCCCGCCGCGCCGGGCGAGCAACCGGACATGCTGGTCCTGCTGCGCTACGGAACGGGCGAACCGGAAACGCATGTGCGCGCCGCCGGCCGGGCGGAGTTCGATCATCTTGGCATGGCCGCCCAGGGCGCCGCCTTTTCAAATGCCGCGGCCAGCTCCGGCAAATCCTCGTCCACTTTCGGCGGCTCCGGCCGCTCGCTGGCCGTGCCGCTCAGCGTCAATCCCGCCACCGCCCGGGAAGCGGTCACGACCTATACGCATTTCATCCTGCTGGACGGGTATCGCGCCGCCGCACCGCAAGCCGCCGATGACTGGGAGAAAGTCTTCGAAACCGATATCGGCAGCACCGGCACAAGCGATGATCTGCGCCAGGCCTTCCCCTACATGATCGCCGCCGCCCTCGACACCATCGCCACAGACACCGGCGATGTCATCCGTACAGAAATCTCTGCGGCCGACGCCCGCCTCAGCCTTGTGCGTGGTGCGTCGGCGGATACGCCCTGAGCGTCAGACCATGAGCGTTGCGGACATCACGGCTCTGCGCACCTCCGGCGCCCCGATTGCCGGCTGCATCCTCGGGCGGGCGCTCTATGACGGGGACATTGTGGCGAGTGAGGCGATTGGGGTGGCGGGGTAAATCCTCCCCTGTTCAACCTATCTGCACCTTTAAATTCCTATAGAGTTCCTATATAGGTGGCTGTTCTATTTATGTTCTGGCGCGGAAGAAAAGGAGGCGACCATGTATGATAGCGGTACGGTGGCGAACCACTTCCTCAGATTGGCAAGGCAGCAGGGTAAATCATTGACCCCCATGCAACTGCTCAAGTTGGTGTACATTGCACACGGGTGGAGCTTGGGATTGTATGGCCTGCCGTTGGTCCGAGACGAAATCCAAGCTTGGCAGTATGGTCCAGTCATTCCGAATTTGTACAATCGTATTCGGAACTATCGAAGCCTTCCGATTTTGACCGAAGTTCACTCTATGGGTAGCGACCTCGGCGCTCGTGAAGTTGATCTTGTTCGGCAAGTTTTCGAAATTTATGGCGACAAAAGCGGTCCTGCTCTTTCGAGAATTACGCACGCCGAAGGGACGCCTTGGGAGAAAACATACATTCCAGGCTCTTTCGGGCTCACAATCCCAAACGACCTTATTGAGGATCACTACAAGCGTTTGGCGAGCCGTGCAGCATGACGGAAACTCCGCCGGAATCGGAAGATATTTTTCTGACAATTCCTGAAGACGCCGCTGATAGCGAAGCGGCGTCTTCAACGGATGACCTTTCAGACAAAGAAGTTCAGCAACTCACCCGCAATATTTCCGTAGAAGACCTAAAACGCGAAGCTATAAAGAGCGAACATAACAGGTCCGAAGACTTCAAGAAACATTTTGGCGTTATTACCGTTGCCGCGCTCTATGTAATGGCATTTGGGGTTCTTATTTTTGCGGCTACTTGGATGTGGCACATAATTGTTCCACCCTGTCTTCATTGGCTCGACGAGGCGCAACTCTCAAAGATTCAAAACATTTTCACGGGCGGTATTCTTGCTGGTCTGATCGCAGATCAGTTCCGCAAGCGCATGTCCTAACTCGCAATCTCACACCCGCAACAACCGCTCATAAAATCCGCCCCATGTGCGGCCCGGCTCCAGCAGGTGGACTTCCACGATCCAGTGGCGCGGGCGGCCGAGATGGTCGGGGGCGGTGAGGGCGGTGTCATTGCCCGGCGCGATCAGCTGTTGCGCCTTCTCGCCCGGCCAGGTGAGGTGAGGAAACTCGCCGATCGTGTGGCCGGCGATCCTGCCGCCGAAATGATACCCCCGCGCCGCCGCCGCGCGGCAGGCGAAATCATAAAGGCCGGCGCCGGCAATGTCCGGGTGCGCCCGCGCACGGGCGGTGACTTCCGCGAAGACGTCCGGCAGCGCGGCAACGAGGGCGTGCTTGGCCGGGTCTGCGCCCACGGCCCAGGTCTCCCCCACATCGGCCTCCCACTCCCCGAAGACGGGGCCAAGGTCGAGGTAGGCCGTGTCATCCTCGCTGATCGTGCGGACGGGCGGCATGTCCGCGAACACGCACACCGTGTTCGCCCCGGCGCGCACGAGGCGCTTGTGCCAGTTGCGCGAAATGCCGAAATCGGCCGCCGCGATCTCGGCAATGCCGGCATCGATCTGCGTCTCGCTGGCGCCCGGGCGGACAAGGCCGGCGGCGCGGATGGCGGACAGCAGGTCCAGCGCCTTTGCCTCGGCGGCTTCGAGGCGGGCACGGCGGGCGGGCTCATCGGGGGCGGCGGAGTCTGGCATGCCTCCGGCCTAGCAGGGGCGGGCGGGAAGTAAAGCGCCGCCGGATCCGGACTTTTGCGGCCCGCTCCGGACCGGATTCGGACTGTTTACGGGCCTTTTTCCGGACTGTCCGGGCGCGCCGGCGGGCCGGCGCAATCCCCCACCCTGTCCCACACTTTCCCATGGGTGCGGCGCCCGCCCGGGCGGGACCGGCCATGGCATGGAACCTGCAGCCATTCCTGCACAGGACGAGGCATCCCGGCCCCATGGCAACCGCAGCGCGCACCCTTTACGGCATCCAGAAATTGCGGGCCATCGCGGCCTTTGCCGTTGTATTCTTTCATGTTTTTGAGTTCCTGCATGCCAATTCCAGCCTCGGCGTGCCGCGCCTGACACTGGGCATGTATGGGGTGGACCTGTTTTTCGTGATTTCCGGCTTCATCATGGTGCAGGCAACGCGCGAGGGGGAAACCCCGGCCGGCTTCATGGCCAAGCGCATCGCCCGCATCGTGCCGCTCTATTGGGCCGCCACGCTGGCTGCCGCAGCGATGGCCGCGCTTGTGCCGTGGGCACTGCAGAATGCGGACCTGTCGGCCGGCGGCTTCCTGACCAGCCTCGCCTTCATTCCGGCGCGCGACCTTTCCGGCCAGATCATGCCGATCCTGTTTGTCGGCTGGTCTCTCAACATGGAAATGATGTTCTATGTGCTGTTCGCGCTGACCCTGTTCCTGCCGCGCGGGATGCGCCTCGTTGCGCTGGTGGCGGCAATGGGGGCGATCCTGCTCGCCTGCCGCTATGTGTTGCCGGAGAGCGCGGCGACCACGTTCTTCGCGCGGCCGATCATGCTGGAATTTGCCGCCGGGTGTCTGATCGCGGCGGGGCTTAAGCGGGCGGGCATGGCCGCGCTGGTCGCGCGCGTTCCGATGTGGCCGCTGCAGGTGGCGGCGTTTGCGCTGTTCGGGATTGTCGGCGTATGGCTGGCCGGGACGGAGGTGGGCGGCGTGCTGGTGGCGGTCGCCTCAGTGCTGCTGGTGTTCGCCACGGCGGGGGCGGATCTCTACCGCACCAGCCGGCCGGGCCGCGTGCTCGTGCCGCTGGGCGATGCGTCCTATTCGGCCTACCTGCTGCACCCGATGATCATCCCCGTTGTCGGCATTGCCGCCATGAAACTCCTCGGCGACAGCTGGGCCGCCGCGGCGCTGACCCTTGCCGCCACGGTGGTCGCGACGGCCATCGTGTCGCGCCTCTCCTTCGTGTATTTCGAGCGGCCGTCGAACCGGCTCCTGCGCCGCAAGATGACGCCCCGCCCGGCCTGACTTCCCCCGCCCGTCCTTCCCCGCTAAGGGGATGGCCATGAGCCTCAAGACCCGCATCATTCCTTGCCTCGACGTGAAGGACGGCCGCACCGTGAAGGGCGTCAATTTCGTCGGCCTGAAAGATGCGGGCGACCCCGTGGCGCTGGCGAGAGCCTATGACGCCCAGGGCGCGGACGAGCTTTGCTTCCTCGACATCACGGCCAGCCATGAAGGGCGCGGCACGCTGCTCGACATCGTGTCGGCCACGGCGGAGCAGTGCTTCATGCCGCTGACTGTCGGCGGCGGGGTGCGCAGCGCGGAGGATCTTGTCGCCCTCCTGCGCGCGGGGGCGGACAAGGTGGCGATCAATTCGGCCGCCGTGGCGGACCCGTCGGTCATCTCCCGCTGCGCCGCGAAAGCAGGCCGGCAGGCCGTGGTGGTTGCGATCGACGCGCGGCGCGTGGCGGATCACTGGGAAATCTTCACCCATGGCGGGCGCAAGGAAACCGGCATAGATGCAGTCGGGTTCGCACGCGAAGCCGAGGCGCGCGGCGCCGGCGAAATCCTGCTTACCAGCATGGACAAGGACGGCACCAAGTCGGGCTATGACATCCCGCTGCTGAAGGCGATCACGTCCGTGGTCAACATTCCCGTCGTGGCGAGCGGCGGGGCCGGCAGCGTGGACGACATGCCGCCCGCAATTCTCGAAGGCGGCGCAACGGCCGTGCTCGCGGCCTCTATCTTCCATTTCGGCGAGGCGACCGTCGCCGATGCGCGCAAGGCACTGGCCGATGCCGGCGCGCCGGTGCGGCCGTTCTAGACAGGCCTACTCCGCAAACACCGGTTTGCGCTTCTGCATCTCGGCCATCACCGCTTCCATCTGGTTCGGTGTGCGGATGACTTTCAGCTGCTCCGTGCTTTCCAGCATCAGCAGGTCGGCATCCGACAGGTCCGCCATGGCATTGCACAGGCGCTTGGAGCCGCGCATGGCCGCCGGGTGCTTGTTGGCGATCACGCGGGCGAGCGCCAGGGCATCCTCATGCGGCGTGTCTGACAGATGCGTGGCAAAGCCATGCGCCTGCGCGTCACGGCCGTTGAATTCGCGGTTCGTATAGGTCAGCTCACGGATCACATCCTCACGCACATTGCCGCGCCAGAGCGGGAAGCCGGCCATGTCCGGCACCAGGCCCCATTTCATCTCCATGATGGCGCAGCGTGTGTCGGGATGGATGAAGCGGACATCGGCGCCCGACATGATCTGGAACCCTCCCCCGAAAGCAACACCGTGAACGGCCGCCAACACAGGCACGTCCAGCTTGCGCCAGCCCCAGGCGACAAACTGGGCGAGGTTTGCCTCGCCATAGGTGCGCGTCGCGAGATCGCCGGTTACGCCGCCCTTCTTCTCGCCACCGCCCGAGGACGCATTCGCTGCCATCGCCGTCAGGTCCAGCCCGGCACAGAAGGCGCGGCCCTCGCCGGACAGCACCACGCAGCGCAGGCCTTTCGTGCCCGCCAGTTCCTCGATCGTGTCGGCCAATGCCTTGAACATGGCATTGTCGAGGGCGTTCATCTTGTCTGTGCGCACCATGCGCACATCGGCGATGCCGTCTTCGAGATGGGTGATGGTGACGCGGTCGTTCATGGTCCTGCCCTTTGTCTCCGATGGTTGGCCGGAAGGGTGTGCCCGGCAGGCGGGTGCGTCAAGCGGGGGGCCTTCCTCCCCTCGCGTCAGGGCGCTATGGAGGAGCCATGTCGATCCTCGGACCCTCTGACCGCCTCGCCGCCGCCCTTGCCTATCTGGGGCAGACCATCGATGCCCGCGCCGAGATTGGCGACGCGTCCTCGTCTTGGACAGCGAAGCTGTTGTCGAAGGGCAAGGATGCCTGCGCCGACAAGGCGGCGGAAGAGGCCGGCGAGTTCGTCGCTGCCGTGCGGGGCGAAACCGATGACCGTGTCGCCAGCGAGGCCGCCGACATGCTCTATCACGCCCTCGTCGCCCTGCGCGTGCGCGGCGTCAGCCTCGACCAAGTGGCCGCCGCGCTGGAAAAACGGCAGGGCATGAGCGGGATCGATGAGAAGGCCGGCCGGAAGGGCTAGAGCGCCCGCGCCCATGCTTCGACTTCGCTCAGCATGAGCATTCCGAAAGTTCGACAAAAGCCAGGACTCATCCTGAGCGAAGTCGAAGGATGATTGGTGCGCTAAAGCTCGCGCTCCAGATAGATGACTTCCTTCTCACCCGGCACGAAGGCGTTCGAGCCCACTTCGACAAAGCCGAGCCTTTTGTGAAAGCGCAGGGAGCCCGGATTGGGCGGCAGGCGATTCACTTCGCAGCCGATCGCGTCGTAGCGTCCCCGGCACGCCTTGAACGCGGCTTCATAGAGCGCCTCGCCTACGCGCCGACCGCGCGCCCATTCTGCCACGGCGATCCGGTCGACATAGTGGACATTGCCGCCTCGCGCCTCGAACCAGCGGAGATTCGAACTTGGATAAGCCATCGTTCCCGGCGGCACGAGCGTGAGGAAGCCGAGCGGCACCCCGCCCCCCTCATCGGCCACGAAACATTCGGACAGGGAAATCCACTTGGCGAGCGTCTCTGGCGCTTCGCTGCTGACGCCCGGCACGCCCTGCTGGTTGATCATATGCAGGTGGGCCAGATCAGCCGGCTGGAAACCGCGTATGCGGATCACTTGACCTCTTTGGGCACTTTGAGGCGCCGCTTGGTCTGGTGGGCATCGGCCTTGTCGCCGGTGGGTTTTTCGCCGCGCATATAGTGGCGCTGCCAGCGTTCCTTCATGGCGTTTTCTTCCCCGCCCTTGAGGCGCTGGTTGAAATCCGCCCGACTGTCGCGCCAGGCCTCATATTCGGAGACAAGCTCCTGGTTCGAGCGCAGCAGCTTGCGTTCCGGCTGCACCTCTTCCAGCTTCTTGTGCTCCATCAGCGTGATGAAGGCGAAGGGTTCGCCTTTTTCGAAGACCACGCTGCCGGGGCGCGTCATCTGCCAGTTCATCGTGAACGGGAAGGGCAGCCAGTCGGTCTCGACAAGGCCCGTCAGCGGATAGATGCCGTCCTTCGGCCAGTTGGGCGGCCCGGTCACCCAGACGCCCCAGCCGGGCGGCGTGCGGAACAGATGGCCGGTGTGGAAGGTGACGATGCCGCGCATGAAATGGCTGTCGGCAAAGCTGGAAATCGCGCGCGGGTCGCCGCGCGTCAACAAGCGGATATCCTCGATCTTCGGCCCGCCATTCCACTCGATCTTGATGTCCATCGGGCAGAGCAATTCCCAACCGGTGGAATTCGCCATGGTCAGCGGCAGGCAGCGATAGGGGTGGCGATCGGTGAACGCATCCATCCAGTCGCGATTGGAGCGCGCCGGCACCAGGTCCGGGGCGACATCATAGATCTTGTAGCAATCGAGGTGCATTTGGCCCTGCCGGTGCTTGACGATGGGCCCAAGTCTTGGCCCAAAGGGCGCCATGACCGCAACCCCCGACGACCTCTTCGCCTATCTAGACCGCCTCGGCATTGCCCACACCACGCACTGGCACGAGGCCGTGTTCACCGTGGGCGAAGGCACCGAACTGAAGGCCGCCATGCCGGGCGGGCACACCAAGAACCTGTT
>JAGQRO010000243.1:4877-28122 GCA_020425315.1 Hyphomonas sp. | reverse complement strand
CGTCGACGGTCTGGACGATCTTCGCATTGGACGAGTAGGCTCTCTGCGTCTCGATCAGGTCGGTCAGTTCGGCGGCGATATCGGTGGTCGATTCCATCAGCGAGTAGCCGGAGAGTTTGCCGACCGGACCGGTGCCCGCATCCCAGAGATAGAGGCTGCCCGAAGAGGCCGAAACCTGGAAGGCCTGGCTGTCGAGGGCCCGCAGGCCGTTCATGTTCGGAACGTCCCCAACCGGGATCTGGTAGAGCGTGCGGCGAAGGCCGGTGTCATAGACAGCCTGGAGATAGCCATTCTCGTCGATCTCGACCGAGGACAGGTCGCCGATCGGCGCACCGTCCTTGGATACATTGGTCGGCGAGTAGGGGGCCGCCAGCTGGGTGATGCCGGCGCTGTCGCTCGGCCGGCCGATATAGACCGAGACCGGGCCGTGCGGCAGGTTGAGCGACAGGGTGCCATCGGCGGCATTATATGTCGCGCCGCCGCCTGCGGTGGCGGTCAGGATCCGGCCGCCCGAAGCGGCGCTGTCGGAGAACTCAATGGCCGCAGTGCCGACCGAGACCGGAGAGCCGGTCGAGCTGTCGAAGATTTCCACCGTCCACTGGTTCGAGGCGCCGGTGGCCGGAACCACAGGCGTGAACTCGAAGGTCAGCGTATTGGCGCGGCCAAGGTTGTCGAAATATTCGATCGGCAGGTCGTAGGCGTCGCCCAGGGCACCGGCCACAGTGGCGTCGGCGGGCAGGTTGATGCCGAGATCCATGCTGCTGGTCGGCGTCGCGGTGAACTGCGAGGTCGCGATGTTCACCGGCGCGAGGTCAGCGCCGGAGTTGCGGCTGATATTGCCGATGTCGCCCTCGGCATCGGCTGGCCAGCCGAGCAGGAAGAGCCCGGACTGGGTGCGCAGATTGCCGTTCTGGTCGGCATAGAAGGACCCCGTCGGCAGGAGCATCAGGTTCCTGTCCGAGGAGAGCGAGGTGACGCCGGTCTGATCGGTCACCGGGAAGAGGCCGCGACCGCCGACGGCGATGTCGGTCGCGTTGCCGGTCGAGACCAGCGAGCCGGTGGCGGAAATGTCCTTGAACGTGTCCACGCGCACGCCGCCGGCCGAATAGGCCGAAGACCGCTGCTGGAGCACCATGCTCGAAAAATCGACCTGGCTGCGTTTGTAGCCATAGGTCGACGAGTTGGCGATGTTGTCAGAGATGGTGGAAAGACGCGCGGCGTTGACATTCAAGCCCATGACGCCCGCGTTAAGCGAGGACGAGATACTCATTCCGGTTTGCTCCTGCAATATGTGCAACCGAAACTAAGCAGGGTTGGTTAATGACCCGATAACTCAGGATTTATGCCGCATTAACTGGTCAGGATGGTGATCGAGATCCGGCGGTTCTGTGCCGCAGACGGATTATCCGTGACCAGCGGATCGGTATCGGCCTTGCCCGAAACCTCGCGGATGCGCGACGGTGCGAGCCCGTTCTGCAACAGCAGCTTGCGCGCCGCATTGGCCCGGTCCGAGGACAGGTTCCAGTTGTCATAAGCGGCGCCGTCGCGATAGCTGAGATTGTCGGTGTGGCCGACGATCTTGATGTCGTTCTCGAACGTGTCGAAGGTTTCGGCCACGCGGACCAGCATGTCCGACAGGAGCATCGAGGCATCGCTGCTGCCCACAGGGAAGAGGGGAGCGTGCTCGGAATCGGTGATTTCCAGCACGATGCCTTCCGACGACATCTTGATGACCAGGTGTTCGGAAAGCTGGCGGCCGTCGTCCTCAAGGGACTCTTTCATAGAGCGGAGTTCCTCGGCGATATCCTCGGACGCCTCGGCGCTGGCTTTTGAAAGCGCGTCGTCGGGCGCCAGCGGTTCGGTTTCCGGATGGTCCGACGGATTGCGTGTGTGCGGCTGCGCCACCGAGGTATCGCGAGAGGCACCCGTGCCCATGCGGACATAAGTATCCTCGGTCATGATCGAGGAGCCGTTGAGGCCATCCGATCCGCCGCCGGAGATCCGCGAGATCGGGATTGTCGGGTTGAAATAGTCCGCAATGCCCTTGCGCTGGTCTTCCGTCGTGGCGTTGAGCAGCCACATGAGCAGGAAGAAGGCCATCATGGCGGTCACGAAGTCGGCATACGCAACTTTCCAGGCACCGCCATGGTGCCCGTCACCCTTGACCACCTTCTTGCGCTTGATGATCGTGATGTTTGCCGCGGCCGGTTGTTGTACTGCCATCTTTCCCACCTGGTGACGTTCTGTCGTTCGTCTGATTTCAGCGTCTGTTTACCATGCGGGGATGAAGGATCGCTGGCCTTTCAGGGGCCAAGTTTGACGGCCCTGTTAATGCTTTCTCAACCGGTCACGCACCATCTGTTCACGGTTAATGATATCTTCGGGAACAGGCGCATCGTGTCGGCAGTCTTGCGGAAAAAGATAGAACTTGCGGCCGGTGTTCCCCCGACTGTGCTGCGCATTTCCGCCTATTGGGACGAGGTTTGCGCGCGCATCCGGGCATGGGCGGAGAAGACGCTGGACGTCGACTGCCAGGCCACGATCACCGACCGCCGGGTGTTCGGCGGGAAGGGGGCCGCTCTGGTCACAGAGTGTCCGTTCGCGTTCTACTTCGCCGCGGAAGCTGCCCCCGGCCTCTGCGCCCTGACCATGGATGAAGGCTTCGCCATCCGGAACGCCGCCTCGCGCCTCGGCCAGGAACCGGAAGGCATGGTCGGCGGTCCGCCGCTGTTCATGAAATTGCTGGCCGAGCAGGCAGCGCTGTCGCTCTGGCAGAATATTGCCAGCGATCTTGGCGGGCATAACGTTCATTCCGGCAACGCGCTGCAATCCGATCCGGCCGCCGCCATGGGCGGTTTTGAGCCTGCCAGCCGTTATCTGGGCATCGATATCCGGCTCGAGATAGACGGCCAGGAATGCCATATCGTCCTGGTCTTCGTGCTCGACTTCCTGATGCGTTTTGCCGGCCAGTTCCTGCGCGAGCAGGAAAACCGCAAGGCTGAGGCGCATTCGCATACGCCCAGATCGCTCAGCGAGTCCGTGCGGGCCTCATCGATTGCGCTGGAGGCGGTGCTCGGCCGTATCGAGATGGCGATTGGCGATTGCGCGCAACTTGAAGTTGGGCAGGTCCTGACCCTGACAGGGGTCGATCCGGGCCAGCTGACGCTGAGCGCCGCCACGATCAATGGCGCAGCCGATATCGGCACCGGCGAAATCGGTGTCTGGAAGAAGCAGCGGGCAATGAAGTTACATACTCCGATCTCGGACAATTTCGTCCACGAGATTCTGGAGCTTTAGTTTTGGTTGATGGGTCGCTTGGGGTAAAGGGAGTTAGCCGGTGAACGCAATTCTGGGTCTTGTCGTCACGGTCGCCATGGTGTTTGGCGGGTATATTCTTGCCGGCGGCAAGATGGGGATCATTACGCATGCGCTGCCCTTCGAGGGCATGATGATCGGCGGGGCGGCCCTTGGTGCCTTCCTGGCGGCGAACGACCTCAACACGATCAAGCATACGGGCGGCGACCTTGGCGCGGTGTTCAAGGGCGCCAAGTGGAAGAAGAAGGACTATCAGGACCTTCTCTGCCTGATGCACGAGATCCTGAACCTGCTGAAGCAGAACCCTGTGGAAGTCGAATCCCACATCGAGAACCCGGCCGAGTCCGCGATCTTCTCGAAGTATCCAAAGATCGTGAAGGATCACTACGCCACCGAACTGATCTGCGACACGATCCGGTCCATGATCATGAATTTCGACAATGTCCACCAGGTGGAAGAGCTGATGGAATCCCAGCTCGAGGCCCTCCTGGAGGACAAGCTGCACGGTTCCCACGCCCTGCAGAACATGGCCGACGCCCTGCCGGCCCTCGGCATCGTTGCGGCCGTTCTCGGCGTCATCAAGACGATGGCCTCGATCGACAAGCCGCCGGAAATTCTCGGCGGCATGATCGGCGGCGCTCTGGTCGGCACCTTCCTCGGCGTGTTCCTGGCCTATGGCATCGTCGGCCCCTTCGCCAAGAAGGTGAAGGACATCCGCACCGAAGAACACACTTTCTATGCGACGATCGGCGAGATCCTCGTGTCGAACCTGCACCATAACCCGGTGAACATCTGTGTCGAAGTGGCCCGGCGCCACGCGCCGGCGCGTCTGCGCCCGTCCTTCGACGAAATGGAGCAAGCTATCAGGGAGTTGAAACGCGCGGCATGAGACGCCTTCCGTCGATCCTGCTTCTCAGCGCCTGCCTGGTCCCGACCATGGCGGCGCTGGAGAATGAACCGGAAAAGCCGGAGCAGGGGGCTGCGGCCAAGGATCTCTCGACGGAACTTGAAACCTTCGTCCGCGATGCGATTGACGAGGGCCTGCTGAAACCGGCTGGCACTCAGCCGGCTGAGGATGCTCACGCACCGGCTGCGGCGCCGCATGAGCCTGCCCCGCACAAAGTGGCTGCACCGGAGGCGAGCCACCCGAAGGCCTGCGCCAGCGGCCATGCGCTCGACTTCACGCCCGTCGCGGGCATGACGCACTATCAGGAACTCTACGCGTTCCGCGAGGGCGGCGACCATCCGGCCGCCGAACATGGCGGTAATGCGAAGCTGGACCTTGCCCGCGGCTATCTCGCGCTCGGCATGTATTCCGAGGCGCTGATGACGCTGCGCCGGGAAAGCGGGCCAGACCGCGACGCGCTGCGCAAGCTGGCCCTGATGCTGGAACAGCGCCAGCAACCGGATGTCGCCTTCTTTGAAGACCTGGCGAAATGCCAGCCGTCGACCGCTATCTGGTCGGCCGCGGCCCGCCTCGCGGTGGGCGATGAAGCCGCGTCCGATGACCTCAACACGCGTCTTTCCGACTTCCGGAAACTGCCCCTGCAGCTGCGGATCGACCTTGCCTCCGTCACCATCCCGACACTGACGCGCACAGGCCATCGCGGTATTGCCCGCAAGATGATCGCCGACTTCACCGAAGAGCAGGTTGCCGGGTCTCCGGAGCTGCGCTTCGTGCGGGCGCTGATTGAATTCGATGCCGGCCAGGAGTCTGCCGGAAAGACCGTTCACGGATATATCGATCATCCGCGCTTCCAGGAAGCCGCCCTCGCGGCCCTGATGGCCAAGGACGAGGCGCTCGACTCGGTGCGCGAGGATATCCTGCTTGGCGACCTGATGCTGAAATTCGGCCAGTCCGGCCATGATATGGAACTGGCATCCAGCATCGACTTCGCCCTGACCGAACTCAGCGAGCGCTCGCGTTACCAGCCGATCATCGAACTCGCCGCCATGCCGGCGCTCCAGAACCCGGAAGCGCAGGGCGAAGTGCGGCGCCAGCTGGTCGCCAGTCTCGACCGCGACCTGAAAAGCGACGAGACAATCCGCGTCCTCGCCGCGACGGACCTTCTGGTTCAGGGCGTCAGCCTGCTGGAAGGGGATCCTGCTACCGCCAAGCTCTACAATCTCGCCGCGCAGCGCTCGGTCGAACTGGGCTTCGGCGCGCTGGCCGAACGCCTTGCCGAAACCTCGCCGGTTGACCGGCCGGTGGCGGAGGAAATCGCCGCACTCGCCTTCCGGCGGGGCAATACCGAGGCGGTCTACAAGCTTGCCGACAATCACCCGCAAAGCGCCGAGATCCTGCGCTTTGCGGCGCTGAGCGCCGTGCGCGACGGCAATGCCACGCATCTGGCGACCTATGAATCGCTGATCCATCATGATCCGGGCACCATCCTCGAACTGATCGAGGAAGACGCTGCAAGCGGGCACTGGATTGTCGGTGAGACGATCTATGCCGAGGCGCGCCAGCTCACCGGCGAAGACGCGGAACAGCGTGTCGCGCGCGTGCTGGCGCTGCGCGGGGCGGCCCGGCGGATATCGTCCGTGCCGCAATATTATTCGATGTCGAGCGTACCGGCCACGCTGAACGGCGCCGTGCTGACTCCGGCGTCCGCAACCGTAGGGAAGGATCCCTGATGTCCAACGCCGTCTATGCCGCGCTGACGCGCCAGCAGGGCCTGATGAAGGAAATGCAGGTCGTCGCCAACAATCTCGCGAACGCCTCCACGACCGGATACAAGTCAGACCGTGCCATCTTCGCCGAGTTCCTCGCCGCCACGGGAGAGCAGGGGGGGCTGTCGATGGGCGGCCTTGCCGGCCACGCCTTCGAACTGCAGCAGGGCACGCTCAGCTTCACCGGCGGCAAGTTCGATGTCGCCGTGCAGGGCGATGGGTATTTCGCGGTCGAGACACCGCAGGGGCCGCGCCTTACCCGCGCCGGCCATTTCCAGCTTTCCGCCGATGGCACGCTGATCGACGCTTTCGGCCACGCCGTACAGGGCCAGGGCGGCGGCTCGATCACGATCCCGCCGGAGGTGACCGACATCATGATCGGCGCGGACGGCTCGCTTTCATCGGGCGGCGAGGAATATGGCCGTCTCAACATTGTCGTGCCGCAGGGCGAACTCGTCCGCGACTCGAACAGCTATTTCAACGCCACCGAAGGGTTCGCGGAGTCGGAGGATTCGACCGTGATCCAGGGGGCACTGGAACAGTCCAACGTCTCTCCCGTCCTGGAAGTCGCCAGGATGATCGAGGTCCAGCGCGCCTATGAGGCGGGCCAGACCGTTCTGGAACGGGAAGACGACCGGATCGGAAAGCTCATCTCGTCAATGAGGGAATGACGAACGCGTAGATTACAGGAAGCGGATACTCTAGGAAGGAGAAACGCGTGAAATCACTACAGATTGCGGCCACAGGGATGGCGGCGCAGCAGCTGCGCGTGGATGTCATCTCCAACAACATCGCCAACATGAGCACCGCGGCCTACCGCCCGCGCGTCGCCGAATTTTCGGACCTCATGTACCAGCAATACCTGACGCCGGGCACGATCACCTCGCAGGTGGGCACAGTGGTGCCGGCCGGCATCCAGATCGGCACAGGCGTTCGCCCGTCCACGGTCTCCATGGAGATCACGCAGGGGTCCATGCGCGAAACGGCGGCCGAACTCGATCTTGCCATCGATGGGGCGGGCTTCCTGGAAGTCACACTGCCTTCCGGCGAGTCGGCCTTCACTCGCGACGGCAAGCTCAATCGCAGCGTCGACGGCCAGATCGTCACCATGGACGGTTATCCGCTGGCGGACGGCATCGTCATCCCGGAAGACGCCCGCAAGATCTCGATCAGCCGCGATGGCGAAGTCGTGGCCTATTTCGCGGATGGCGGGGCAGGGCAGGCCATCGGCACCCTGTCGCTCACCCGGTTCGTCAACGAAAAGGGCCTTGAGGCGATGGGCGACAATCTCTTCCGCGAGACGGAAGCCTCCGGCGCCCCGGCGCAGGTGGTTCCGGGTACGGAAGGGGCGGGTGTCATCCGCCAGGGCTTCCTGGAGGATTCCGGCGTCGATGTGGTCAAGGAGATTTCCGACCTGATCGAAGCCCAGCGCGGCTATGAGCTGAACTCCAAGGTCATCACGGCCTCGGACGAGATGCTCGCGGCCACGACCCGTCTGAGGTAGCGCCATGTCAGGTCTTATCGCTCTCGGACTGGGCGCCGCGATCATGCTCGCCGATTCCTCTGCGCTTGTCGCCTCGGAAGTCATCCGGGCCGGCGACATGGTGACGCCGGCAAATGTCACCACGACGGAAGGCGACTCAATCGGCATGGCAGAGCCGCTGATCGGACGCGAAGTGCGCCGCACGGTCTATGTCGGCCAGTCGGTGACCGAGCAGAATACGCGCGCGCCGATGCTGGTGAAACGCAACCAGATCGTCTCGCTCAAATTTATCAGGGGCCCGCTCGAAATCACGACGACCGGACGGGCCATGGGGGAGGCGGGCCTCGGAGAGCCCGTCACAGTCATGAACCAGCAATCCAAACAGCTGGTTCAGGGCACGGTTCAGGCAGACGGATGGGTTCTGGCACAATGAAAAGCTTACTTTCCACGACACTTCTCGCAACGGCCGCCACGGCCTGCACAAGCTCGCCGCTCTATGAGGCGCCGCCGCCGGTGCCGCAATATACTCAGTGGGCGGAACCAGTTGCCGATCTCGCCCCGCCCGATGCGGGTGTGGACAACCCGTCCCTGTGGGCGACCTCACCGAATGCCCTGTTGGCCATGCGCCGCGCCAAGGCGGTCGGTGACTTGCTGACGGTCGTGGTGGAGATGGACGACAAGGCGAGCCTCAACTCCTCGCTGTCGCGCTCGCGCGGGTCGAGCGAGGATATGGACATCAATGCGCTGCTGGGCCTGCCGGAAGTGGTCAACCGCGCCCTTCCGGGCAGTGCGAGCCTTTCGCCGGGCATCGACTTCCAGCGCAATTCGGAGCTCAGCGGCACCGGCGCGGTCAATCGCGCCGAGAAGATCACCTTCACGCTCGCCGCGCGCGTGGTGGGCCTTGAACCGAACGGCAACCTGGTGATCCAGGGCTACCAGCAGACGCGGGTCAGCAATGAAGTCCGCTATCTCAGCGTGTCGGGCGTGATCCGCGCGCAGGACATCACGCGCATGAATACGGTGACCTATGACAAGATCGCCGATGCGCAGATGTCCTATGTCAATCGGGGCGACACGACCGGCATGCCCGGCCGCCGCGCGGTTCCGAAACTGCTTGATAAGGTTCTTCCGTTCTAAGGTGTTGCCATGAAGAACATCATCACCGCCATCATCGCCGCCGTCTGCGTCATTGTGGGCGGGTTCGCCGCGCACATGCTGAAGAGCGGCGGGTCAGGGGGAGGAGACGCCCATGCCGCCAAGCCGGCCAAGGACTCCCATGGCGGAGGCGGTGGCCATGGCGATTCCGGCGGGCATGGCGGCGGAGACAGCCACGCGGCCAAGCCGAAGAAGAAGGATTCCCATGGCGGCGGGGGCGGCCATGGAGGCGGCGGCATGTCGTCGGACGTGATCTATTTCAAGTTCAGCCGCGAATTCGTCGTGCCGATCATGGGCGAGGAACGGGTGGAAAGCCTGGTCATCCTGAACATCAATCTGGAAGCGGACTCCAGCATCTCTGGCAAATTGTTCTCCATGGAACCGAAGGTGCGCGACAATATCATGACCACGCTGATCGAACTGGCCAGTGATGGCGAAACGATGCGGACGCTGGGCGATGTCGACAGTTACGAGACAATGCGCACCATGGTCCTCATGAACCTGAAGAAGGTGTTCCCGAGCGGCATCGAGAACGTGCTGATCGTGGATATGGGCAAGCAGGACCTGTAGGCCGCTCTGCCAGGGTCGCAAATGGAAAAGGCCGGGATGTGTCCCGGCCTTTTCCATTTGAAGGTCTTTTTCCGGATGCGGATCAGCTTCCCGCGGTGCCCGGGTCGATCATGCGCGGGGCGACCGTGCCGATATATTGTCCGCTCTGATAGAGATCGATGCCGAACTGGTAGAGGCCGGCAGGGGCTGCGTCGCCGGCATCGGTTTCGCCGGTCCAGGCATAGGACTCGTCCGCAGGATTGATCGGGCCGCTATAGACCAGTTCGCCCTGCGCATTGCGGACGATGAGATCGGCGCGCTCCACGCTGGCCGGGATTTCGACGGCATATTCGACGGCAGCATTGTTGAACGGAGCCCAGGTCGTCTCAACCGATACGGTCGAGCCAAGATAGCCGGCCGAGGCAATTGTGTGCAGGTCGCCGATCAGTGTGGCGATCTTTTCCAGCGTGTCGTTGGAGTGCACCTGTTGTTCGAGAGACGAGAAGGTGGCCAGCTGTTCGACGAACTGGGTGGAATCCAGCGGTGCGAGCGGGTCCTGGTTCTGGACCTGCGCGGTGAGCAGCTTGATGAAGCTGTTGAACTCCTTGCCGACATCGGCAGCGGTTGCCGCCGTGGCGGCGGCCGCAGAGGAGTTCGCTCCGGATACAGAAGAAACGTCGGTCATCTTGTCAGGTCCTTATAGCCGCATGTCGAGGCCGGAGCCCGTCCGGGCGGCCTGACGGGAAGGCGTGGTGGATGGCTCCGGCTCGTTGCTCTGCGCATCGAACCGCGTTCCGGCCCAGGCGCGGGACGGGGCAGGGGGCTGGCCGTCCTGTCCCGTATGGCCGGTATTCTGCTGGAAGGACATGCTCTCGCCGGAAAGGCCGTTGCGCTCCAGTGTCTGGACGAGGTCGAAATGCATCAGGCGCAGCTGCCGCAGGGCTTCGGGATTGTCGCCGGTGATGGTGACGTGCTGCAGTCCATGGGCATTGAACCTGAAGTCGATCGAGACGCGGCCGAGCTCCGGCGGGTCCAGCTGTACGGTGATCCGGTCCTGCCGGTCGTCCGGCGAGGCGAGATTGTCCGAAATCAGGGAAACGACTTCGGCCGGCGTGGCGGAGACGAGTGCGTGGGCCTGTGTCATGCCGGCCGGGATGGGCTGGGCGGCGGGGGACGGAGCGGCCGGTGCGGCGGGAATGGCGGCCTGCACCAGCGGCGAAGCGGGCTGGGCCGGATCGGCCGGCGTGGTGGCGCCCGCTGTCAGCGAGGTTGCAGACGTGGTTGCGGCATGCGTGACCTTGTGCTCGCTGCCGGCAGGCATGGCGTCGGATTGTGCCTCAGCCGTATCGGCCATCTTGGTGCGGATCTTGGGTGTTTGCGGATCCACCGCTGGCGTATCGCTCAGGGCCGCAGACCGGGCAGGCTGAACGCCGGAGGCGGCCGAAGACCGGGCGCTCGCCGATGCCGCTTGAGCGGCACCGGTGGCCGGCGATGCTGGAGCAGCCGCAGGCGGCCCGTCGGACGGAATATCCGAAACGTCCGCGCGCAAGGCTGCGATGTCGCCCGATTCGGGCCGCTTGTGCGCAATCGGGCGATCCGTATTGGCCGGATGAGTGCCAACGAAGATGCCCGCTTCGAGCGCCATGTCTGCTTCCGGAGCCGGCTCGGCCGCGTCGGTGTCTGCGAGAATGGGCGCATCCGGCGCGATCCCGGCATCTCGAACAGGTGCGACCGGGCCGCTACCTTCCAGCAGGCGGGCAGTCGATGCAGCCTGGACGGCGGGTGCTGTTGTATCTGCTGGTGCGGCCGCCCGGGTGAGATCCGGAGCAGGGGCGCGATCAGTGGCGTGATTCTGCGCCGCAACGGGGGAGGCAACCGCAGATGCCTGCTCAGCTGGCGACGGAACCTCGGCCTGTTGCAGTGGGCCGCGTGCGGGCGCGTCAGGAGCCCGGTCCGCAGGCTGTGGCGGCGTCGCATCAGGCTTGCGCAGCGGGGCTTCGGGACGGGCGTCCTGCGCGACGTCTGTCGCGGCTGGCGGCTTGCTTGACGGCGATGACGCCTCTGAAGGCAAGTCGTCAACGTCTGCCGCATCTTCCGGAACCGGCGCAATCATCAGGGCAGGGGTGCCGTCTGCGGCAGCTGTACCGGTTTCAGTAGATGGGGCAATGCCTGCCTCGGTCGGGACGGTCTCAATAGCCGGCCCGGCTTGCAGTGGGGGGGTGCTCGACGGAAGGGTGATCGCTTCCCGGCGCAAGCCGAAGCGCTCGTCAGGCGAAAGCGTGTGAGCTAGTGCAGCGCCCTCAGGCGTGGCCTCGCCAGGAGACGATTCCAGAGACAGTTCCGGCATGTCGCGGGGCAGGTTCGCGAGGATGGCCTCAGCCGAAGTGCGTCCCGTACCCGGCCCGGGCAGGCGCGCGAACGCGGCCGGCAGGGGTTCGCCTGCGACCAGCATTTCAAGGCTCTGGGCAAACTCCACGCCGGCGCCCGCCATGCCTGCGCCGGAATTGCGCGCGTCGGGCAAAGGGCCGGTCTGCAGAGTCAGAAACTCGGCTTCAAACGATATCGCCATCCTGGCTTCCTGAACTTTACGTTAACCAAATTAAAACCAACCCGCGTAAAAACGGGGTTAACGGAATGACACATCCGGGTAACTTTTTTGTCCGTATCCGGATTGCGGAGAAACCGATGAGCAACCCGATTGCCCCTCAGGGCCTTGTCACGCCCGAGCCGGTCCTGTCCAACCGGGCCACGCACAGTCTCAAGAATCTTGATGCCTCCGATATCGGCAAGCGGTTCGAGCAGATGCTGTGGGCCGAGATGCTCACCCATGCCGGCCTGGAAAAGGCCTTCTCGCAGGGGGGAGGGGAGATGGCATCGTCCTTTTCGCGGTTCGTGGTCGAGGCGGTGGCCAAGGACCTTGCCGAAACCAATCCGCTCGGCCTGGCCGATGCGGTCGATCTCAATGCCGCGGCCAGGGCGGCGTCAGCCTATCCGGATGCAGGCGAATGACCGAGCAGGATTTCAATCAGACTACGTCTCACCTGCGCGACCTGCTGATGCAGGAACGCGGGCTGCTCCTGTCCGGGCGCGCGCGTGAAGCGGCCGAACTGGTCCAATCCAAGCTCGACGCCACCGAAAGAATGGAGTCCTATCTCGCTCCGGACGGGGAGGGGAGCGCGATTGCCGCCGCGCACCGCCGCGAGATTGAAGAGATCGTTAAGCTGGCGAAGGAAAATTCCGCCCACTTCGAAGCGATCCGCAACGGGCTGCGCCACGCCATCGAACGACTCGAGACGATGCACGCGAATGCGTATGTGGGATCGTATGGACAGGATGGCGCAAAGCTCGCCTTCTCCGGCGTAGCGGGAAGTTACCTTCGCAAAGCGTAACGCGGTTAACTCGTTATACACGATAAGCCGGTAATCAGGACACGATCAACCAAGAGCGGTTGGCGGCATCCCCGCTGTCAGGACGACGCGTGTTTGAAACAAGTTCGCAGTTCGAATGAGCCAGCGAACACATAAGGTAGAGGCGACAAACAGTGTCTAGCATTCTTACAAATAACAGCGCGATGGTGGCTCTGGACACCCTTCGCAACATCAACCGCAACCTGGCTGAAGTGCAGAACCAGATCTCGACCGGCAAAATGGTCAACACGGCGAAAGACAACGCCGCTGTCTGGGCCATCTCGACTGTGATGTCGACGGACGTGGCAAGCTTCAAGCAGATCAACGACTCGCTCAATGTCGGTTCGGCCACGGTGGGCGTTGCCCGTTCGGCTGCTGAAACCGTCACGGGCCTCCTTCAGGACATGAAGGAACTGATCGTGTCTGCACAGGCCGACCTCAACGATGATGACCGTTCGCGCATCCAGACCGACATCACGTCGCTCCGCACGCAGATCGGCAACATCGTCAACGCCGCCCAGTTCAACGGCGTGAACCTGCTGAAGGGCTCGGCGGCCATGTCGGTGCTCGCTTCGCTCGACCGCGACTCCACCGGTACGGTCACCGCGACCAGCATCTCCGTGTCGCGTAACGACCTCGGCACCTCGGCAGCGGCCGATGGCGTCGCCAAGGAAGACGGCGATGCCGGCTACGTTTCCAGCTCCGACTCGATCGACGCAACCGACGTCGACAAGGAAGCCGGTGCTGCCGGTACGATCACGGCCAGCCAGGCAGGCGCCCTCTCCAACGGCGAGACGCTGACCCTGACGCTCAAGGCCGGTGCCGTTGTCGCAGGCGACATCTTCTCGTTCACGCTTGGTGGCGAAGACATCTCCTACACGGCTGTCGACGGTGACACGATGGCTGACGTGGCCGCTGCTCTGCGGACCGCCATCGACGACGCTTCCATTACCAACGCCGGCGCTGCTGGTGGTACCGATGGTACCGATCCGGAAGTGAACGACACCACGATCACTGTTGCCGCTTCGGGCGCCATCACGTGGGACGAAACCTCGATCTCGACGACCTATTCCAGCGCCGACCTTCAGGACGGTGAAGATGTGGACGTGACGATTGACGGTGGCACGATTGCTGAAGGCGAAACGTTTACCGTGAACGTCGATGGCACGGACTACACCTACACGGCCGAAGACGGCGACACGGTCAATGACGTGGCTGCCGGTATCAAGGGCCTGCTTGACGATGCCAGCATCGACAACCTGGTCGTGACCGTCACGGACGCTGACGATCCGGACGCAGACGCTGCCACGATCAACCTGGCTGCCGATGGCGGCGCGGTGGCGATCAACCTTGGTGGCCTGGGTTCGGCAGGCGCCGCTACGACCGCCGGCGGTCTGGCTGCTCTGCAGAACATCGACGTGTCTTCGGCCACTCTGGCTGCGACGGCACTGACCTCGATCGAAGAGCTTCTGAACACGGCGATCACCGCTTCGTCGTCCTTCGGTTCGGCTCAGAAGCAGATCGAAGCTCAGGGCGAATTCGTCCAGTCGCTGATGGACTCGCTGACTTCCGGTATCGGCGCCATGGTCGACGCCGACATGGAAGCCGCTTCGGCTAAACTTCAGGCCATCCAGGTCCAGCAGCAGCTGGGCGTGCAGGCCCTGTCCATTGCGAACCAGTCGCCGCAGGCTCTGCTGGCACTGTTCCGCTAATGACTTCCGGACCCGGGCGCTGGAGCGCCCGGGTCCGCCCTTGAAATACATCGTCGCTAGGAGGGCGCGTTGCAGAGTCTGGCATACAAGGCATATGGTGATATCACGAAGCGCACTGCGAGCGACAAGCAGCTCGAGCAGGCGCTTTTTTTGCAGATCACCGAAGCGCTGGAGTCTGCTGCAGAGGCTGGCCGGAAGGATTTCCTCGGCTGGACCGATGCAATCCACAGGAATCTCGAACTGTGGACCATTCTGACCACTGATCTTCTCAGTCCTGACAATGCCCTTCCGCATGAGCTGAAGGGGAACCTGCTCTCCATCGCGAATTTCGTCCGCCGGCACACGCTTTCCGTCCTTTCGGGCGGCGGCGAGCTGGATGACCTTATCGAAATCAATCGCAACATCCTTGGTATTCCGGCCGCCGCCGGCAAGCCAGCCATGGAAGGGGAGGCAGCCTGATGTCGGGTCTTGTTCTGAAAATTGCTCCGGGAGAGCGCTTTATTGTCAATGGCGCCGTTCTGGAGAATGGCGACCGGCCGGCCCGGATCCGGATCACGGATTCGAATGCGCGTGTCCTGCGCTGCCGCGATGCGCTGCACCCGACGGATGTGAACACGCCGGTCAAGCGGGTCTATTACGCGATCCAGCTGCTGATCACGGGCGACCTCAAGGATACGGACACCGTTCCGGCAATCGACGCCGAGTGCGTCAAGCTGCTGGACGTGTTCAAGGTCTTCGACGCCGAACTGATCCCCTCGCTGCGCAGCATGCTGAGCCGCGGGAACTATTATTCGGCCCTCTGCCATCTTCGCCAGATCCTGGAACTGGAAGAAGAGCTGATGACCCATGCGTCGCTGCGCAGCGGCGGCGCGGGGAATGCCAAGGTCGCCTGACCCATGTTCCAGCCGGTCATCCCCCAATCGGGCATCGGCGGGTGGCGGTTCCTTGAGGCCACCTACGACCGGCAGCTTGAAAGCCATTCGAAGTCGGCCCAGATTCGTCAGGACCGGGAATATCTCGTCGAGAAATTCGCCAAGCCGATGACGGTGGACGAATTCCTTGACGACACGCGGCTTGTGCGGGTCACGATGACGGCGTTCGACCTGGGCGGCGAGGAGTGGAAGAAGGGTTTTATCCGGAAAGTCCTGACCGAAGTGGCGGACCCGGACAGCACCTTCCTGCCGCGGCTCAACAATCCGAAATATACCGAGTTCGCCAATGCGATGTTGCCCCTCCTGGGCGAGATCCGCCTGAGCGAGGAAAAAACGGTGGAGCTGGCTGACAAGTTCGAGCTTGCCTCCTTTGAGGCCGCCGTCGGCGAAGTTGACGACACGATGCGGCTGGCGCTGAACTACAAGTCCGAGATCGGAAGTATTGTCGGGTCTGGCGCCGAAGAGAAAACGGTCATGTACCGGATCCTGGGCGACATTCCGATCCGCACCATGTTGGAACGGGCGGTCAATCTGCCCACGGATATCCGCAAACTCGATGTCGACAAGCAGGCTGAGATCTTCACGGAGAAGCTGAAAAGTGCGTTCGGCATCACCAGACTGTCGGACATGGCCGATCCCAAGATCATCGACAAGGCGATCCTGCGCTACCATGCAATGGAATCGATCCAGCAGAGCGTAGCGTCGACCTCATCGGCTTCGGCCGCGCTGACCCTGCTCAGCAATGCGGCGGGCTTCGGCTCGCAGGCAAGCCAGAACCTCTTCCTGTCGAACTTCTGATTCGGGGTCAGGCCGGCGCCGGCGCCGACTGAAGGATCGTGCGCAGCGTCTCGAAGGCCAGGTCGATGCCGTCCCGGTTTCCCGTTTCGGCAAACCTGTCGAGTGCGCCGAAGAGCGCGACGGCCCGATCCGGTTCGGGATCCTTGCCCGGCACATAGAGATTGGCGCGGATCATCGGCGCCAGTTCCTCGTAGAGCGACAACATGCGCTTGGCATCGCGGATGAGCGCGTTTTCCTCATCGCTGGCCGCGCGGGGCAGGGCCCGGGAGACGCTGCGCAGGATGTCGATGGCGGGATACCGGCCCCGGTCAGCGATCTCACGCGAGAGAATGATGTGCCCGTCGAGAATGCCGCGGATCATGTCGGCCACCGGCTCTTCCATGTCGGAACCGGCGACGAGGACGGAATAGAGTGCCGTGATATCGCCCTTTCCCTCCGTTCCCGGACCGGTCCGCTCGGCGAGTTCGGCGACAACCCGCACGGTGGAGGGCGGGAAGGCGTTGAGCGCAGGGGTTTCCCCGGCCAGCAGGGCGGTCTCCCGGTGCGCTTCGGCAAAGCGGGTGAGCGAGTCGAACAGGAAGAGGACGCTCTTGCCTTCGTCGCGGAAATGTTCGGCCGCCGCCATGGCGCAATAGGCGGCCCGTTTCTTGGCGCCCGGCGACTCGCTGGCGGTCGCCGTCACGACGACGGTCTTGGACAGGACGTCGGCCGGCAGGATGTGGCGCACGAACTCGTTCACTTCGCGGCTGCGCTCCCCGATCAGGGCGATGACAACCCGTTCGGCATCGAGGCCGCCGGCAAGCGAGCCGAGGAAGGTCGACTTGCCGACACCGGACCCGGCGAACAGGCCGAGGCGCTGGCCGCGGCAGATCGGCAACATTGTGTCGGTCACCATCCAGCCGGTGGTCAGGCGTGGGCCGATGCCGCGCCGGGCATGGGCGGGCAGGGGCGGCACATAGAGGCGGCGCTTGGCGGCCGAATTGCCGGGCGGCCGGGCGGGTTCACCGGCAACTTCGCCGCGATAGTTAACGATCTTGCCCAGCCAGTGGTCACCGGGCTCAACCCTTGCTTCCTGCTCGATCTGCACCGCGTCGCCGATCCGGATCGCGTCGCAGGGCGAGTAGAGCAGGGCGGTGACGCTGTCGCCGGACACGCTCAGGATTTCGCCCAGAACCGTAATACCCGGTTTTTCAATGACAATTTCATTCCCGACGCCAGCCAGCTCGCTGACGCCAGCGACTTTCACCATGCCGGGCGCCACTTCGGTGACGGTGCCCCACAGCCTGGCAAGCCGCATGGAAGAGGACGACAGGGAAGCCGGCATGGAAAGGTCCCGGAGCAGCCGATTAACGCTTTCTTCAGGTTATCTTACCAAATCTTGTGAAGCGGTTAACCAAAGTGACTCTGCCATGCTTTCCGACCTGCCCCTGTTCCAGATCTACGGCGCCATGGCCCGCTATGCGGCGGAGAGCCAGAAAGTGTCGGCGACTAATCTCGCCCATGCGGATGAGCCGGGCTACAAGGCGATGAAGGTGGAGTCCTTTGAGGAATTCATGCAGCGCGCCGCCGCGACCGGCGGCATGGACACAACAAGGATCAAGCAGGTCGAGGCGAACACGCCATCCTCGCCGAACGGAAATACGGTCAGCCTGGATCACGAGCTTTACGTGTCTGCCGACGCGATGGGGCAGCACAATCTGGCAATCACGGTCTACGAGAAATCGCTGGACCTGATGCGAACGGCCCTCGGGAAGGGCCGGTAAGGGCAGGGGAGGCATGACATGAACCCGCTCAAGGCCATCATGCAGGAAGCGGTGCGCGGGATGCAGCTGGAATCGCGCCGGGTCACCGTCGCGTCCGAAAACATCTCCAATGCCGACACGCCGGGATACCAGCGCAAGATCCTCATCGCCGAGCCGAGCGCGGCCGAACAGTTCGCCCGCACCAAGGTGGAGCTGGACGAAACCCCCGGCGAGCGCAGCTACGAGCCATCTCATCCGCTGGCGGACGATGAAGGCTATGTCGTGCGCTCGAATGTCTCGCTGGTCATGGAAATGGCCGACATGCGCGAGGCGAACCGCACTTATGAAGCCAACCTCAATTCCTTCCAGCAGGCGCGCAGCATGTACCGCTCGCTGCTGGATATCCTGCGCCGCTAGAAAGGCTGTGTAAGACCATGGCGAATGTGACCTTCAATGCCTACACCGCGCTGAACGCCACCCGGCCGACCGATCAGGCGGCCACGGCCGGCAAGGCGGGGGATGCCAAGAACCCCGTCGCGGAAGGCGTTTCCGACTTCCGCACCGCGATGCAGGCCGCCGAACAGACGGCGATGCAGACCGCCGTCACCGGCGCCGATCCGCATGCCATGGTTGCCGCACTCGCCAATGCCGAGATGATGCTGGATGCCGCCGTGACGATCCGCGACAAGGTGGTCGAGGCCTACCAGGAACTGCTCAGGATGCCGGTCTAGGGCGGGCCCGGGTGGAATGTCCGAGGCGGAAATCTTTGAAGTCCTGAGAGCCCATATCTGGGCCGCGGCGATGATGGCGATGCCCATCCTCGTCGTGACGCTGTTTGTCGGCCTCGCCATCGGCCTGCTTCAGGCGCTGACTTCGGTTCAGGAAATCACGCTGACCTTCATTCCGAAAGCGGCTGCCGTGGTCGTCGTGTTCTTCCTGTCGCTTGGATACATGACGCGCATCTGCCTCGACCTGTTCAACGACACCGTTCTTCCGATCATAGCCCGATAGGACCCGCCCAGTGAAATCGATGAAACTTCTCGGCCTGTCGCCCACCGCGCTCCTCGCGATCGGCCTGATGCTGATCATCCTGGTGATGGTGCTGCCGATTCCCGCCTGGGTGATGGATGTCGGCCTGACGGCATCCTTCTCCTTCGCCATCCTGATCTTTGCGACCTCGGTGTTCATCGAGCGGCCGCTGGATTTCTCCTCCTTTCCGAGCGTGTTGCTCGCCTCGCTGATGCTGCGCCTGGCGCTTAACGTGTCGTCGACCAAGCTGATCATCGGGGAAGGGCATACCGGCACCGATGCCGCCGGCGGCGTGATCGAAGGCTTCGCCATGTTCATCATGGGCGGGAACCTGTTCGTCGGTCTTGTCGTGTTCGGCGTGCTGGTCATCGTGAACTTCATGGTGATCACCAAAGGTGCCGGCCGGATGGCTGAAGTCGGCGCCCGCTTCGCTTTGGACGCCATGCCCGGCAAGCAGCTCGCCATCGACTCCGACCTCGCCGTCGGCGCGATCACGCATGAAGAAGCCAAGATGCGCCGGCAGAAGGAACAGGAAGAAGCCTCCTTCCTCGGCTCGCTCGATGGTGCCTCGAAATTCGTCAAGGGCGACGCGATTGCGGGCCTGCTGATCACGGCGCTGAACCTGGTGGCCGGCATCGGCATTGGCCTGACGGTGCACCATCTCAGCTTCTCCGAAGCGCTGGCGAACTATTCCATCCTGACTGTGGGCGATGGTCTCGTCTCGCAGATCCCGGCCGTCATCGTGTCGGTCGCCTCGGCGCTGCTCCTGTCCAAGGGCCGCGAGGAAGGCTCCATCGATCTTGCGCTCGCTGCCCAGCTGGGCGCAAACCCGGCCGCGCTCTCCATCGTGGCTGGCATCCTGTTCGTGTTCGCTCTGGTGCCGGGCCTGCCCTTCGTACCGTTCATGCTGGCCGCTATCGGCTTTGGGTCATCGGCCTGGTTCATCCGAAAACACAAGCAGGAAGAAGAAGCGCGCAAGGCCGAAATGGCGACGCAGGAACCGGACGAAACCGCGCCGCTCAAATTCGGCGACTCGATCCATGCCGACGAGATTCACCTCGAGGTCGCCCCGGACCTCGTCAATCTCGTTCTGGTCGGAGAAGCCGGTTTCGAGAGCCGGATATCGAAGATCCGCCGCTATATCGCGGAGGAGTATGGGTTCGTCCTGCCGTCCATCCGGATGACGGACAATCCGACCCTGAAGAAGAACGAATACCGCATCCGCATCCAGGGCGTGCGGGTCGATTCCGGCACGCTGCGCCCGGGCTCCATCCTGGCCCTGATGGAAGACGACCAGCTGCCGCATCTCCAGGGCGAGAAGGTGAAGGAGCCGGTCTACAAGGCATCCGCGCGCTGGGTGCCGGGCAACAAGAAGCAGGAACTGGCCGCCTCCGGCATTCCGGTGGTCGACCCGATCGAAGTGCTGGCCACGCACATGCTGGAAACCATCCAGGCGAACTTCTCGCTGGTGTTCACGCGCATGGTGATGATGGAGACGCTGGACGCCCTGACCACCGTGTCCGACCGTGACCGTGCGATGGCCAACAAGCGCTTCCTCGATGAATACATCCCCGGCAAGGTGACGCCGGAAATACTGCTCTCGGTCATCCGCATGCTGCTGGAAGAACGCGTTTCTGTCCGCAACCTGTTCCTGATCATCGAGACCATCGCCGAAGTGAAGCCGACCTCGCCGGGCCTGCCGCGCATCGTGGAACTGGTGCGCCAGCGCCTCTCCTTCCAGATTGTCGACCGGCTGCAGGACGAGCAGGGCCGCCTGCCGCTGGTTCAGCTGTCGACCACCTGGGAGCAGAAGTTCAACGAATTCGAGATCAATGGGGAGAACGGCGCCTCTGATGTCGCGCTGCCGCCGGAACTGTTCGGGGAACTGACGAATTCGGTGCAGACCAAGCTGAACGAAGCCGCCCGCAAGGGCGTGGTCGCCTCCATCGCCACATCGTCGCGGCGCCGGCGCTTCCTGCAGACGGTGCTGGCCAGCAAGGGCATCCGCAACGCCGTCCTGGCCTATGAAGAGATCAACGCCAAGACGAAGCCCTACATCATCGGCGTTGTCTGATGGGGGAGCTGATGTCCCTCTCCGGGCCATTGGCTTCCTGGATCGCGCTGCTGCTGGTCGTAGTGGCGCGAATGTCCTTTGTGATCTTCTTCCTGCCGGGGATTGGCGAACAGACCATTCCGGCGCAGGCGCGGCTCCTGGTCCTGCTGGCAATCTCGTTCGCGCTGGCGACAACCGGCGTGATCGACCAGCCACCGCCCGGCTATGCTGCCTATGGCGCCACCTTGATCGGGGAGGCGACCATCGGGTTCTGCCTCGGCGTCACGCTGCGTGTCGTGATCTGGATGCTGAGCATCGCCGGAACGGTCATTTCCCAGTCCATTGGCTTGTCGCAACTGCTGGGCGTGGCAATGGAGCATGAATCGCAGGCGATGGTAGGCAATATGTTGTCGATGGCCGGCGCGGCGCTGCTGCTGTCGGCGGACTTCCACCTCAACGCCATTGCGTCCCTGTTGCGGATGTATGGCGACATTCCGGTCGGTGCCGTCGGCGCGCTGGACCAGGGCATGCTGGTGGAAGCGCTGACATCGGCAGTCGGCTTCGCCGTCCTGCTGGCCTGGCCGTTCGTGGCGATCAATTTGCTCTACAATATCTGTCTCGGCTTCATCAACAAGGCGCTGCCTTCCCTGATGGTGGCCTTTGTCGGTGCACCGATGATGATCGGCGCAGGGCTTCTCCTGCTGGCGCTTTCCGTGACGGGGCTGCTCGTGGTCTGGAAGGACCGCGTGATGGCTGTCGTCGGCTGGATGTGAGGGCGCCATGGCCGAACAGAATGACGATGCCGGTGAAAAGGAATTCGAAGCCTCCGAAACGAAGCGCCGGCATGCGCGCGAGGAAGGCAATGTTCCGCAGTCGCGCGAGACGAACACGCTCGCGCTGATCTTCGGGGTCCTGGTGGCGGGCTATGTCCTGCAGTCGGTGGTCGGGGGAGGGGTCTTCTCCGACTTTTCCTCGATGCTCTATCACGCCGATTCCTTTTCCCACGACATCTTCGAGTCGAACGGGGAGGAAACGCGCCGCGCCCTCAATACGTCCTTTGTCAGGGTCCTGATCCTGCTCCTGATCCTCGCGGCCGTTGTGATCCTGTCCCTGGTCGCCCAGCGCGCCATCACCTTTTCGGCCAAGAAGATCCAGCTTGACGCATCGAAGCTGTCTCCGGTTGCCAATTTGAAAAAGAAGTACGGCACGCAAGGGCTGACCGACTTTCTGAAGGATGCGGTGAAGCTGTCCTTCGCCTCGGTCATCGCGTTCATCTATCTCGTCCAGCTCGCGCGCGACTACTATGCCAGCACCGCGATCGAGCTCGGCCATTTTGCCGAGTTTACCTTCGAGCAGGTGATCAAGCTGGTCATGTGGTTCTTCCTGTTCCAGTTCCTGCTGGCCGCCATCGACCTTCCGCTCCAGCGCCAGATCCATTCCAACAAGCTGCGGATGACGCGCGAGGAAATGAAGAAGGAGATGAAACAGAACGAGGGCGACCCTCACATCAAGCAACAGCGCCGGCAGAAGGGCCAGAATATCGCCAAGGGCCAGATGATGCAGAATGTGAAGGATGCGACCGTCGTGATGGTCAACCCGACCCATTATGCCGTCGCCCTGAAATGGGATCCGAACAGCAATATGGCGCCGGTCTGCGTCGCCAAGGGGGTCGATCACCTCGCCGCCCGCATCCGCGAGATCGCCATCGAAAACAATGTGCCGATCTATAGCGACCCGCCGACGGCGCGCTCGATCTATGCCCTGGTCGATGTCGATGAGGAGATCCGGTCGGAGCATTTCGCGGCGGTCGCGGCTGCCATCAACTTCGTTGAACGCGTGCGCAAGCACATGTGAGGATGCTATGGCCAGACGCAAGAACGTGCTGCCGAAACTCGTCGCCCTGAAGCGCCAGCAGGCCGAGCAGGAATTCTACACCGCGCGCAAAGCGCATGAGGCCGCCGAGGATGAAGCCGGCCGGCTCGCCCGGGCCCTGAAAGGGCTGGACGCGCCGGAGGCCGATATCGAGTCGACCCTCCTGTCGCTGCGCTATGGCCATGACCGCAAACTCCTCGCCGACATGCAGGAAAACAGGGCAGAGGCAGCGGAAAAGCGCGGCGTCATGGACGAGGCCCGCGAGACTCTGAAACGGGCCCTCAACTCCGAAGACCAGATCCGGAAGATGTCCTAGGGCACAGGTCCTGGGGCGGCCTGTCTTCAGGCGCGGGAACGGGGATTTGCCAATGCCGGGCTGTCTCCGGCCACGCGCCATTTTGCAGTGCCCACAAGCCTTGGAAAACACGCAGCAATTGCACAAGCCAATATGGTATTGGCCGTTGACGGGCGGGCGCTTGCCCTATACATCCCCGCCTTCTGATCCCGTGCCCAGATGGCGGAATT
>JAGQRO010000243.1:0-4839 GCA_020425315.1 Hyphomonas sp. | reverse complement strand
GAGGTTCGAGTCCTCTTCTGCACCAGGCATCCTGCATTCGGTCCGGTCTGACTGGAGTTTGGCAGTGCAGGATCGTTTCCTCCTGAACATTCCGGCTTGCCTGATGGAAATCTTGCTCGCGTTTCCAGGCTAAATCCCTGAAAATCCCCAAACATGCACACTGGCCAAACGTATCGCTTTTCCGTCGCCCCCATGATGGATCGGCAGAAAAGTATATAAATATTAAATACTTATAGGTCTTCGTGTGCGCTCCGTGTGCAGTCGGAAAAATTTGTGCACAGATAATAGTTGAGTTTTACTGGCAGTTTTCAGCGTGAACTGGATATAACTAGTCAAGTTCACCGTTTAACAGAAGCTTTTTTCCAGTCGGGATCTATTCCAATTATTGGGTAAGTGGTGCGCCGGCCAACTTTCGCTGGCGGGCTCAGCGATTCAGTGAATTTAAAGGCAATTCGACCCAAATGACGCCTTGGAAGAAACTAAGCAATTAGGCGTTTTTCATGCCAAAAGCGCAATCGATTGAACCTTGTCGTCGAAACTAATGACAACACAGAGCTTACTCCCTGACCTTGCAAGCCTGATTGGCGAGCAGTCGAACAAGCTTTTCCCGTCTCAGGTCCGCGGGCATGACGTCTGCCTGCCAAAGACGACACAGTTAATTGAGCCGACTTCAAGAACAGAACCGACCCCAAGTATTTTGAACTGCTGGTACGATCACGAAAGCCGCAAACAGATTTGACAAGAAGTGCATGCCAAGACGATCCTGCAAGGAAATATCCCGTCTTTCTTCAAGCTACGTGCTTGCGTCATCTCCGGGGACGTTCCTGCGAGACTATGTTAATATATCGAGTTGTCGCTTCAACCATGTTGCAGTTTCGCGAATAGCATCGTCTGCATGCGGTAGAATCGCACTCATTGATGTAAATCCGTGCACTGTGTTTGCATATTCGTGAAACTCATACAAAACACCTCCCTCCGCAAGGCGGTTCGCCAGGGCGCAACTATCATCAAACAGCGGATCATTTGTGACAGCATTGATAAAGACAGGAGCGAGTCCGTCGAGGATTGCCAAGCCAGGAGAGGCCTCGGGATCAGTCCAGCGGTCAGCGTTGTCGCCGACATAAAGATCTCGAAAGTACTCCATTGCCCGAGTTTCCAAGACGAAGCCTGTGGCATTTTCGATGTAACTCGGATGGGTAAAGCGCAAATCGTAAACGCCGTAGAACAGTGCAATTGCGCGAAGTGTGGTCCCTGAATCCCTTAGTTTGATTGCGGAGGAAAGCGCGAGGTTTGCACCCGCTGACGCACCACCAATAGCCAGCCTCTGGGCATCAATTGCAAAGTCGTTGGCATGGGATTCGATGTGCTTGGCTGCTGCGACGACATCATCGCGCGGTTCCGGAAAAGGGTGCTCGGGTGCAAGTGCGTAGTCGATGGAAAAAATATCCACGCCCGACCAAGCGCACAGTTTCAGTAGTTTCAGGTGTTCGAAATCAAGATCTCCGACGATCCAGCCGCCGCCATGCGCGTAGGTCATGGCTGCATTCCGAGCCGGACGATCATCGGGGCAGTAATGCCGCACCGCAAGCTGCTTGCCTGCTGTTTCAATAATTAAGTCTTCAAATTTGACTCCTCCAACCGAGCCTTCATTCCAAATACGTGCCTTGGCGGTTGCGCCAACGCGCGCCATCTGTGGCGGAATATCCCACAGACTGGGTGTGCCTGTCTCCGAAAGCTCCGCGGCAGCACGTAGCATGTCGAGAACTTCAGGGTGAAGATTGCGTGTTGATTTCATGTTCTGCCGAGCTCCTGTTCTGTTTGTCGGGCAATACGCTTGATCTGAGAAATAACCGTCCGTGTGCCGGCTAAATCGGGATGCAGTCGAGTGCCCATAACATTTAAAACCGCAAAAAGATTTCCCGATTCATCCATGATCGGCGCAGCAATCGCTGACACGAATGGTGACAAGCTGCCCTTGATGTAAGCAAAGCCATCGGCGTGGATTCTGTCCTTCAATCTATCAATTGCCCCTTTCTCCAGCAGGCCGGGGAAAACTTCACCACCCTGCAGCGCTGCTAACTCATCGCGTAAAATAGCATCAGTGTATTCTGATGGTAGGAAAGTCAGGAAAATTCGCCCCATGGCTGTCGTTAGAAGGGGGGGATTCAATCCAGAATTCATGACTAAGAGCGTCAAAGGCTCACGGCCGCGAGACCAATGCGCAACAGTCGGCCCACGTTCCGACCAAATTGCGAGATAGACGGTACGTCCTGTTTCATCGCGAGCTCGGCGAGTTGCAGAAAGCAGGACGTCATACTGGTCGCGATGATCAATCGCGGCAAGTCCAATCTGCCGTGCTTGAGGACCGAGGATGTATTCACCAGTACCTACGTCTTGCTCGACTAGGCCGGCGCGTTTCAAACTTACAAGATAACTGTGCGCTCTGCTCGCCGAAAGGCCGCTGTCAGCGGACAGGCGTTTAAGTGCGGCGCCGCCACCCGCCTGTACCAATGCTGCGAGCAAGCGTGCGGCGACTTCCACCGATTGGACGCCTTTCTGGTTATCGTTCGTTCTTGAAGTTTCGGGCATGTCAGCCTCTAGCGCGTTATTCATCATTCACCATTAGCGAAGATGATTGCAATTGACAAATAGTGCTTCTTCTTGCTTGTTCACCTTTAGCGAAAGACTTCGCGTATCGAGAAGTTCCACGTTGATGGAGACGAGATACTGGCACAATATAATGGGAGAAGATTATGAATGGCATCAAAATCGGGTCAGCGAAATGTAAGCTGATCGGCGTTTCGGCGCTGGCGCTTGCGGCTGCATTACCTGGCATCGCTCAGGAGCAAGACGACGACACGGCGCGACTGGGTACGATCACGGTGACGGCCGAACGTAAAGCGGAGTCGATCCAGGACGTCCCTGTTGCCGTGACTGCGCTGGATGGCGCTGGACTTGATGCACGTCAGATCGCAGAAGTCCAATCGCTGAGGACAATTGTACCCAACATTGTCATTGAAGACGTGCCAGGTGGCGGGTCGAGCGTGAAACTGTTTCTACGCGGAGTGGGCACAGACAATCCGGTGTTCTCCGGGGACGGCGCAGTCGGTGTATATATTGATGACGTATTCATTGCGCGGGCGATCGGTGCCAATTTTGATTTGTATGACGTAGATCGCGTTGAGGTTCTGCGCGGACCACAGGGCACGCTTTACGGACGAAACTCGTCCGGTGGTGCTTTGAAGATACAGACAGCTGATCCCGTGATGAACGAGACTTCGATCAAAGGAGAGCTTGCGGCAGGAAACCTTGGTCAGATTGAAGCGAAAGCTGCATTCAATCTCCCCGTCGTCCAAGATAAACTTGCCGCCCGTGTGTCGCTCTTTAGTTCGAGTCACGACCCACTACAGGAAAACATAATCGATGGCAGCGGTGCATTTGACAAGAACATTCAAGGCGGACGGGCCAAATTGCTCTGGTCTGCGGCGCCAAATGTAGATGTTCTGCTGGCGGCGGACTTCGTGCGTGAAAGAAGCTTGCCCGGTGCGGCTGTGTCGTTCCGGGACGAGGATTTGAATTTCGATGGTATTGTCGACTACCCTTTTAATGGCGACCTCTACGATTTCTACAGCGCAATCGATAATCCCTCTCAGTCCGTCGACAATTCGGGCTTGAGCGCGCATGTTAATTGGGTACTCGCCAATGGGATGAACTTTACGTCAATTTCTGCCTATCGCGAGTTGGATTTCGGCGTGCGAGGAGACTCTGACGGAACCGTCGTAGCGCGTTTTGAACCCAATCAGCGGCTAGCAAACCAGACGTTCAGCCAAGAGTTCAATTTGTCTGGAGAATCCGACCGGTTCAATTGGTTGGGTGGCTTGTACTATTTCCAGGAGCAGAACGACTTTCTCTGGGATCTCACAGTGTTCGGCAATCTCGGCGCGCCGCAGAACTTTCAACTTTTCGACCAAAGCACCGAAGCCTGGGCAGTGTTTGCGCAGGCGACTTTTGACCTGACCGAGAAGCTCAGCCTGACCGGCGGTCTGCGATACACTGAAGAAACGAAGGATTTCCACGCAGACGGATACGACAAAACCGGGCCTGATGTGTCACAAGGGGGGACTCCAACAGGCACCTTGGCGTGGACGTTCGATGACAGCAAGGATTTCGACAATACGTCATATCGGGTCAGTGCAGACTATGCGTTCACTGATAATATTCTCGGCTATGTTAGTTACTCAACCGGGTATCGTAGCGGTGGATTCAACGGCGGCGCCCGGTCTCTCGCTCAGGTTTCAGCAGCGCCGTTTGAAGATGAGACGGTAGATACGTCAGAAATCGGAGTGAAGAGCGATTGGGCGAATGGGCGTTTACGTTTTAACGCCACATATTTCTCGTCAGATTTCAAAAACCTCCAGGAGGCTGCCTTGCAAGGTGGGGGGTTTTCGACTGTAAACTCGGATGCTGAGATTAGTGGCCTGGAAATTGAAGCCAGCGCGCTTGTCACCGAGAATTTTAGAATCGGCTTCCAAGGTGGTACATTGGACAGCGAGATCAAGCAAAATGGCAATCGCGCCAAATACACGCCTGAGCTGTCATACTCGCTTACCGCAGACTACAATCGACCGCTCGCCAACGGAGGTGAGTTCTTTGCGTCTGGCAGCGCGTCCTACGAGGACGATTACTATCAAGGGGTCGACAACGACCCGGTGAGAATAATTCCCGAACATACAGTCGTGGACGCTCGAGTCGGATACAAACTTCCTGGCGATCAGTGGGAAATCGAACTTGCAGCAAAAAACCTGTTCGACGAGGTGGTCTGCTCCCTGAAAAGTGGTC
>JAGQRO010000242.1 GCA_020425315.1 Hyphomonas sp. | reverse complement strand
ATCTTCGAGGAATTCAAAGGCACGGGTAACTCCGAAGTCGTGCTCGACCGGAAGATCGCCGACAAGCGCACCTTCCCGGCCATCGACATCATGAAGTCCGGCACCCGGAAAGAAGAACTCATCACGCCGCAGGACCAGCTGTCGAAGATCTATATCCTGCGCCGCATCCTCGGCCCGATGGGCACGAACGATGCGATCGACTTCCTGATCGACAAGCTGAAGCAGACGAAGAACAATGCTGAGTTCTTCGAAGCGATGAAGAACTGACCGGAGGCAGTTGAGCCATGAGCGAGCGCGACACGATCTGCGCCCTCGCGTCTGGCCAGCCGCCGGCGGCGATCTGCATTCTCCGCCTGTCGGGCGACCGGGTCTGGAAGATCGCCGGCGCCCTGCTTGAGTGCGGCCTGCCGGACCCGCGCCATGCGACCCTGACGAAGTTCCGCGACGAGGACGGCAATTTGATCGATGAGGGCCTCGCCCTGTTCATGCCGGGGCCGCACTCCTACACAGGCGAGGACACGCTGGAGCTTTACCTCCATGGCGGTCCCGCAGTGATCAAACACTCACTTGAGACACTGACACGGCAGCCGGGCGTGCGCCTCGCCGAGCCCGGCGAGTTCACCCGCCGCGCCTTCGAAGCCGGCAAGCTGGATCTCACCGAAGCCGAAGGCGTCGCAGATATCATCGAGGCCGAAACCGAAGCCCAAAAGGCCCAGGCTCTCCGCCAGCTGACCGGCGGCCTGACCGAGACCTATGACCGCTGGCGCGCCGAGCTGACCGGCGTGCTGGCGCTGATCGAGGTCATGGTCGATTTCCCGGATGAGGGCGACACGCCGGAAGACACGGTGCAGCCCATCCTCCACAAGCTGGACCGGCTGATCGCCGAGCTGGAAGAGGCCCTCGGCGACCGGGGCATCGGGGAGAAGATCCGGGACGGATTCCGCGTCGCCATCGTTGGCCCACCGAACGCGGGCAAGTCTTCCCTGCTCAACCGCATTGCCCGGCGCGAAGCCGCCATCGTCACCGACATTGCCGGCACGACGCGTGACGTTGTCGAAGTGCGCCTTGTGCTCGGCGGCCAGGTTGTCTGGCTGGCGGACACGGCGGGATTGCGGGAAACATCGGACGTGGTCGAGGCCGAAGGCGTGCGCAGGGCGCAGCGAGCAGCTGAAACAGCAGACCTGCGCATCCATGTCGTGGACGGCGCCGATCCGGAGCCCCCTGCCGGTCCGGTGCTCCAGCAGGATATTGTCGTATTCAACAAGGTGGATCTGCGCCCGGCAATTCTGGCGGCGGATGGTGAACTGCCGGTGTCTGTGAGAACCGGCGAAGGTATCGACACGCTGGAATCCTGGATCGGCAGCTACATCGCCGAGCGGGCAGCTTCGGTCGAGGCCCCGGTCATCACGCGGGCGCGCCATCGGGAGAAACTGGCCGCCGGCCTGGGCAGCCTGAAAGCGGCGCGGACTGCACTGGCCGAGAATGTCGGTGCGGAGCTCGCTGCTGAAGATGTGCGCATGGCGCTGCGCCAGCTGGGCGCGGTGGTCGGCGCCGTCGGCGTGGAAGACGTGTTAGGGGCTGTGTTCTCCCAGTTCTGCATCGGCAAATGACCCCTAGGGTTTGAGGCCCGGCGGGGTTATATAGCCGCCTCACTTATCCACAGGATCTGGGTGCACCATGACGGGCGAAACCCGCTTCGATGTCATTGTTGTTGGCGGCGGACATGCCGGCTGCGAAGCCGCGGCCGCCGCTGCCCGCTATGGCGCGAAGACGGCGCTGATCACCCACAAGTTCAGCACGATTGGCGAGATGAGCTGCAATCCGGCCATTGGGGGTTTGGGTAAAGGCCATCTCGTGCGCGAGATCGATGCGCTCGACGGTGTGATGGGCCGGATGGCCGACAAGGCCGGCATCCAGTTCCGCATGCTGAACCGGTCCAAGGG
>JAGQRO010000241.1:712-1894 GCA_020425315.1 Hyphomonas sp. | reverse complement strand
GGTGGGACTGGCTGCGCCCGAAATCCGGCCGCAAGGTGAAGGCGAAACAGCCGAAGGATATGGGCCTCGGCCCGGCCCCCGGCCGCTATGTGAAAGTACGCCTCAGCGACGTCAGCCTGCCGCTCTAGGCCAGCAGCCCGGCGCCTTCGTCGAGCCCCAGGGCGATATTGAGATTCTGCACTGCCGCACCCGACGCGCCCTTGCCGAGATTGTCGAGCCGGGCGACGAGGCGGGCCTCGTCATCCGATCCGAACACGTACAATTCCAGCCGGTTGGTGCCATTGCAGGCTTCCGCTTCAAGCGTCTTGACCTGATCGGCATCCGCGAGCGGCATGACATTCACAAAGGCCTCGCCGGCATAGGCCTCGGCCAGGGCCGCATGCAGGTCCGCACGCCGGGGCCGGCCCGGCAGGGCGGTCAGCGGCAGGCCGATCTCGACAATCATGCCCTGTGCGAACCGGCCGACCGACGGCATGAAGACCGGGTTCACATCCAGCCGGCCATAGCGTTTCATTTCCGGCACATGCTTGTGCTTCTGGCCAAGCGCATAGATGCGATAGTTCGCGTCCGTATGGTCCGGCGCGCTTTCGTCCTCGAACTCGGCAATCATCGCCTTGCCGCCACCGGAATAGCCAGACACCGCACTGACCGTGACCGGCCAGTTCGCCGGCAGGAGGCCCCGGCCCGTCAGCGGACGGATGAGTGCGATGGCACCGGTCGGGTAGCAGCCCGGATTGGTGATCCGCCGCGTCGCGCGCAGGGCCGCACGCTGGCCCTTGTCCATTTCGGGGAAGCCATAAGTCCAGCCCGCCGCCGTGCGGTGAGCCGTGGAGGCGTCGATGATCACCGTGTTCTGGCTGGTCACCAGCGACACGCCGAGCCGGGCGGCATCGTCCGGCAGGCAGAGAATCACCGCATCGGCGGCATTCATCAGGCGCGCACGCTCATCGAGATCCTTGCGCTTGTCCGGCGCAATGGAGATGAGTTCCATGTCGTCGCGCGCACGCAACCGCTCGGCGATCTGCAGGCCGGTCGTGCCGGCCTCGCCATCGATGAAGACCTTTGGAAGCATCGTGCGGCCTGTCCCTTCCGCAGCACAAAACAAAACGGGCGCTCCGTTGCCGAAGCGCCCGCCTGAAACCTGGATTTCCGTGACGGATTAGCGCTTCGAGAACTGGAAGC
>JAGQRO010000241.1:0-703 GCA_020425315.1 Hyphomonas sp. | reverse complement strand
GCCTTGCCGTACTTCTTGCGCTCGACGACGCGCGGGTCGCGGGTCATGAAGCCGAACGGCTTCAGCACCGGACGCAGGCCCGGCTCGAAGTTGACGAGGGCGCGGGCGATGCCGTGGCGCACAGCGCCAGCCTGGCCCATAAGGCCGGAGCCTTTCACGGTGGCGATGACGTCGAACTCGCTCTCACGGCCGGCTTCGATCAGCGGCTGGGCGATGACCATGCGCAGCACGGGGCGCGCAAAGTATTGTTCCTGGTCGCGGCCATTGATGGTGATCTTGCCGGAGCCACGCTTCACCCACACGCGGGCGACGGCTTCCTTGCGGCGGCCGGTGCCATAGGCGCGGCCCTGGGCATCGATCTTGGGCTCAGCCGGAACCGACGGAGCAGCGACAGGTGCGTCGCCGGTGATGGTGCCGAGGTCTTCGAGGGAATTAGCGGTATCGGTCATGATGATCAGGCCGTTTTGACGTTCTTGCGGTTCATCGACGCGAAGTCGACGGTTTCGGGGTTCTGGGCGACGTGCGGATGCTCGGCGCCGGCATAGACGCGCAGCTTGCCGAACTGCTTGCGAGCCAGCGGGCTCTCTTTCGGCAGCATGCGCTTCACGGCCATCTCGATGGCGCGCTCCGGGAAGCGGCCGGTGAGGATCTTGCCGGCGGTGGTCGACTTGATGCCGCCCGGATAGCCGGTGTGGCGGTAGTA
>JAGQRO010000240.1 GCA_020425315.1 Hyphomonas sp. | reverse complement strand
AGCCGGTTCATGCCGGTGTCGAAATGCAGCGCGCAGGGCAGCGTGCGGGCCCGGCGCCACATCTCCACATGCGCCTCGCTTGAAAGCACCACGGTGAGATTGTTGCCGCGGATCAGGCGGATGTCGCGCGCCGCGGGGCCGTTCAGCACAAAGATGCGCGGGCCGGCGCCCAGCGCCTTGCGCAGGGCCGCGCCTTCCTCGGCATAGGCGACGAAGAAGGTGTCGCACCCGGCCGCCTCCAGCGCCTTGGCCACCGGGCCTGCGCCGAGGCCGTAGGCGTTCGCCTTGACCACGGCGGCGGTCGTGGCGCCGGGATGCAACCTGTCGAGGGCACGCCAGTTATGGGCAATGCCGGAAAGGTGCACAGTGGCGCGGGGCAGGCTGGACATGGGGCAGGAACTAGATCGCTTCTCGGCCCTTGTCAGCCCTGCAAAGGCGGCGAATTTCAGGCCTTTTCGCGATGCTCGAGCCAGGCCGAGCCTTTCATGTTCCAGACCGGGGTGAAGAAGATCATCCAGACGATCAGCAGCGTCATGCCGCCGGCCGGCACGATGGCGATCTTCTGCGGGCCGAACAGGTCGACCAGCGCGCCCATCATCGCGGCGCCGAACGGGGCCCCGGCCATGAAGCCGAGCTGGTAGATGGAAAGGACGCGGGCGAGCTTCTCCTTCGGCGCGGCGTCCTGCACGATCGAGCGGCTCATGGCGATGGAGATGCCGGCGGCAAGGCCCCACAGGAAGACGATGCCGAGAAAGGCCCAGTGGGGAATGTCCCACATCATGGCGAGAATGCTGGTGGAGCCGAGGAACTGGGCGATCAGCAACAGGCGCCCCTGCCGCTTGATCCGCTTGAAGATCGACAGGACGACGGAGGAGACGAAGGCCCCCATCCAGAAGGTGACGAACATGTCGCGGATACCGTCCGGCCCGAAGCCGTAAAGGTCGCGGTTGATGATCGGCAGCACGACGAGGAAGGCGCCAATCACGAAAATGCCGACGCCGAACATCAGCGCCGTCATCGCCCACAGCTTGCCGTCGGACCGCACGGCATGGAAGCCATCCACAATGTCACCGAAGGCGCCGCCGAGGCCCTTGCGGCCGGTGCGGACCTGGCGGCCCTTGGCCAGCCACAGGGCAAATCCGGCGCCGAGGGCGAGGATGCCGCCCTGTACGAACAGGAGTTCCTCGGCCGGGATCGGGCCGACGCCGAAACCGCCCATCCAGTCGGGCATCTTGGTCATCTTGTCGGCATAGCCGGCGACGATCAGGCCGGCGATCTGGGCCACGAACTGGGCCATGGTGGCGAGCGTCACGCCAAGCTGCAGGGTGACACTTGAGCCGAGGCGGGCGCGCCGTTCCACCACTTCGTTCACGATCGAATCGCGCGCCGGCATCATGAAGGCGCCGACCGTGCCGATGGTCAGGCCATAGGCGATCATCGCGGGATAGGTCAGGCTGCCCCGGGTCACGAACAGGGCGAGCAGCAGGGCCGGCGCGGCCGCCATCAGGTGCAAGAGGATCAGGAGGCGCCGCCCGTCCGCGCGTTCGGCCACGACCCCGCCCAGCAGCAGGAACACCACCGACGGGCCCGACAGCGCCATATTGGCGAGGCCAAGGGCGAGGCCGTCCATGTGGAGATGGTTGGGATCTGTAATCAGGTAAGGGAACAGCACCATCTGCAGGCCGAACGCCATGAACCAGCTGCACTGGACCAGGAGGTAGGCCGGAAGCTCGATGTTCACGCCGCGGCGGATGCGCCGGGCCCGCCAATGGGTGGCGGTCGACAGGAGGGAAGCGCCGGCGGTGAGCGCCTCGCTGACGCCGCTGACCGGGGAGGTGACGTCACCCGCCGCCTCTTCCGCGATCTCGTCGGCAATATCCTCTACCGGTTCTTCCATGCGTCTCCCGCCAGTCGGCGGACCTTATGGAGTGCCGGAGAACAAGAAAAGGGGGCGCCTGCCACGGAAACGCCCGGTTTCAGGCAGTTGCCATGCCCCGCGCGCGCCTTTAGCCTTGGCAGGTCCTGTGTAGCCGGGGTCGTGTGCCATGCGTATCTTCCGCCATCTTGTCAGCTGGATCATCGCCCTCGGGCTGATCGCCCTGTTCGTGCAGGCCACTATCCATCCGCTGTCGGCGCCGCCGCCGGGCTCGGTGAAATTCTTTGACCTGCCGGGCGAGAATATCGTTTTCCAGACGATTGCGGACCGGTCCGGCATCACCCTGTTCGAGCCGGCGGGCCGGTTCCTGGTCGGCGTGATCGAGATTATTGCCTGCCTGTTCCTGCTGTTGCCGTTCACGCGGCGCTTTGGTGCGGTGCTGGCGGCGCTGGTGACGGGCGCGGCGCTCGGCTTCCACCTGTCGCCCTGGCTCGGCCGGGAAATTCCCGTCTCGCTGGACCCCGCCAGCACGCAGACCGATGGCGGCATGCTGTTCATGCTGGCGATCGTGATGTTTGCAGGCAGCCTGCTCCTGCTGGTGGTCCATCCCGGCAAGATCCGCGACTAGCGCGTTCCTCTACACCTCCTTAACCGTTTCCTGCGAGTTTCGCCGGGTTAACCTGCCTGCGAGCCGGACATGGAACCGAGCGAAACTGTAGAGCTGCCAACAGTCGGCCGGGCGCGGAACACGCTGTTCCGGCGCCTTGTCGACCTTGTGTCGCTGCCCTCCACGACCCGTCTGGCCCACCAGGACCGGCACATGGTGTCGGATATCCTGCTGGACATGCTGTTCCATGCAGAGGATTCCGACCGGGCCCTGTGCGCCAGCCGCCTGGCCGTCAGCCGCGATGCGCCGCGCCGCCTGTTGCGTTATCTCGCCCAGTGCAAGTTCGATATCGCCCGCCCCCTGCTGGAGGAGAACGAGGCGTTCGACGGCTGTGACCTGCGCGAAATCGCCATGACGGGCTCGGCCGAGCACCGCTTCGCCATCGCCCGGCGCAAAGTGGTGCCCGATTGCGTCAGCGACTACCTCGCCGAGTTTGGCGAGCCGCATGTGATCAAGGAACTGGTGGCCAATCCCGGCGCCGTGCTGCCCGAACAGGCGATGGACAAGCTGGTCATGCGCTCGCGCGACGAGCCGTCCATGTGCGGGGCCATTATCGACCGGCTGGAAGCCCACCCCTCGCACGCCATGACCCTGTTCTGGTGGGCCGATGGCCCGACCCGGCGCAAGATCCTGCAACGCCATGCCGCCGACCGTCTGGAAGTCATCGAGACCTGCAAGGACGTGTTCGAGATGATGGCGCGAGAGAAATGGGCCGACCCGGTGGCGCGCAAGGCCCTGCAACTGATCGAGCGGCGCCAGCGCAACCGCGCCGCGCTCGAAAAGAGCCAGTATGACAGTCTCGAAAGCGCCATCAACGCCGCGGCCGTTGACGGCATGAGCGCCGAACTGGCGGAGGAAATTGGTTACCTAGCCGGGCTGAAGCCGGTGACGGCGGCCAAGATCCTGACCGATCCCGGCGGCGAGGGCCTGGCCGTGCTGTGCAAGGCAACGGGCGTGAAGCGGGCTTTCCTGCCGGTCCTGTGGGCGGCGCTGCGCCGGCCGCTGGAACTGGAAGAAGGCGTCATCCACCCGCAATTCGCGCATGTGGCCGAGACCTATGAAATCATGACCGTCGCCAAGGCGCAGACGACCCTGCGCTACTGGAACTGGTCTTTGTCCTCGGCCTTCTCGTCGACCACGCTGCTGACCGACGAGGTCACCGGCGAGCCGGCGAACGAGGAAGCGACGTTCTCCACATCCCAGCGCACCGCGCGTCTGGTTTTTGGCAGATAGACGTCCGATTTCGGCCGGATCGGTCTTTTCAAACCCAAAATCGCCCTATAGTCCCAAGGTCTCGGAAACTGGGTCAACGAACGAGGGCGGCGCGTGGCGTACTTCCTGGGGCTGGTGCTGGCACTGGCGGGCTTCTGGCTCGCCATGTCGGGACATACTGAACCGCTCATCCTGACGCTGGGCGGGGTGTCGATCGTCCTGACGGCGATCCTGGCCTATCGTCTCGACATCATCGATCGCGAGGGGGCACCCTATGTGCGCTCCTTCGGCCTGCTCGCCTATTATCCCTGGCTGTTCTGGGAAATCATCAAGGCCAATTGGGTGGTCATCAAGGCCTGCCTGAAGGCCGATCTCGATATCGCCCCGGCGCTGGTGAAGGTGAAGACGGTGTGCGGCTCGGACCTCGCCAAGGTGACGTTCGCCAATTCCATCACCCTGACGCCGGGCACGATCACGGTGGAGATCGAAGGCGACAAGCTGCTGGTGCATGGCCTCTATGAACAGGGCTCGCAGCCGGAAGCCTTCGCAGACATGGACCGGCGCTGCGCCCGCGCCGTCGACGGCAAGGGAGCCGCCTGATGGTTGCTGCAAGCCTGATCGCACTGCTTATCGGCATGGCGCTGCTGCTGTTGCGCGCCTTTATCGGGCCGACCCTGTATGACCGTGTGCTGGCGGTGAACTCGTTCGGCACCAAGACCGTTCTGGCGCTGGGCGTGCTGGGTTTCGTGATGGGCCGGCCGGAATTCCTCGACATCGCGCTGACCTATGCGCTGATCAACTTCGTCTCGACCATCGCGATCCTGAAATTCTTCCGCTACCGCTCCTTCCAGGTGCCGCTGGCGCGACGCAGCCCGGGAGGCAAGTCCTGATGGCCGATTTCCTCGCCAATGCCCATGCCTTCTGGGAAGTCGCGCGCTTTCCGGCAGGCGGATTCCTGTGCCTGGCAGGCGCGCTGCTTTGCCTCGTCGGCACCGTGGGCGTGCTGCGCTTTCCGGATGTCTACACGCGCCTGCATGCCGCTTCGATCACGGATACGTCGGGCGCCGCGCTGCTGCTGGTCGGCATGATGTTCCTGGCGCCGGGCTGGCTGGTTGCCGCCAAGCTGGTGGCTATCGGCCTGTTCCTGTTCCTGACCAGCCCGACCGCCTCGCATGCCCTGGCCAATGCCGCCCACACCGCCGGCGTGCAGCCGATCATCGGCCGCGTCGGCGCCGGGACTGATGAAACGGGAGACGCCTGATGCACGGCACGCTCGCAGGAGACATCGGCATCGCGCTGGTGAATGTGTTCTTCCTTGCCGTCCTGTTCGCGGCGGCGATTGCGATTGCGCGGATGCGCTCGCTGTTCGCCATCGTCATGCTGGCGGGCATCTATTCGCTGGTCTCGGCGGCCTGGTATGTCGCGGTGGACGCGGTGGACGTGGCCTTCACCGAGGCGGCCGTAGGTGCCGGCATGTCGACCGCCGTGCTGCTGGGCGCGATGCTGCTGACCTCGCGCACCGCCAAGCCGGAGAAACTCTTCTCGCGCGTCGGGCCGATGCTGGTCTGCGTGATGACCGGCGCGGCGCTGATCTATGCGACGGTAGACCTGCCGGGCCTTGGCGACCCGAACTCGCCGGTGAACTCCGGCGTTGGCTACACCTATCTCCAGATCAACTGGCACGACACGGGCATCCCGAACGTGGTGACCCCGGTTCTCGGCAGCTACCGCGGCTTCGACACGCTGGGCGAGACGACGGTGGTGTTCGCTGCCGGCCTTGCCGTAGCACTGCTGCTCGGCTTCGGCGAGCGCTCGCTGGCGGAAATGATCCGCAAGGAAGACCGCACCAGCCTGCGCCAGAAGCCGAAAGCGCCCGAAGCCCCCGCAACGGATGAGGACCCGGCATGAAGAGCGATCATCACGTCATCCTGCGCGTCGTCGCCAAGGGCCTGATCCCGATCATCGCCCTGTTCGCATTCTATGTTCAGTTCCATGGCGATTTCGGCCCGGGCGGCGGTTTCCAGGCGGGCGTCATCATTGCCGTAGCCGTCATTCTCTATGCACTCGTGTTCGGCGTGCCGGCTGCGATGCGCGCGGTGCCGCCGGTGTTCACCCGTTCGCTCGCCGCCATCGGCGTGATGATCTATGCCGGCGTCGGCTTCTGGGCGCTGCTGCAGGGCGGCAACTATCTCGAATACCAGGCGCTGTTCCACGAAGCGCCGGGCGAGCATCATGGCCAGCATATCGGCATCCTGGTGATCGAGCTGGGCGTGCTGTGCGGCGTGTCGGGCGCGATGCTGACGATCTTCTATGCCTTTGCCGGCCGCGTGGCCGAAATCCGCGACGAGGACTGGTAAGCCATGCTGGAATTCCTGCTCGAACGGGCGAATTACTGGGCCGTCATCGGATTGATGATGATCGGCCTCTACATCACGTTCGCCTCGCAGAACCTGATCAAGCGGATGGTCGGCCTGTCGCTGTTCCAGACCACGATCTGCCTGTTCTATGTCACGCTGGGCGTCGTCTCGGGCGGCACCGCGCCGATCCTGTTCGGCGCCGATGCGCCGGACCATCATGAGGCTCCGCCTTCGCCGGAAGAGGTGCATGGCGCGCTCGATGCCGTGCTGGCCGCCGGCGGGGAAGCGCACGGGCGCTATGCCGACCTCGTCAATACCTATTCCAACCCGCTGCCGCATGTCCTGATGCTGACGGCCATCGTTGTGGGCGTTGCGACGCTCTCGGTCGGCCTCGCCCTCGTCGTGCGCATCCGCGAAGCCTATGGCACCATTGAGAGCGACGAGATCCGTGAGATCGACCTCAAGACCGCGCTCGCCCAGCATGCCGAAGCCGAGAAGGCCGCAAACGAGGCCGCCGCATGATCGACGCCATTCTCTCCGCCGCGCCGGCCTGGGCGCTTGCGCATGCTGCGCCGCTGCTGGTGATGGTGCCGCTGTTCCTGGCGCCGGCGCTGGCGCTGGTGCCGAGCGGGCGTATCGCCTGGCTGGTCTCCATCGCGGCGACGGCGGCGTCCTTCCTGTTCGCGCTGGTCCTCTTGGGCCTCGTGCAGACCTCGCCGGTGGGCGTGCTCTCCTATGAGATCGGTCGCTGGCCGGTGCCGATCGGCATCGAGTTCCGCGTCGATGCGCTGAACGCGATGATCCTGCTGCTGGTCTCCACCATCGGCCTGCTGGCCTCGATCTTCTCCTGGCCGACGGTGAAAGCCGAAGTGCCGAAGGAGAAGCGGGCGCTGTTCTATTCGGCTTTCCTCGTCTGCTTCGCGGGCCTCTGCGGTGTGGCGATCACGGGTGACGCGTTCAACCTGTTCGTCTTCCTCGAGATTTCTTCCATCTCGACCTATGTTCTGGTCGCCCTCGGCTCCAGCCGTGACCGGCGCGCCCTGCCGGCGGCGTTCAACTATTTGATCATGGGCACGATCGGGGCGAGCTTCTACATTATCGGCATCGGCTTCCTCTATGCCGCGACCGGCACGCTGAACATGGGCGATATCGCTTCGAAGCTGCCGGAACTGGCGGGCAACCGGTCGGTGCTGGCGGGCTTTGCCTTCATCCTTGTCGGCCTTGGCCTGAAGGCGGCGATGTGGCCGCTGCACCAGTGGCTGCCGGATGCCTATTCCTACAGCCCGAGCTTCGTGACCATGTTCCTGTCGGCGACGGCGACCAAGGTGGCGCTGTATGCGCTGATCCGGTTCCTGTTCACCGTCTTCCAGCCGGAATTCGCATTCGAGCAGAACGCGTTCGGCATGCTGCTGATGCCGCTCGGCATCGCGGCGATGGTGGTGTGCAGCTTCCAGGCGGTGTTCCAGACCGATGTGCGAAGGACGCTGGCGTATTCGTCGGTGGCACAGGTCGGCTACATGATCCTCGGCCTCTCCATCGGCACGACGGCGGGCCTGTCGGCCGGCCTCTTCCACCTGATCAACCACGCCATGATGAAGGGCGCGCTGTTCATGGCGGTCGCCGGCGTGGTGCTCTCTTATCAGGGCACGACGATCCGCGACTTCGCCGGCCTCGGCCGCTCCGCACCCTGGACGATGACGGCCTTCGCGATTGCCGGCCTGTCGCTGATCGGCGTGCCGCTGA
>JAGQRO010000239.1 GCA_020425315.1 Hyphomonas sp. | reverse complement strand
CGCTGGCATGAGGCGAAGCTCGCCTGCGAGACCGCCCGCACGCAGTTGGAAGAGTCCCGCCGCCGGGTGGAGGATCTCTCCCGCGAGGATGCGCTGGCTGAGCAGGCCCGCATCGAGGCCGGCGACGGCCTGCAGCCGCTGCGCGAGGCCGAAAGCATTGTCGCTGCGAAGCTTGGCCAGGCGCGGATCGCGCTCGCCCGCCTCGAAACCGAGCGCAATGCTGCCGCAGACGCCCATGCCCGGCTTGAGGCTGAAGCGGCGCGCCTGATGGAAGACGTGCAGCGCGAGCAGGAGGCCAAGGTCGAGGCGGAAGACGCGCTGACGCATGCCAAGTTCGAGCTCTCCTCCCTGCCGGTTGAGGACGAGGCCGCGAATGCCGAGATCGAGGCGCAGATGCGCTCGGCACTGGAACGGGCGCGCACCGATCTCGCCACGGCCGAACAGGCCGCTGATGAGGCGCAGGCGCGCCTCTCCGAGGTGCGCGCGCGCCGCCAGGCTTCCGAAGACCAGCTTGGCGCGCAGACGCGCCGCAAGACGCAGCTCACCGCCGACATTGAGCGCCTGCGCGCTGATATGGCGGGGCTTGAGGATGCCATCACGTTGGTGCGCCGCGTGAAAGAGGCGAAGGATGCCGAGACGGCCGCTGAGGCCGCACTGGCCGATGCCGAACGTGCTGTGGAGGCCGCCGAGCAGGCGTTGACCGAAGCCCGCGCGCAGGAAACGGCTGCCCAGCCGCCCCGCGACGAGGCCGCCCGGCAGGTGCGTGAGCTCGAGGCTGAAATCTCCGGCCTGCAGAAATTGTTGCGCAAGGCGGAAGGCCCGAGCGCCCCGCCAGTGATTGAGCGCATCCGCACGCGCGACGGCTATGAGAAGGCTGTGGCCGCTGCGCTGGGCGACGATCTGGAGGCGCCGACGGACCGGGCTGCGGCCATGTTCTGGGGCGGGGCGAATGCCGTGTCGCAGACGCTGCCGGCAGGCGCGACGCCGCTCTCCGACTACACCGATGCGCCGGGCGAACTGGCCGCGCGCCTCTCCCAATGCGGCCTTGTGGACGCTGCCGAGGGCGCGCGCCTTGCCGCGACCCTGCAGCCGGGACAGCGGCTTGTGTCACGCGAAGGGCATCTCTGGCGCTGGGACGGCTTTGCCCGCACGCCAGACGCACCGGTCAGTGCCGCGGCGCGGTTGGAACAGCAGGCCCGGCTCGAAGCGGCCCAGAAGGAACTGGAACCGCTGCGCGAAGCGCTCGCCGCACGCGAGGCAGAGTACGCCGCGACATGTGACCGCCGTGCGACTGCCGAGGATGATTTGCGAGACCGCCGGAGCCGGGTTGCGCCGGCCCAGAAGGCGCTGAACGATGCCCGCGCGCAGGTCAGCGAAGCTTCGCAGGTCTCTGAGCGCGCGGCGATGAAACGCGATACCGCCGGCGAGGCACTGACGCGGGCCGAATCCGAGCTCTCGGTCGTGAACGAGGCGCTCGCCCTGCTTGCCCCGCAGGAGACGGCCGAGGTTGAGGCCCGCATCGCCACCACGCTGGCCGAGGCGCGCACGGCCGTCGCCGAAGCGCGCGCCGCTGAAGTCGAGGCGCGCGGACGCCTGACAGACATCACGCGCGGCCGCGAACAGGCCGCCGCCCGCCGGCAGGGCCTGGAGCGCGACATCCAGAGCTGGACCGCACGGATCGCCGCGACGGCCGAACGCGTCGGGCGGTTGGTCGAACGCCGTGCCTCCGCTGCCGCCGAAGCGCTCGCCGCCAAGGCGCGGCCCGAGCAACTCGGGGCAGAGATCGAGACCCTGTCCACCAATGTCGCCGGCCTTGAGACCGAGCGCCAGAATGCCGCCGACCGCCTCGCCGAGAAGGAAACCGCCATTCGCGAGGCCGACCAGGCCGCCCGTCGGGCCTCCGCCGCGGCCGCTGAGGCGCGCGAAGCGCTGGCCGGCTGGAAAGTGAAGCTGGAAACCGCCGAAGGGCGCCTTGCCGAATCCGAAGAGATCGCCCGCAACAATTTCCAGCGCACGCCGGAAGGCCTGCTGGCCATTGCCGAAGCCGGCCTCAGCGAGGAGGAACTTGGCGAGTTCACGCCCCGCGATGCCGAGCGCAAGGTGGAGGAGCTGCGCCGCACCCGCGACCAGCTGGGCGGGGTGAACATGAATGCCGAGGAAGAGGCCGCCGAACTGGAGGAACGCCTTGGCGCGCAGATCACCGAGAAGGACGACCTGACCAAGGCCATCGCCAAGCTGCGCCAGGGCGTCGAATCCCTGAATGCCGAGGGCCGCGAACGCCTCGTTCAGGCCTTCGAGCAGGTCAACGAGCACTTCAAGGCATTGTTCACGGCGCTGTTCCGCGGCGGACAGGCCGAGCTGCGCCTCGTCGATGCCGAAGATCCGCTGCAGGCCGGCCTCGAAATCTTCGCCCAACCGCCCGGCAAGAAGCTCGGCACGCTGAACCTGATGTCGGGCGGCGAGCAGGCCCTGACGGCGGCGGCGCTGATCTTCGCCGTGTTCCTGTCCCGGCCCGCCCCGATCTGCGTGCTCGACGAGGTGGATGCACCGCTGGATGACGCCAATGTCGACCGTTTCTGCAACATGCTGAACGAGATGCGCCAGCGCACCGACACCCGCTTTGTCATCATCACGCACAACCCGGTGACGATGAGCCGGATGGACCGTCTTTTTGGCGTTACGATGCGTGAACAGGGCGTCTCAAAGCTGGTTTCGGTGGACCTGCAGGCCGCCGAACAGCTCGTTGCGGCGGAGTAGCGCACACATCGCGCAAGGAAATACAAGGAAAACAGGGAGATAGCTTTCAGCATCTCCGGTTGACTTGGACTGGCGGCCTACATAGTTTGCGCCGGAATCCGGGGGGTAGCCCCGTCGGCAAGGATTCGCGGCTGCGGAGCTTCTGAAATCATGCCCAGCGATGGTCCCAACGACCTCGGCGAACGGATCGCCAAGGCCAGGGCCGCCCGCGAGGCAAAGGAAGCCGAAAAGCGCCGCGCGGAAAAAGCCGACGATGGCAGTCTCTCGGCCGGGGCCTATGCCCTGCGATACGGCGCCGAATTCGTCGCCAATGTCTTTGTCGGGGGCTTCATCGGCTTCTGGATCGACAAGTTCGCAGGAAGTGAGCCCTGGGGGTTGCTGATTGGGGGGACCTTTGGTTTCGCCGCCGGCATCCGCGCCATCATGCGCGCCTATCGGGAGCTGAACGCCCGGGCGCAACAAATTACCGAGAGGCAAAACGCCTCTAAAGACGGGACCGAAGACGAATGACCTTCCTGTTGCCGAGCGTCGAGATCGATCCGATCCACCAGTTCCAGGTGTCCAAATGGCTGGATTTCCAGATCGGCGGGCTGGACCTGTCCTTCACCAACGCCTCCGGCTTCATGCTGCTGGGCGTGGTGCTGACCATCGCTTTCTTCAGCGTTGCCGCCAAGGGCCTGCTGGTGCCGTCGCGCCTGCAGTCGATGGCCGAGATCGGCTATGGCTTCGTCGCTGACATGGTGCGCAGCGCCGCCGGCGAAGAGGGACTGAAATTCTTCCCCTTCGTGTTCACGCTGTTCTTCTTCATCTTCTTCGCCAACATGATCGGCATGGTGCCGTATGCCTTCACGACCACCAGCCACATCATCGTGACGGCAGCCCTCGCCCTTCTGGTGATCGCCATCGTGATCGGTTACGGCCTCTACAAGAACGGCTTCAAATTCTTCAAACTGTTCGCCCCGTCGGGCGCGCCTTTCCTGATCTATTTCCTTCTGGTGCCGATCGAGATCATCTCGTTCCTGGCCCGCCCGCTGACCCTGTCGCTGCGTCTGTTCGCCAACATGCTGGCCGGGCACATCATGCTGAAGCTGTTCGCCGGCTTCGCAGTGGCGCTGGTCGGGGCCGGCATCGCCTATATCCCGGTGGCGGCGCTTGCTTTCTCGATGGGCGTGGCGCTCAACGCGCTCGAATTCCTGGTGGCCGGCCTGCAGGCCTATGTGTTTGCCATCCTGACCTGCGTCTATCTCAACGACGCGATCCACCCCGGACACTAAGGAAACCCGCTTCGCCGGTGCGGCAACAACAACCGCACCAAACGCTTGACGCCACCCAATGAACACGCTTCACGGGCGGCAAACTCAGAAACCCTAAGCATTCCAACAAGGAGACACCCATGGAAGGCGATATCACCCTCGGCCTCAAGTATGTCGGCGCAGGCCTCGCAACGCTCGGCATGATCGGCGCTGCAATCGGCGTGGGCAACATCTTCGGCTCGTTCC
>JAGQRO010000238.1 GCA_020425315.1 Hyphomonas sp. | reverse complement strand
TCGAGCGCTTCAGCCACATCGTGTACACGACGCCGTAATAGAAGATGGATAGCGCGAGCAGCGCGGCCGCCAGCCAGTTCGACGCCATCCACATCAGCAGCACCGAAACACCCGACATGACGAGGCCCATCGCAATGGCCTCTTCGCGGGGGACAAGGCCGGCCGGGATGGGGCGGGTAGAGGTGCGCTTCATGACGAGGTCGATGTCGGAATCGTACCACATATTGATTGCCCCGGCGGCGCCGGAGCCGAGCGCGACGGCCAGAACGGCAATCGCCGCCATCAGCGGGTTCATCCCCTGCCCTGTAACGCCCATTGCAGCGACAAGGCCGGCCACGGCGGTGAAGACGACCAGCATCATGATGCGCGGCTTCATCAGCTGCACATAGTCGCCGGCGGTTCCGTAGCGCTTTTCGGGGGTGGCAGGGGCGTCAGTCATGATGTCTGCGAGGTGGCTCCGAAGGTCGATATCGTTAACTTACTCAGTATCAAAATTGCGGTTCAGGCGCCATTCGATGGCGAGATAGATGCCTTCCGAGATCATGAAGGCAATCGGCACCAGGATCAGGTAGACCAGATCGGTCGCATCGCCAGACAGCCACTGCATGACATCGAACGCGCCGGAAAAGGCGACCCCGACCAGGCCATAGTGGAGGATGGCGAGGACGCGCGTCGGGCGGTGATGCATCACGCCCTTCGGCTTGCGCCACATATACCAGAGCCCTGCCACCGCGAGCAGCAGCGAGACGATCGACACGGTGATCGCAATGTTCGGATCGATGGTACGGATCTGGTCGAACATCCGGTCCACCGAAGGGTTCTTCGGCAGGAAGACCACGATGAAGGCATACATGCCGATCACGATGGGCAGGCGGAGGTTCACGCGCGGGTCCTTTTCCTTCGGGTCCGAATGCGAACGGCCTCCCGATGATCCGGGAGGCCGCTGCGGTTGTCAGTGCCGGTCGCGGCGGGCGGCTAGTGGCCGCCCTTCGTGGTGACGTGCGGCAGTTCGTTGTACTGGTGGAACGGCGGCGGCGAAGGCAGCGTCCATTCCAGCGTCGTGGCGCCTTCGCCCCACGGATTGGCAGCGCCCTTGCGGCGGCGGACGATCGCTTCGACGAGACCGACGAAGAAGATAATCGTTGCAACCATGGTGATCAGGTAGCCGACCGACGACCAGTAGTGCCAGGTGTGGAACCCGTCCGCATAGTCGATATAGCGGCGCGGCATGCCCTGNNNGCTGCGGGAAGAACAGGACGTTCGAGCCGATGAACATCAGCCAGAAGTGCAGGCCGCCGAGGAAGCCATTGTACTTGATGCCGAACATCTTCTCGAACCAGTAGTACCAGCCGGCGAACAGGCCGAACACGGCGCCCAGCGACAGCACATAGTGGAAGTGCGCGACGACGTAGTAGGTGTCATGCAGCGTGTGGTCGATGCCGGCATTGGCCAGCACGACGCCGGTCACGCCGCCGACGGTGAACAGGAAGATGAAGCCGATGGCCCACAACATGGGCACCTTGAACTCGATGGAGCCGCCCC
>JAGQRO010000237.1:4923-8126 GCA_020425315.1 Hyphomonas sp. | reverse complement strand
ACCGCGCGCGAGACGATGGACATCTATGCCCCGCTCGCCCGCCGCGTCGGCCTCTACCAGCTCGCCGCCGAGATGGAGGACCTGGCCTTCCAGGAACTCAACCCCGAGGCCCGCCGCGCCATCCTCTACCGCCAGGAAGAACTGGCGATGGAGAATGCCGACGACCTGGAACGCATCCGCTCCGACCTTCAGCAGCTGATGGACCATGCCGGCATCAAGTGCCGTATCAAGGGCCGCAAGAAGGCGCCCTATTCGCTGTGGCGGAAGCTGGAGAAGAAATCGATCTCGTTCCGCGACGTGGCCGACCTCTTCGCCTTCCGCATCATCGTGCGCACGACGCCGGAATGCTACAAGGTGCTGGGCGAGGTGCACACGATGTGGACCTGTATTCCCGACCGGTTCCGCGACTTCATCTCCGTGCCGAAGCCGAACGGATACCAGAGCCTGCACACCACGGTGCGCGCCTCCGGCAACCGCCGCGTGGAACTGCAGATCCGCACCGAGGCGATGGACCAGACCGCCGAGTTCGGCGTTGCCGCGCACTGGGGCTACAAGAACCAGCAATACGGCTTCGATGCCGAATCCGCCCGCGCCGCCGGCCTCGATCCCGCCGCCAGCCTTGAGGCCATTTCCGGCCTGCTGCAGGACGGCGCCGACGCCAAGGAATTCATGGAACACGCCAAGCTCGAAATGTATCGCGAGCATGTGTTCACCTTCACGCCGAAGGGCAAGCTGATCATCCTGCCGGCCGGCGCCATGCCGCTGGACTTTGCCTATGCCGTCCACTCGGCCGTGGGCGACTCGACGGTCGGTGTACGGATCAATGGCGAGGTGAAGGCCCTGCGCCGGCCGCTGAAGAATGGCGACGTGGTGGACATTATCCGCGGCAAGAAGCCGGCCCCGATCCATGGCTGGGAAGGCCTCGCCCTGACCGGCCGGGCCCGCTCGGCCATGCGCAAACTGGTGCGCGAGCGCGATACGGTGGACTTCCGCCGCCTTGGCGAGGGCCTGATCAATCAGGCCCTGCGCCGCGCCGGCATTGACCCGGTCGACGTGAAGATGAGCCACACGGCGAGCCTTGCCGGTTTCTCTACGCGCGAGGAAATGGCCGAGGCCGTCGGGCGCGGCAAGATCTCGTCGGGCGATGTGATCCGCGCGGCCTTCCCGGGCTACCAGCCGGACCCGATCGGCGACCCGTCGAAGACGAAACTTGATTCGGAACATGCGCCGCTGATGGTGGCCGGCCACGACCTGACGCCGGGCGTGACGCTGCATCTCGGCCAGTGCTGTTGCCCGCTGCCGGGCGACCGCATCATGGGCGTGCAGGTGCCGGATAAGGGCATCGTCGTGCACGTCGCCTCGTGCCCGCGCCTTGCCGAATATGACGATAAGCCGGACCTGTGGGTGGACCTCGGCTGGACCGAACTTGCCCGTACCGACGCCATGGCCGTCGGCCGCATCCGCATCAATGCCGCCAATGAGCGCGGCGTGCTGGCCAAGCTCTGCGCCGCCGTCGCGCAGGCCAATGGCAACATCGTCTCGATCTCCACGGCCGACCGGCAGAAGGATTTCATCGAGCTGATCATGGAAATCGAGGTTGAAGACCTCAAGCGCCTGACGCAGATACTGGCCGCGCTCCGGTCGCTCGCAGTGGTCGACCGGGCGGTGCGCGACCAGGAGGGCGACCATGACCAATGAAGACGTGCTCGCGGTGTTCCGCGAGTCCGGTGCGCTGCTGGAGGGGCATTTCATCCTCTCGTCCGGCCGGCGCAGTTCCGTATTCCTGCAGAAGGCGCTCGTCTTCTCCCAGCCGGCCCAGTCGGAAAAGCTGTGCAAGGCGCTGGCGGCGCGCGTGACGGAGAAATTCGGGAAGGTGGATGTGGTGGCCGGCCCCGCCGTGGGCGGCATCATTCCGGGCTATGAACTCGCCCGCCAGCTGGGCGCGCGGGCGATCTTCGCCGAGCGTGTGGATGGCCAGTTGCAGTTCCGGCGCGGTTTCTCCATCCAGCCGGGCGAGCGCGTACTGATCGCCGAGGATATCGTGACGACGGGCCTCTCCTTCCGCGAGACGGTGGAGGCCATGCAGGACCTGCCGGGCGAAACACTCGGCGGGGCGTGCATCATTGATCGATCCAACGGGCGCGCCGATGTCGGCTGCGAACTCGTGGCGCTGGCGGCAGTGGACTTCCCGGACTATGACCTGAATGATCTGCCCGCGGAGCTTGCCGCCATGCCGGCGGTGAAGCCCGGCTCGCGGGGGCTCGCCTGATGACCTGGCGCCTGCGCCTCGGCGTCAATATCGACCATGTGGCGACCATTCGGAACGCCCGGGGCGGGGCGCATCCGGATCCGGCGCGGGCGGCCGCAGCGGCAGCGGCCGCAGGCGCCGATGGCATCACCATCCATTTGCGCGAAGACCGGCGCCACATTCGCGACGGGGACCTTGACGCCATCCGCACAGCTTCCAGCCTGCCGATCAATCTCGAAATGGCGGCCACCGACGAAATGACGGACATTGCCTGCCGGTATCGTCCGCATGCGGCCTGCCTTGTGCCGGAGAAGCGCGAGGAGCGCACGACCGAAGGCGGCCTCGATGTCGCCGGACTGCACAACCAGATTTCTCCCATCGTGCGCCGCCTGCGCGAGGCGGGCGCGCGCGTGTCGCTGTTCATCGAGCCGGACCCGGTGCAGATTGCGGTCGCCGAAGTGATGGGCGCGCCGGTGGTGGAACTGCACACCGGCAAATATGCCGAACTCTGGATCGAGGGCGGCGCCGACGCCGCCGCGCCGGAACTCGCCCGCCTTCAGGCTGCCGCAGAAGACGCGCGCAAGCGCGGGATCGAGCCGCATGCCGGCCACGGCCTGACCTTCGAGAATGTCGGCCCGGTCGCCGCTATTCCGGAGCTTGCCGAGCTCAATATCGGCCACTTCCTCATCGGCGAAGCGATCTTCATCGGCTTCGAGGCGGCGATCCGCGAAATACGCCGCTGCATGGATGAGGCCAGAGAAAAGGCAAGCGGATGATCATCGGCATCGGCAATGATCTCTGCAATATCGAGCGCATTGAGGCGACGCTGGAGCGTTTTGGCGAGCGGTTCGAGAACCGCGTCTTCACGGAAACCGAGATCGCGCTCGCGCGCCGGCGCCGGCGCACGGCGGAGACCTATGCCAAGCGCTTTGCCGCCAAGGAGGCCTGCGCCAAG
>JAGQRO010000237.1:0-4916 GCA_020425315.1 Hyphomonas sp. | reverse complement strand
AGGCGCTGGGCACCGGCGTGCCGCGGCGCGGCGTGCACTGGAAGGACCTTGGCGTCGTAAACCTGCCGACCGGCAAGCCGACGCTGGCCCTGACCGGAGGGGCGGCGGTGCGCCTTGCCGCGATGACGCCGCCGGGCTTTGACGCAGTGATCCATCTCACCATTACCGACGATCATCCGTGGGCGGAGGCCCAGGTGATCATTGAGGCCCTGCCTGCGAGGCCGGCATGAAGCCCGCGCGCCCCAAACGCACGCGCCTGCGCGACAAGGCGAAGGCCTCGGCGCCGACGCTGGCGGACGATGCCCTGAAGGCGGCGCAGGCGGCGATCGGCTACAAGTTCAAGGATGCCGCGCTGCTGGTGCGCGCGCTGACCCATCCGAGCGCGGTGGGCAATGGCGACGCCGTGCGCGATTCCAACCAGCGCCTCGAATTCCTCGGTGACCGGGTGCTGAACCTCGTCATCGCAGAGCGCCTGATCGAGCGGCGCAAGATGGAGAGCGAGGGCGACCTTGCCCCGCGCCTCAACCGGCTCGTCAAGAAAGGCGCCTGCGCCGAAGCGATGCGGCACCTGGATCTGAAAGACTATATCCTGCTCTCAGATGGCGAGATCGCCTCCGGTGGGCGCGAGAGGGAATCGACGCTGGGCGATGCCTGTGAGGCCATTATCGGCGCGATCTATCAGGATGGTGGTCTCGGTCCGGCACGAAAGTTCATCGAAAAGGGCTGGGCGCCGCAATTTGCGTCTGCACCGGCCGAAACGAAAGACCCGAAGACGCTGTTGCAGGAATGGGCGCAGGGCCATGGCCTTCCGCTCCCGGACTATAATGTCCTCAGCCGCGCCGGGCCGGACCATGAACCCGTTTACGAAATCGAGGCGCGCGTCAGCGGCCGGGGCGCTGCTGTCGCCACCGGTTCTTCCAAGCGCGACGCCGAACGCAGCGCCGCCGCGCTCCTCCTCCAGACACTCGCAGGAACACAATGAGCGATACCGAGATCACCCATGCCGGCTTCTGCGCCATTATTGGCGCCCCGAATGCCGGCAAGTCGACGTTGACCAATGCGCTGGTGGGCACCAAGGTCGCCATCGTCACGCACAAGGTGCAGACGACACGCTTCCCGGTGCGGGGCGTCGCGCAAGCCGGCCGTACACAGATCGTCCTCGTCGACACGCCGGGCATTTTCGCGGCCAAGCGCCGGCTGGACCGCGCCATGGTGAAGGCCGCCTGGAGCGGGGCTGAAGAGGCCGACGCCATCGTGCACCTCGTCGATGCGGCGTCCTGGGTTGCCGAAAGTCGCGGCAAGGCGAGCGCGGCGCAGCGTCATTCCATCGAGGATGACCGCCGCGTCGTCGCCCAGATCAAGGCGAGCGGGCGCAAGGCGCTGCTGGCGCTCAACAAGATCGACCTCTTCCCGCACGATCAGGTGTTGCCGATCATCGCGGAGCTGAATGCCGAGGGCGTCTATGACGAGGTCTTCATGATCTCGGCCGACAATGGCGACGGAGTCGAGGAACTTGAAAAGGCCATCGCCGCGCGCATGCCCGAAGGCCCGGCGCTTTATCCGCCGGACCAGGTGGCGGACCTGCCGATGCGCCTCTTGGCGGCGGAAGTGACGCGCGAGAAGCTGATGCTGCGCCTCCATCAGGAACTGCCCTACCAGCTGATGGTGGAAACCGAGAGCTGGGAGGAGCGCAAGGATGGCTCCGTGAAAGTTCAGCAGGCGGTGATCGTAGGCCGCGAGAACCACAAATCCATGGTGCTCGGCAAGGGCGGGGCGACGATCAAGGACATTGGCCGCAAGGCGCGCGAGGAGCTTTCCGAAATGCTCGGCCGGCCAGTGCACCTCTTCCTGTTCGTGAAAGTGGACGAGCGCTGGCAGGAACGGCGCGAGAGCTATCAGGGCCTCGGCCTGGAGTTTGACAGCTAGGCCCTCCCGCGCGCGTGCTTCGACTTCGCTCAGCATGAGCGCTACGATGGTGCAGTAAGGAACGGAACTCATCCTGAGCGAAGTCGCAGGATGATGTGGCGCGGGAAGTAGCATGGACTGGTCCGATGACGGAATAATCCTGGGAGGCCGCCGCTTTGGCGAGGGCGGCCTGATCCTGGATGTCCTGACGCGGACGAAGGGGCGCCGCGCGGGCCTCGTCTATGGCGGCAATTCGCGCAAGCGCCGGGCCCAGTATGAGGCCGGCAATTCGGTGTCCCTCTCCTGGACCGGGCGGCTGGAAGACCAACTCGGCCGCTTCGATGTCGCCGAAGCCTCTCGCGAACGCGCCTCGCATGTGCTGGACGATTCGCGCGCGCTGGCCGCCATCTCGGCCGTGACGGCGATCCTGCGTATGTCGCTGGATGAAGGCGATGTCGCGGGCTCAGCCATGTTCGAGGCAACCGAAGTCCTGCTCGACCAGATCGAGGCGCGGGAGATCTGGCCGGCGCTTTATGTGCGCTGGGAACTCGGCCTGCTCGGCGCGCTCGGCTTCGGGCTGGACCTCGACGAGTGCGCCATTACCGGGGCGAATGACGGGCTGACCCATGTGTCTCCGCGCACGGGCCGGGCGGTGCGCGGCTCGGAAGCGGAGGACTATGTCGCCCGCCTCCTGCGCCTGCCGGATTTCCTGATCGCGTCCTCGGCGCCGGTGACGCCGGACGACGTGGCCGATGGGCTGAAGCTCACCGGCCATTTCCTTGAGGCGCGCGTATTCCACGCCATGAACCGCGCCATGCCGCCGGAGCGCGACCTGCTGGTGAAGCGGCTGGTGGGCTGACTCAGACCTTCGCGCTGGGGCGCTCGCCCACGCGGGCATACCAGGCCGCATAATTCTTCTTCTCCGGATCGATCGGCTGGCCGACCTGGGTGCCGAAGGTCTGGAAACAGTAGAGCAACACATCGGCGAGGCCGAACTCGTCGCCCGCCACATAGGGGCGCGAGGCGAGCTGGTCGTCGAGGAAGGCAATCTTGTCCTGCGCACAGGCTTTCAGCCCGTCGGCGGCATCCGGAAGGCAGCGCATCCGGTCCTTGAACATCGGCAGGCCCTGCGAGAAGCGGAAGCCATTGGCCATCGGCTCGAGAATGTTGAGATCGACCCAGCGGGCCCAGCGGCGGTTCTGCGCGCGGGCTTCCGGCGTGGCGCCCATCATCGGTGTGCCGGGGAATTTCTCATCGAGATATTCGCAGATGGCCGTGATTTCGCTGACGACGGATCCATCGTCGAGGACGAGGCAGGGCGACTGGCCGGCCGGGTTTGTCTTCAGGTAGGGCTCTTGCCGGTTCGCTCCGGCGCGGATGTCGATTTCCTCCGTGGAAATGTCGATGCCGCGTTCAGCCATGAACATGCGCACGACGTGCGGGTTGGGGCCGATGGATGTGATCAGTTTCATGGCGGTCTTCCCTTGAGTTTTGTTTTGGAACTTATTGCTGCTGCAGAAGGGCGGCGCAAGAGGCTTCCATTCACAATCGGTTCAGGGCAGGAGGGCAAGGGTGACGGCGGGGTAGATGGCGTTACTTTTTTAGGAGGCTGATGCCAATGAAAGGTTCAATGATTGCGGGGGCTGCGCTGCTGGCCGCATCGCTGGCGGGATGTGTCGCGGTGAGCGATGTGAACGATTACGAAGCCGTGCGCGCCAACACCGATCTTGCCGTGCGCGTGTGCGGCGGGGAAGGCAATGTGCAGGAAGTGACCGACGACGGGTACACCTGCAAGTCCGAATAGCGCCTTGTGCGGGCCGGGTGCCGGGTAGGCCGGCTCCCGTGCCCGCCGGCGGGCTCAGTGACAGGCGCGGCCGGCGCCCATGTCGAAATGGAAATGGTCCTTGTGGGCGGCGTTATAGTCCGGCCCCAGCGTGACCGAGAACAGGTCGCACGCCCGGTCGTGCACCATGTGCAGGAACTGTCCTTCCTTGCCGCCCTTGCCCCAATGCGTTTTCACATCGATCAGGCGGCCGTCCTCCAGGCGGAAGCCGGATATGTCGATGGCATTGCCATGGGCATGTTCCGACAGGCGGCCGGAGCCGGCGATATTGCGGCAGGAAAAGCTGCCATAGGTCTCGATCCGGGCGATGGGGGAGCCGAAATACTTCAGCGCCGCCGGCCGGGCGACATGGCGCTCCCAGGTGTAAAGCGCGGCCGTCTCGGCGCAGGTCATGCGCAGCGTGGCGGAATAGGGTGTCAGCGTGTTGTCCAGCGTCAGGGCATTGTAAAGGCCGCACTTTTCGCCCTTGGGCGCGTCTTCCAGCGGCGTGTATTGCACGCTGGCGGCGTCGAGGGCGGCGAAGCAAAGCTGCGGATCCTTCTTCGTGCGGGTCAGCTTGTGCCAGGTGCCGAGGCCGGGGCGCTCGGTCAGGTCCACCGGCGCAAACGGGTTGTGCCGGGGCGGGGCCAGCCACAGGAACATCGCCACGCACAGGACCGGCACGGTGATGAGCAATATCCAGGCACGCAGCTCGGTCATCTGCAGTCAGGCTCTAGAGGATTCCTTAACCAAAGGGCGATTTCTGTTAACTATAGCGGTGTCCGCGAGTCGAAGGCGATTCTGCCCGTGGACCTGCACCAGAATGTGGCACGATAAGACGAAGGGGCCAGAATGTCCGACCTCAGGGATGGCAGTCCGGAAGACCGGATCATCAACGAACCCATGAGCGAGGCGCTGTCGAAGCGCTATCTTGCCTATGCCCTTTCCACGATCACGGCGCGGGCGCTGCCGGATGTGCGCGACGGCCTGAAGCCGGTGCAGCGGCGCATCCTGTATGGCATGCGCGAGCTGAAGCTGAACCCGGATGGCGGCTATCGCAAATGCGCCAAGATCGTCGGCGACGTGATGGGTAACCTCCACCCGCACGGCGATGCCTCGATCTATGATACGCTGGTGCGCCTCGCTCAGGATTTCACCGTGCGCCTGCCGCTGGTCGACGGGCAGGGCA
>JAGQRO010000236.1 GCA_020425315.1 Hyphomonas sp. | reverse complement strand
GAACCACCGACACGCGGATTTTCAATCCGCTGCTCTACCCCTGAGCTACCCGGGCGGGCCATTGGGGAAGGCGTTCTCTAACGAAGCCCTGCCACCTTGTCCATTCCGATTTCAGTCATCCGCTGACATCTCTCCGGACCCGTCCGGCACCGCCGCGCTGCCGTCTTCCTCGGCCGGGGCGCCGGGGATCGCATAGCCCTCATTCAGCCATTTGCCGAGATCGACATCGGCGCAGCGCTTCGAGCAGAACGGCCGGTACTCGGCGGAAACCGGCTTCTTGCGGCACTGGGCGCATTTCGGTGTGCGGTCTTCAGGGGGCACGGGCTTGCTCATGTCCGGTCAGATGACGTCCGGCGTGTGGACGGCGGCGGCGGAGATATCGAACCGCGCGCCATACTTTTCGGCCAGCAGGGCGGTCAGATCAAGCGGCGCCTGCTGTTGCAGCCACACATAGGCGGCCGGCGGCAGGCGCAACGCGCTGCGGTTCATCGGCGCTTGCACAAGCGCCCGCTCCAGCCGCCTGAGGCCTTCCATGCAGATGGCTTCGGGCGCGTCGTCGCCGGTCTCGGTCAGCATGCGCTGCGAGATCGGCGTCGGGCCCCAGCCGAGGGAAATCTCCATCAGGCCGAGCGCGGAGGGGGCAAGCGCGCGCACCTCCCGCGTGCTGATCTCGCGCCAGGCCATGACAAAGGCCTCGCGAATCTTGTTGCCGGAGGCGCGGTTCAGCGGGCCGATACAGTCCAGCACGATCAGGCCGCCAATGCCGCGGATATTGCACTGGCGGGCGAGTTCCACGGCGGCATCGGAATTCACCTGCAGCGCGCGGGAGGCGGCGCTGCCCTTGCCGCCGCGCCCGCCCATGTCGATGTCGACTGCGTGCAGCGCCGTCGTCGGTTCGATGCGCAGCCGTCCGCCGCCCGGCACCTGGATGTCGGTGTCAATGGCGTCCTGGAAGGCCGCCTCGATGATCGGGTCGCCCAGATTGACCGGAACGCGCGCGGCCGTGCCGCCGCCGGGAAGGCCCTTGCGCCAGCCTTCAGCCCCGGACGTGTCCGGCTCGTCCTTGTGGCAGACGGCGGCGCGGGCAAGCTTGCCATGGCGGGCTTCGGCCTCGACCTTCACATGGATGGCCTGCCCCTCGGTGAGGCCATGGCCCTCCGGCAGGCGCAGGAAGAGTTCTCCGCCCCGGCTTGCTTCTGCAAACCCGCCGCCCTGCGACGGGGCAAGCGCGCGCAGGCGGGCCGGCAGCACTTCGCCGAGGGCAAAGCGAATGCCGCGCTCATGCGCCCGGTCCAGCCACAGGGCCACCGGCCGGGCCGAGGCGTCGAGCGCCACTGCGCGGGTTTCCGCCACGCTGTATTCAGTGAGGATGCGCTGGACAGCCAAGGCTCAGCTCAGGGCCGCGACGAGCGCGGCGGTGACAGGGTCTTCGGCAGCGCTGGCGCCGGTGATCGCGCCCTTGAGGCGTCCGGCCATGGTCTTGCCGCGCTCGACACCCCATTGGTCGAACGGGTTGAGGCCCCAGAGATGGCCGGCGAAATAGGTCCGGTGCTCGAACAGGGAGACGAGGCTGCCGAAGGCTTCCGGGCCGAACGCCTTGTGGAACAGGAATGTGGAGGCGCGCCCGCCGGCATGCACTTTCTGACGTGCAACCGCTTCGGTCAGGCCCGGTTCCTCGGCTTTCACTTCGTCGAGCGAGCGGCCATTGGCCAGCACTTCGGCCTGGGCGAGGGCATGGGCGGTGAGGGCGGTGATGCCTTCGGCGTCGCGGTCGAAATCCGGGGCGAGGATGAATTCGCACGGCACGTCCTGAGAGCCCTGGTGCAGCCACTGGTGATAGGAGTGCTGGCCGACCGAGCCTTCGCCGCCCCAAAGCGCGGGCGCGGTGGCATAGGGAACCGGTTCGCCATCCGGGCCGACGCTCTTGCCGTTCGATTCCATTTCCAGCTGCTGGAGGTAGGTCGGCAGCATGCGCAGCCGGTTGGCATAGGCGAGCTGCACGCGCATCTTCTGGCCGAGGATGGACGTGTTCCAGAAATCGAGCAGGGCGAGCCGCATGGCGAGATTGGTCTCGACCGGAGCGGATTTCACATGCGCGTCCATGTCGGCGGCGCCCTTCAGGATCGACTGGAACGTGCCGTCCTTCAGATAGATCATGCAGGCGAGCGAAGCAGCCGACCAGAGCGAGAAGCGCCCGCCGACCGAGAGCGGCATGTCGAACAGATAGGCATCGGCCCCGGAGAGCCAGTCCTTGGCCTTGGCCGGATTGGCGGTGACGAGGGCGAACTGATTGCCCGCCGCCTCGCCGAGTTCGGCTTCCATCCAGGTGCGGGCGCGGCCGAGATTGTAGAGCGTCTCTTCCGTGCCGAAGGATTTCGACACGCCGACCACCAGGGTCGTTGCCGGGTCGAGGCCGGCTGTGGCGCGATCAAGGTCCCACGGGTCAACGTTGGCGCAGAAGCGCAGATCGATGCCGGGCGCAGCGCGGTCGGCAAAGGCGTCGGCGATGAGGCGCGGGCCGAAGTCTGAGCCGCCGATACCGATATGGAGGACTGTCTTGTAGGGCGTACCGGCAATGCAGGTGACCTCGCCGCTCTGCACTTTGGTGGCAAAGTCGAGGGCCGGCTGGATACTCTGGCGGACTGTCTCGGTTTCGCCTGTCAGGGGAGTCTGGGCGCGCAGGGCCCAGTGCAGGGCCGGGCGGCCTTCGGACGGGTTGACGATCTCACCGCCGAACAGGCGGTCTGCGGTGCGGCCAAGCCCGGCGGCCGTGCCGTGCACGATGAGGGCGGCATCGGCGGAGTCGCTCAGGAAATGGCGAGAAAGGTCAGCGCTCCATCCTGCAGCAGACAGGACAGGTTGGCCGGCGCGTGCCGCGGCCAGTCGGCGCAGCGGCTGGCTTCTGAGGGCCGTGCCGAGGGTCTTCAGATCTGCGCTCATGGGGCTGTCCTTCTGCTGTCCTTGCCGCACGGGATTAACCGGGGTGCACGGCCGTCTGCAAGGTGGGCTAACGGAAGGTGCAGTGGAACACAACTGTGCGCTTGAATCCCGCGCGACACATGGGTATGAGGCCCGTTTAACAGGCCGCCGGCCTGGAACTGATCCACGTCCGGCGGGCCGGACTGAACAACGACTGTAAGGAGAGGCCCGATGGGCAAGGCAAAGTTTGAGCGTAACAAGCCGCACGTGAACATCGGCACGATTGGTCACGTTGACCATGGCAAGAC
>JAGQRO010000235.1 GCA_020425315.1 Hyphomonas sp. | reverse complement strand
CGGGGCATCTCCCCCGCAAGGGGGGAGAACTGTCCTTCCCACGCTCGGCACGCCCGTGCTGCACGGCGTTCCTGAACGACTCGAACGGTCCTCCCCCCAACGCGGGGGAGGTGTCGAGCGAAGCGAGACGGAGGGGGCTTCGAGGGATCAGAAATCGTGCCAGTGGCACGATTTCCCCGAGAAGGCCTTGAGCGACAGCGACAGGCAAAAAAGTCCCCGCCTCCATTCTGGAAGCGGGGCCAGTCTGGCGAAAGGGATGTCGGTTCAGTGCGCGGTGTTGCCCACGCCGCCGGTCAGGATCATGCGGCGCGGCTCCAGCGGGCGCTCGCGTTCCACTTCGCGGGAAACCTGTTTGTAGGTCGTCTGCGGCAGGCACACGCGGGTCGTCGTGGTGGTGGCCACCAGTTTCACGCCCGGGCCGAACCGGCGCAGCAGCGAGCGCTCATTGCAATTGCGCTGCGGCGTCTGTGCGGCGCAGACGAGTTCGCCGCCGGGACGGTGCACCAGCGCCTCGCCCTTGCGGCAGGTGAAGGTCTCGCCCCGGTCGAAGCTGATCGTGGTGCCGTCGAGATGGCCGATGGTCACCTGCATCTCGGTGCCGGCCATGCAGCGGAAGACTTCGCCCTTATAGGAGGCGCGAACGGATTTGGAATTGTCGAGGCGCGAGGCCGGGTGCGGCGTGCCTTTGTCATCAATACAGACGGCGCGCACCGGGCGGATCACCGGCGAGGCGCTGATCTCGTCGCGGCAAAGCTCTTCGGTCACCGGCACGGTTTCGGTCACCGTCTCGGTATAGCGCTCGGTTTGCTGGAACGTGGTGGACGATGGCGGCGCCGGTTCTTCCACCATCCAGCCGCCACCGCCGGCCATGGTGAACTGGCGGCGCTCCTGCTGGGACAGGAAGCTCGACGTCTGCACGGAGGAATAGGAATACGTACTGGAGCTGGAGCCGACGACAATGTCCGGGCCGGATATGGTCACGCCCGGTATTTCCACGTTCACCGTCCGGCCGGCTCCGCAGCAGGCACCGCCGGAATTGCCGCCGATCACCGGCACCGGCGCCACGGCCGGCGGCGCCGGGAAGACCGGGCCGGGCACGACAGGGCCGGGCGCGCAGCCCGTGCCGCAGCCGCTCATCTGGTCGGCCAGCGCCGTCCCGCCAAGGCACAACAGCGCCCCAAAGGCGATTCCCGCGACGGTTGTGTTCCGGCTTGGTACGTACTTCATCAGGAACTCCTGCATTTACCAAGTCACCCCGCAATCGACGTGCCGGAATCCCTGAGAGGCGAAAAATTCCGGGGTGACCCCATAAATACTCGCGCCGGGCGGGAAACGCGCGAACTGGAACGTTTATTGCGGAAGAGGGTCCAAACCGCTCCACGAAGAGCCAGAAACCATTCGGAGAGACGCTTCGTCATGCCTGACCGGACCATTCACCCCAATACGCGGGTCCTGCTGGACGCCTGGCGGCGTATGAATGCCCATCCTGATGCCGCAGACGGCGATGCGCCGCGCGTGCACGATCATCCCGAACTGGTGGAGCGCCTGTTTGTCATCCAGCACATGAAGGATGGCGCCTGGATGTTCCGCAATGCCGGCGAAACGCTGACCGGCCTGCTCGGCCGCCAGCTGACCAACCACAATTTCCTGCATCTGTGGACCGGTCCTGACCGCCACATGATGAATGCCTTCCTCGAAGCGATCCGCCTCGACAGCGCGCCGGGCGTGGTGCGCGGGCGCGGCGAAACGCTGACCGGCCAGCGCGTGGAACTGGAAGTCACCCTGATGCCGCTCGCCCGTCACATGGACGCGCAGGATCCCTACCGCCTGCTCGGCCTCTACCAGACGCTCGGCGGCGAGCCGATGCTGAAAGGCCGCCCGGTCTGGCGCCACCGCGTCTCGATGCTGGTGCCACCGGACACGCGCAAGCCGGAACCGCGCCTGAAACTCGTCGCCTCGAACGCCTAGGCGGTCGTCAGCTCCGCCGGTTTCAGCGCCGGCCGTTTCAGGATCAGGTCGGAGGCCTTCTCCGCGATCATGATCGTCGGCGCATTGGTGTTCCCGCCGATCAGCGTCGGCATCACCGAAGCATCGACCACGCGCAGGCCCTCGGTGCCCTTCACTTTCAGGTCCCCATCCAGCGGGAAAGCATCGGAGGCTCCCATCGCGACGGTTCCCACCGGGTGATAGATCGTCTCGCCCGTGCGGCGGATGAAGGCATCGATATCGTCATCGGACACAACGCCGGCACCCGGCATGATTTCAGCGCCTGTGAACGGCTTCAACGCATCCTGGGCACAGATCTCGCGCATCATCTTGACGGCTTCGCGCATCGCGCGGCGGTCTTCTTCGGTGGCGAGATGGTTGGGATCGATCAGCGGATCGGCAAACGGATCCTGCGATCCGAGGCAGACCGTTCCCCGGCTCTCCGGCCTCAGCTGGCAGGCATGGACGGTATAGCCATCCTTCTGCGGGTCGTGATTGCCATGATCCATCATGATCGCATTGACAAGGTGCAGCTGCAGGTCCGGCATTTCCAGGCCCGGCCGCGATTTCAGGAAGGCCCCGGCCTGGAGGTGATTGTCCGCCCCCGGCCCGGTCTGGTTCACCAGGTAACGCACTCCGACGCCCAGCTTCTTCAGGCCCTTCTGCATGGAGTAGGCGGAGATCGGCTGCGTCATCTCATGGATGACAGTGACGTCGAGATGATCCTGCAAATTCTGGCCGACGCCCTTGGCATTGACGACCGCCTTGATGCCGAACCGGTCGAGATGCTCGGCCGGGCCGACGCCCGACAGCATCAACAGCTGCGGCGACTGGACCGCGCCGGCGCAGACAATGATCTCCTCATCGGCAAAGATCGTCTGCGGCAGGCCGCCCTTGCCTTCCACCATCTCCACGCCCTTGGCGCGGGTGCCATCGAACAGGACCCGCGTCACCCGGCCAGTGCTCACCACGGTCAGGTTGGGGCGCACATCCACGATCGGGCGCAGATAGGCGTAAGATGCGCTCCAGCGTTCGCCCTTGTGGATCGTGCGCTGGTAGCGGCCGAAACCTTCCTGGCTGGCGCCGTTGAAGTCGTCCGTCGCCGGATGGCCAGCTTCCTTGCCGGCCTCGATGAAGGCCCGGTAGATCGGGCTCGACAGCGGCGATTCCGATACGCGCAGCGGCCCTGCCCCGCCATGAAACTCCGTATCGCCGCGCTCATAGCCTTCCGAGCGCCGGAAATAGGGCAGCACGCTCGCATAGTCCCAGCCCTTCAGGCCCATCTGGCCCCACTGGTCATAATCCCCGGCATGGCCGCGGATATAGATCATGCCATTGATCGAGGACGACCCGCCCCAGCCCCGGCCGCGCGGCCAGTACAGCTTGCGCCCGTTCATGTGTTTCTGCGGCTCGGTGTGGAAGCCCCAATTATAGTCGTTCTGCTGCTTGATCAGGTTGCCGACACCCGCCGGCATCCGCACCAGCAGGGAGTTGTCCTTCTTGCCCGCCTCGATCAGGCAGACCTTGACGGCCGGGTCGGCCGAGAGGCGATTGGCCAGCGTGCAGCCTGCACTGCCGGCGCCAACGATGACATAGTCGTAGCGTTCCATGGGTTCCCCAATGGTTTATATGCCGCCCGAAACTGTGGCGACTGCAGCAGCAGTTTGTGAATGAAACCCTGTTAAGTAAAGACTGGCGGGGAATGTGCCCCGAGGGAAACGACTGCAAGTCAGGGGGCCGCGACATGGCCGAAGCGAAACGGACTGACGATGAGCTCGGCGCATCCGCCGAAAACGGCGCCGAACGCCGCCGGTTCCCCCGGCTCGACCTGCGCCTGCAGGGCCGGTTCCTGACCGAATTCGACGAGGACGAAGCGTTCGAAGCGCGCGACATGTCGTGTACCAGCGCCCATATCGCCGCGACCCACCGGCCGGAACATGGCGCGCTCGTGATCTGCTATTTCGACTTCCTCGGACGCATCGTCGGCACGGTGGACCGTCACACCGAGGACGGCTTTATCATCCTGTTCGACATGGCGCGCCACAAGGCGGCCCGCATTGCCGAAAAGCTGGAAATCCTGACCGGCGCAGGCTCGATGCAGAGCCATGAGCGCCGCGAGTCGGACCGCGCGGACTGGGACGGCCCGGCCCGGGTGCTGCGCGAGAACGGTCAGATCCTGTCGTGCCGGATCCTCGATTTCTCCCTGACCGGGGCCTCTTTCGAGTGCGCCGGACCGATGCCGGCCGTGAACGAGATTGTCACGGCGGGCCATATCCCGGCCAAGGTCGTGCGAATCGGCGATGGCGGCTTTGCGGTGCGCTACCTGCAGAAGGCCGAACGCGAGGAGCTTGAGGCGCGCCGCACCTCAATCGATCCGCCGCAGGCCTGAACTGTGGCGTTTCCAGTTCTCGACATAGTGCAGCGCTGACATCTTGATCACCTGCGCCTGGTGTTCGGAAACCTCCTTCACCACCTTCCCCGGCGCACCCATGACGAGCGAATTGTCGGGGATCACCTTCCCTTCCGGAATCAGCGCATGCGCGCCGATGATGCAGTTCCGGCCGATCTTCGCTCCGTTCAGGATGGTCGAGCCGATACCGATCAGCGTCTCCTCCCCGATGGTGCAGCCATGCAGCATCACCATGTGGCCCACGGTGACGTCGCGTCCGATGGTCAGCGGCATGCCAATATCCGTGTGCAGAACACTGCCATCCTGGATGTTGGAATTCTCCCCTATGGTGATCGGGTCATTGTCGCCGCGCACCACCGCGCCGTACCAGACCGAGGCATTCTCGTGCAGAATCACATTGCCCATCACCTGGGCATTTTCCGCCACCCAATAATTGCCGCTCGAAGGCAAGGCAGGTTTCTGCCCGTCCAGCTCAAAAATTGCCATCAGATGTGCCCCTTTGTTACGCGCGCGGAATTAATCTTTACGGTTTGATAACCCTGCTATCGTCTAATCATCAACAGATTCGGACGTGGAGTATGGTCATTTCGAGACCTGAACTCACCTCGCCGCCCGGAGCCTCGATCCGGGAACTGGCCCACCCGCCCGCGCGGGCAGCGTCCCCATCTTCCTCCCCGTTTCCAGCCAGCCGCTGTGCAATTTTGCCGGCGGCTTTTTTAGTGCCTCACGCCAAGGAGACCACCCATGGGTAAACGCAACGCCGCCAAGCGCATGAAGACCGCTTCGGAAGTGAACCTGTCCGCCTGGTTCGAAGAAACCGGCAAGGTACGCGGCCCACGGCTTCAGGCGATCGAAGGCGGACGCTCCTGGCACCCGGACGATGCTGACCAGCAGCAACAGCGCAAGCGCGCGGCGACCGCTCCGGAAGGCGACCGGGCCCAGCGCTACCAGAAGAATGTGAAACCCCGCTCGGAAAACCAGGCCCGGCTGATGAACGCGATGGACGAATACCCGCTCGTCGCCGCGCTCGGCCCGGCCGGCACCGGCAAGACCTATCTCGCCATCTGCAAAGCGGTCGAGGCCCTGCAGAAGGGCAAGGTCTCCCGCATCGTCCTCTCCCGCCCGGCGGTCGAGGCCGGCGAGCAGATCGGCTTCCTGCCCGGCGCCATGGAAGACAAGCTCGCGCCCTACCTGCGCCCGCTCTACGACGCCCTCTCCGACCGGCTTTCGCCCGGCCAGCTCAAGCACATGCTGGCCGAGGGCGTGATCGAGATCGCCCCCATCGGCTTCATGCGCGGCCGGACGCTGAACAATGCCTTCATCGTCATCGACGAGGCGCAGAACTGCACCTACACGCAGCTGAAAATGCTGCTGACGCGGCTTGGCTGGCACTCCACCATGGTGATCACCGGCGACCCCAACCAGTCGGACCTGCTGCCGGAATTCTCCGGCCTCGCCAATGCCGCCGAGCGGCTGGAGAAGCTGACCGGCGCCGCCGTGGTGAAACTCGAAGGCCAGGATGTGGTGCGCCACCCGCTGGTCGCCGAAATGCTCGACGTCCTCTGAGGAAACACCCCAACAGACTGGCCCGCCGGAATGCCCTCCGGCGG
>JAGQRO010000234.1 GCA_020425315.1 Hyphomonas sp. | reverse complement strand
ACCAGCATCGCGGCTGGTTCCAGTCTTCCCTGCTGGAATGCTGTGCGACGCGCGGCATGGCGCCTTACAAACAGGTTCTGACGCACGGCTTTATCGTCGATGCCGACGGCAAGAAGATGTCGAAATCGCTCGGCAACACGATCGAGCCGGAAGAAGTCCAGAAACAATACGGCATCGAGATCCTGCGTATCTGGGCCGCAAGCTCCGACTTCACCGAAGACCTGCGCATCTCCGACGAGATCATCAAGGGCTCGGTCGAGACCTATCGCAAGCTGCGCAACACGGTGCGCTACCTGCTGGGCGCCCTCGATGGGTGGACGGCGGAAGAGGCTGTCGCGGCGGACGAGATGCCGGGCCTCGAACGCTGGGTGCTGCACCGCCTTGCCGAACTGGATGAGCAGGTGCGCGCCGCCTACGACGTCTACGACTTCAAGCGGATCATGAGCCTGCTGATCAATTTCGCGGGCGTGGACCTGTCGGCCGTCTATTTCGACATCCGCAAGGACAGCCTCTATTGCGACCCGCGCTTTGCCACAGCGAAAGCTTGGGATGACGACACGAAAGTCTTCGGCAACCGCCGCCGCGCCGCGCGCACTGTGATGGCCGCCGTGCTCGAACGCCTGCTCACCTGGCTCGCCCCGGTGATGCCATTCACGACGGAGGAAGCCTTCCTCGAAAGCCACCTGAACGGCCGGGCGGACTCGGTCCACCTGCTGCTTTTCCCGGAAACGCCGGAAGGCTGGCGAGACGAGGTGCTGGCCGAGCGCTGGGCGAAGATCTTCACGGTCCGCCGCGTCGTTACCGGCGCGCTGGAAGTGGAGCGCCGCGAAAAGCGGATCGGCGCCTCTCTGGAGGCCGCACCGGTCGTGCATATCGAGGACGAGGCACTGGTGAAGGCCTTCGAGGGCGAGGATGCGGGCGACCTGTTCATCACCTCGGGCGCCTCGCTGGTCAACACGTCTGAAGGCAAGGGCGGCGGCTTCACGCTGGACGATACGCCGGGCGTAATCGTCTATCCGGAGAAAGCGGCGGGCATCAAATGCCGGCGGTCGTGGAAATATTTCGACCCCGCCAGCGCCGACCCGGCCTTCCCGGACATCACCCCGCGCGATGCTCTCGCCGTGAAAGCCTGGGACAAGACGCACGGGTAAGGCCCCACCTGCACGGAATCGCTTGATCTGGCGGGCGCGACCTGCAATCTGCCGGGCATGATGCTGAAACCCGCGCAGGTCTGGCCGTACGTGCTCATCCCCGTCACGGTGATTGCGGACCAGATCACCAAGCACATGGTCCTGGCCGAGCCGCGATTCAACGCGCAGGCCTGCCTTGAGGACTTCCGTGTTTGCGGAACCATCGAACTGCCCGGCCCGATCAACCTGTCCATGCTGTGGAACCGGGGCATGAGCTACGGGATGTTGCAGTCGGAGGGCTTCATGCGCTGGGTGCTGGCCGGGGTGATGGCCGCGATCGCGCTGGGCTTCCTGTACTGGCTGATACGCACGCAGGGCGGATGGCTGCTGCGGCTGGCGCTGGCGCTGGTGGTCGGCGGGGCGTTCGGGAACCTGATCGACCGGGTGCGCTTCGGCGCCGTGGTGGATTTCATCAATGCCGGCGATCTGTACTTCCCATGGGTGTTCAATGTCGCCGATGCTGCTATCAGTGTCGGTGCCGTCTTGCTGTTTTTCGATCAATTCGTACTGTCAGGCCGGAAGCCGGCCGAGACCGGTTCTTAGAGTTCACTAAAGAGGCGAGGACGCCGATGACCAAACAGATTTCCCTTCTGGCGCTGGGCGCGGCCCTGATGACGGCAACCGCCTGTTCGAGCGGCACGACCGCGCGCACGCCGGACGAGTTCCGCGTTGTCACCAAGGCGCCGCTGACCGTCCCGCCGGATTATTCGCTGCGCCCGCCCCAGGCCGGCGGCACCATCCCGGCTGAGGTCCAGGCCGCCCGCGACGACACCGCCACCGCCTTCGGTTCGACCATCGGCGCCGGCGCCAGCGCCTCCGAGCGCGCCCTGGTCGCCTCGGCCGGTGCCAATGCCGTCAGCTCGCTGGTGCGCACCGAGGTCGACTATGACGAGACCAAGGCCATCCGCAAATCGAAGTCGATTGGCGACCGCGTGATGTTCTGGCGCAGCGACAATGAGGAAGACGCCGCCTCCGCCGCGCAGGACAATGCCACCGGCAACGAGCCGGTCACCATCGAAAGCTCGTCGGCCAAGCCGCGCCTCAAGCTGCCGGGTACCTGATCGCCCGCTTCGCAATTCGCCTGAACCACATGCAAGGGAACAAGCCCATGAGACGGACACTGACCGGGGGGCTTGCTGCCCTCGCTTTACTTGCCTTGCCGGCCTTTGCCGACACGGCCGCCGAGCCCGGCGAGGCCTGGACGCCGACGACCTTCAATCTCGACAATGGCATGCAGGTCGTGGTGATCCCGGATCACCGCGCGCCGGTGGTCACGCACATGGTGTGGTACAAGGTCGGCGCGGTGGATGAGGCGCCCGGCAAGAGCGGCATTGCCCACCTGTTCGAACACGTCATGTTCCAGGAGACCGACGATCTTGCCCCCGGCGATTTCGACAAGATCGTCTCGCGCAATGGCGGCCAGTCGAACGCTTTCACCAGCTGGGACTACACCGCCTATTATGAGCGCGTGGCGAAAGACCAGCTCGGCGTGATGATGGGCCTCGAAGCCGAGCGGATGACCGACCTCGTCATCAATGACGACCCGGAAGGCCCCTTCATTTCAGAGCGCGACGTGGTGAAGGAAGAACGCCGCCAGCGCATCGACAACAATCCCGGCGTGATCCTGCGGGAACAGGTCTTGTCGAAACTCTGGGCTGGCCACCCCTATGAGATCACCGTCATCGGCAAGATGGAGGAGGTCGCCGCGCTGACGCCGGAAGACGGCCTTGCCTTCTATCACGAGTATTACAGCCCGGAGAACGCCATCCTGGTCGTCGCCGGCGATGTGACGGAAGACGAAGTCCGCGCGCTGGCCGAGGAGCATTACGGGCCCAAGCAGCCGACCGGCACCGCCCATGGCGAACGCAAGTGGCAATCCGTGCCGCTGCTGGCCGAGACCGAGACCCTCACCTATTCCGACCCGAAAGTGCGCCAGCCGCAGTGGAGCCGCTATTATAGCGGCGTCTCCCAGATCCGCTCGCCGCGCGAGGCGCTTGCCCTCGATGTCGGCCTTGAAGTGCTCGGCGGCGGCATGACCAGCCGGCTCTACCAGTCGCTGGTCGAGGGCCAGCAGCTGGCCATCGATGTCGGCTCCTATGCCTGGACCGACCTGCACGATGAAGGCCCTGCCGTGATCACGGCCAGCCCGGTGCCGGGCGTCTCCATGGACGATCTCGAAACCGCCGTCATGGCGGAAGTCGAGAAGGTTCTGGAAGAGGGCTTTACCGAGTCCGAAGTCATCCGTGCCCGGAACAGCCTTGCCGCCTCGGCCATCTATGCCCGCGACAGCCAGACCACGCTGGCCAATGTGTTCGGCTCCACGCTGGCGATCGGCGGCACGATCGGAGACGTGCTGGCCTATCCCGACGAGATGAAATCGATCACGCCGGAAGAGGCCATCGCTGCCGTGCGCACTGTGTTCGGTGCCGACCGCCACTATATCGAGGCGCACCTCCTGCCGGCCGCCGAAGAAGACGCATCGGAGTAAGACCCATGAAAACCAGACTTGTTTCGACGCTGATCCTCGCTGGCTGCCTGTCGGCCTGTGCCCAGTTCCAGAATGCTCCGCTGGTGGAGCCCGAAGCGCTCGTGGCCGTCGAGCCGGCGCTTGAGGTGACCGTGCATTCCGGCGACTTTGCCGAGATCCAGCAATTCGTGACGCCGGGCGGCGCTTCGGTCTGGCTCGTCTCCGAACCGTCGATCCCGATCCTCTCGGTCGAGATGGCCTGGAAGGGCGGCGAGGCAGCCGATCCGGACGGGCTGGAGGGCCTGGCCGAAGCGGTGGTCTACCATATGAACGAGGGCGCCGGCGATCTCGACTCGCTCGCCTACCAGACGCGGATGGAAGAGCTGAACATGAGCTTCGGTTGCAGCTCGTCCAATAACTGGACCACATGTTCAGCCTCCATGTTGACCGAGAATGCCGGTGAGGCGATGGACCTGGTCGCCAGTTCCTTCTCTGCACCGCGCTTTGACGAGGGCCCGTTCGAACGCTTCCGCCGGGAGCAGGAAGTCGGCCTCGAAACTCGCGAAGCCAGCGCCAGCTATCTGGCCTGGCGGGCGAAGTCGCAGGCTCTGTACCCGGATCATCCCTATGCCCGCGAGAAGTCGGCCGAGAGCATCGCCGCGCTGACGCCGGAACTGGCCAGGGAACACTTGCGCAAGCTGATGGTGAAGGATCGTCTTCTGGTCACCGCTGTCGGTGCGGTGACGCCGGAGGAACTGGCCCCGATGATCGACAAGGTGATCGCCGACCTGCCGGACTCTTCCGACCTGCCGGAAACGCCGGAAATTGCTTTCCCGGCGCTCGACGCGCCCGCGACAATCGTGGTGGACCTGCCCCAGCCGCAGACGCTGGTGCAATTCACTGGCCCGGGCCTGAAGCGCGAGGACCCGGATTTCTTCCCGGCCTATGTGCTGAACTACACCTATGGCGGCGGCGGGTTCGACAGCCGCCTGATGCAGACGCTGCGCGTGCAGCAGGGCCTGACCTATGGCGTCTACACCTCGGTCAATCCGGGCGAATACTATTCCACATGGGGCGGCGCCGGGCAGACCAAGAATGAAAGCGCCGGCGCCTTCATCGAAGGCGTGAAGATCGAAATGCAGGACTTTGTCGACAACGGCATGACGGAAGAGGAACTGGCCGATGCGAAAGCCTATCTCACCGGCTCCTATCCGCTCGGCTTCGATTCCAATGCGAAGATCGCCAGCCAGATGATGGGCGTGCGCCAGGACGAAATGGGCATCGACTATTTCGACCGCCGCAACAGCCTGGTGAACGCTGTCACGCTGGACGACATCAACCGCATCGCGAAAGAATATCTCGATCCGTCGAAGTCGCTGTTCATTGCTGTCGGCATGCCGGAAGGTATCGAAACGGCCGAAGACGCAGCCGCCGAGGACACCGCGGCGGAATAATCAGTCGGCGGACCGCCGCGGGGTCGACAGGCCTGCCGCGGCGGTTGCGGCTGAGGGGTCACGGTGGAAGCGGTAAAGCTCGGCTGGGCGCCCGCCGGTGCCGGTCTCCATCGCGCCGGTGCCCTCCACAAGGCGGGCCTTTTCCAGCGCGCGGCGGAAATTCTGCGTGTGCAGGCCAAGGCCGAGAATGGCTTCCATCGTGCGCTGCAGGGCCGTCAGCGTGAACCGGTCCGGCATCAACTCGAACACGACCGGGCGGTATTTCACCTTGCCGCGCAGGCGCGAGATGGCGGTGGCGAGAATGCGCCGGTGGTCCGACGCCATGGTCTCGCCTAAGCGGATGTCCGGTTCCGGCAGGCCGGCATCGCGCGCGCATTCGGCCACCAGACCGGCCTCGTAGAGGAGTTCATAGCGGTCCAGAACGCGCTCCTCGGCCCAGCGCATGCCGTCGAGGCCGAACGCGACACGGGCCCGCTCCAGGCAGAGTTCCTTGCCGGCGGCCCAGGTGAGCAGGCGCGGGGCGATTTCCTCGTCGATCATGGCCGGGCGGCCATGGCGATGGTCTTCCCACGGGAAATACCGGTACCAGCCCTGCCAGCGCGCCTCGAAGCCGGCCCCGGCGGGGCGGGCCTCCGGCGTCAAGGCGAGATAGCCGACCGAGATCACGCGCGCATTGCGCGGCGCGCCAGCCAGCGTCGCCTCCGGCGTCTCGCGGTCCTTGTCGCCGAATGTGTAGAGCTGTTCGACATAGCCAAGCTCAAAGCCCGTCTGTTCGCGCACCCAGCCGCGCAGGGAAAGGTCGAAGGTGCGGTGCTCACCGGGATTGAAAGGGCCGAATGGCAGGGCGTCCTCACTGCCCCTGCGCGTGACCAGAACCAGCGGCGCGTCGCCATCGACGGCCACCATCACGGCGGAGAGGCCAATCAACAGGGGTGTCGTTCCGGCCGGCATCAGGGCGCCCCCATCTCGGCCAGAAGCTGGCGGAAGCGGGCAAGGAACGCCGCCTGCGCGTCCGGCACCGATTTCGGCGTCAGGCGCAGGCGCACATCCTCTGGCGGGTGGCCGAAGAAACGGTCGGCCTCGGCGGCCTCGAATCCGGCGAGCTGCGTCGCCTCATACCAGGCGCAGATCATGTCGGCCTTCTTGATCAGCTTCTTCAGGCGCACCGGCGTCACCGGCACCAGGCCGAAACGGATATGGATCGCTTCCTGAAGCCGGGCCTCGACCTCCTTGTAGGCATCGCCCAGCAGCGCCTTGAACGGGGAAATCATGTCGCCGATGACATATTCCGGGGCGTC
>JAGQRO010000233.1 GCA_020425315.1 Hyphomonas sp. | reverse complement strand
GAGTCGACCGTCACCGAGAAGATGTGGGCCGAAGGTGGTGTCTTTCTCGCCAAGACCTCGATGGACGAGTTCGCCATGGGCTCGTCGAACGAGACGTCGCGCTTTGGCGAGGTGACGAACCCCTGGCGGCGGGGGGGTGACAATCAGAAACTGACGCCGGGCGGCTCTTCCGGCGGTTCGGCCGCGGCCGTGGCGGGGGATCTCTGCCTCGCGGCAACCGCCTCCGATACCGGTGGCTCCATCCGCCAGCCGGCGGCGTTCACCGGAACGGTCGGCATCAAGCCGACCTATGGCCGGGCGAGCCGCTATGGCATGGTGGCGTTCGCCTCCTCACTCGACCAGGCCGGGCCGATTTCCAAAACGGTGGAAGACAGCGCCATCCTGCTGGAAGTGATGTGCAGCCACGACCCGAAAGATTCCACCTCCCTGCCGATCGAAACGCCGGACTGGCGCGCCGATGTGACGAAGGGCGTCAAGGGCATGAAGATCGGCATTCCGAAGGAATACCGTGTCGACGGCATGTCGGACGAGATCGACGCGCTCTGGCAGCAGGGCATCGACATGCTGAAGGCCGCCGGGGCCGAGATCGTCGACATCAGCCTTCCGCACACGAAGTATGCCCTGCCGGCTTACTATATCGTGGCGCCGGCCGAGGCCTCGTCCAACCTCGCCCGCTATGACGGCATGCGCTATGGCGAGCGGGTGAGCGGCGACAATCTGACCGAGACCTATGAGGCGACGCGCGCCGGCGGCTTCGGCCGGGAAGTGCAGCGCCGCCTGATGATCGGCACCTATGTGCTCTCGTCCGGTTACTACGACGCCTATTACCTCCGTGCACAGAAGGTGCGCACGAAGATCCTGAACGACTTCGTGGCCGCCTTCGAGGGCTGCGATGCGATCCTGACGCCGACCTGCCCGTCGCCGGCCTTTGCCTATGGCGAGAAGAGCGGCGATCCGGTGGAGATGTATCTCAACGACGTGTTCACCGTGACGGCAAACCTTGCCGGCTTGCCGGGCATTTCGGTGCCGACTGGCCTCTCCGCCAGCGGCTTGCCGCTTGGCCTGCAGGTGATCGGCAAGGCGCTGGACGAGGCGGCCTGTTTCCGCGTCGGCGGCGAACTGGAGCGCGCAGCCGGCTTCGTGGCCAAGGCGGAGAAGTGGTGGTGAATGGATGGAGAACCAATCAGCTCGCGTTCGTGATGTCGTCGTAGCGCTACTAGTTCTTGCTTTTTGCGCTTTGCTTATTGTTGGTGTCTGGAGTTTTACTGAGACTAAGTTCCTTCTTGGGGTTCTTGGATTTTGCTCGACAGTCGTATTGGCTTCTTACCAATATCGAAAAGCCAAAGAGAGAGAAGTAGAGGGCAGGCTATTTGCCAACAAGGCCGAAATCTATCAGGGTATTGCCAACATTGTTAAAGAGCTGATGCTGAGCATCAAAGATCCTTCTCAGTCGGTTCATGCTGACGAACTTACGAAAAGGATGATCGACTATCGAGCAAAGATGTTGGTTTGGAGCAGTCTCGATACAATTCGTGCATACGATGCGTTGAGTAAGTTGGAAGGAAAGCCCGCGCTTGAAATCATGATGGCGCTGGCAAATTTGTATGAGTCGATGCGAAAGGATTTGGGGCACAAAGACCCCGATGGCGCTGGACTGCAAATTATGATCGGCAACATTACCGACGTAAGTTCTGTTGATGAATTCAAAGAGCGGTTGTCTTCGTCCAAAGGTAGCTAAATGCCCCGCTTTCTTGTTCTCTTTGTCATCCTGCTGGCCGTTTCCATCGGGCTGATGGCGGCGATGATGGCACAGAATGGCCTCAACCTGTTCAGCCGGGACATGGCGCCGATGCTGTTCGTCTGCTTCCTGGTGGCAGGCTATGTCTCGTTCCGGATTTCCGGCATCCTGCGCCGGCGCGGCGGTGGCCTCGACCGTACGGCGCGCCCCGGCGGGGCGGCAAAGGCCAAGCTGTCCACCGTGTTCAACCAGAAGAGCGCCGCCCAGAAAGAACGCGAGGCCAAGTTCGAAGCCAAGCGCCAGCGCCTGATCGCCGAAGGCAAGCTGGAACCCGATCCGGAGCCTGAGCCCGAACAAGAGCCTGAAGCCGCCTCAGCGGACGTGCCGACCCGCGTGCCGCAGACTGCCCCGATCAAGGACCGCATGGCCGCCCGGGCCGAGCGCGTCAGGCGGGCGAAGGAACAGGGGAAGCTTTAGGCGCCTGCCGTGCCGGGCGCAGGCGGGCGGGCGCGCTGGTGACTGGTGCTTTGGTGCCGCCGCGCGGTTCGTCATCATCATCGTCGCCGGGTTTGGACCGGTCGGTCACGCGGGTGACATAGATGCCGACGCCGACAAGCCCGCCAATCGGCCCGAACTGCAACAGCATCGCCGCAATGAACACGACCGGCACATGCAGGTCGAGATTGCCGAGCAGGAACAGCATCAACAGGATCAGCACCGCACCGACCAGAAGGCCGATGCCGAAGCCGGCGATCAGGTGTTTCAGGAAGCCGCGCGCAATCGGGCGCTCGTCATCGCTGGCCGCATCTAGGATCATCTTGAACAGCATCTGACTGCCTTCCTGGACGGCTGTCAGAGTGCCGGAGGGTGCCCCGGTTGGGAAGGAGGCGCAGCGTCGCGGGGCGCCGGGTGGCAGAACGGCTCGACAGGGCCGCCGGGCTGGGTCTAGAAGGACCGGATTCTGTTGGAACTGCCGAGGAAGCGATGTCTGCACGCACCCCCTATACGATCAAGGGCGACACGGGTGACTGGGAACTGGTCATGGGTCTGGAGATCCATGCGCAGGTGGCCTCGAATGCCAAGCTGTTCTCGGGCGCGGCGACGGCCTTCGGGGCAGACCCGAACTGCAACGTGTCCCTCGTGGATGCGGCGATGCCGGGCATGCTGCCGGTGATCAACCGGAAATGCGTGGAACAGGCGATCCGCACCGGCCTTGGCCTGAAGGCGCAGATCAACACCTGGAGCCGCTTCGACCGGAAGAACTATTTCTACCCGGACTTGCCGCAGGGCTACCAGATCAGCCAGTTCGCCCACCCCATTGTCGGTGAGGGCGAGATCGAAGTGGACGTCGAGCCGGCCCATGGCGGGGACGCCTATTCCTTCCCGTGCCGGATCGAGCGCCTGCACCTCGAACAGGATGCCGGCAAGTCGATCCATGACATGGACCCGGACTCCACCTATGTGGACCTCAACCGCTCCGGAGTCGCGCTGATGGAAATCGTGTCGAAGCCGGATGTGCGCTCGCCCGCCGAGGCCGCCGCCTATGTGAAGAAGCTGCGCGCCATTGTCATCGCGCTCGGCACCTGTGACGGCGACATGGAGAAGGGCAA
>JAGQRO010000232.1 GCA_020425315.1 Hyphomonas sp. | reverse complement strand
CCGCTCGACCGCTTCCTCGGCTACATCGATTTCCGCCGCATGCTGCTGCAGGGGGCCGTCCCAGAATTCACTTGCCTGGTCGGGACCATGGTGCAGGAGGCGTACGAGACCCAGCCGGCGATCCGCGACGCCTGCGACGCCTCCATCTCCGGCCATGCGGCGACCGTCGCCAAGGACATTGCCGAGGCGATGGAGGTATACGGCATCGACGCCGACTGGACCGCCGAGAGCCTTGCGCTCCACACCCAGGCGGTGCTGCAGGGCGCCTTCATCCTCGCCAAGGCAACCCATGGCGCCGCGGCGGCCCGCGACACGGCCGACCATCTCATCCGCTACGTCCGTATGCTGTTCAATCTGAGCCCCGAAAAGGAAGCCTGATCATGCAAGACCCGACTGCCCCTGAAGCCCCGCATCCGTTCGATCTTGTCCTTGAGCGAACGATCGCCGCGCCTGCTTACACGCTCTACCGTTGCTACACGGAACCGGAACTCGTGTGCGAATGGTTCTGCCCGAAGCCGTGGAAAGTCACCGAAGCGAAGCTCGACCTGCGCCCCGGCGGGGCGAGCTATCACCGCATGGAAGGCCCCGAAGGCGAAGTCCACCATGTGCGCGGCCAGTATCTGGAAATCATTCCCGGCCGCCGCATTGTCGGCACCGACGCGTTCATCGGCGACTATGTGCCGTCGGAAAAGCCCTTCATGACGTCCATCATCACGTTCAGGGATCTTGGTGACGGCACCACGCTCTATCGCGCCATCGCCCGCCACTGGTCCGAGGAAGACATGAAAGGCCATGAGGCGATGGGCTTCCACGAAGGCTGGGGCAAGGCGGCCGACCAGCTGGAAGAACTCGCAGTATCCCTGCCGCCGGACCCGGAGACGCGTGTCGTGTCGGCAGCTGCAGACGGGTCCGTCGTGCCGCATCTTGTCTGCAGGGATGCCGCAAAGGCCATCGACTTCTACAAGGCCGCCTTCGGCGCCGACGAAATGATCCGCCTGCCCGGCCCGGACGGGCGCCTTGTCCACGCCTCGGTGAGGATCAATGGCAATTTGGTCATGCTGGTGGACGAGTTCCCCGACATGGGCAGCACCAGCCCGGAATCGCTCGGCGGCACGGCGGTTACGATGCACCTCTCCGTCACCGATGCGGCCGGTGTTGTGGACCGCGCCGTCAGGGCAGGCGCGAAACTCATCATGCCCGTGGAGCGCCAGTTCTGGGGCGACCTCTATGGCATGGTCGAGGACCCGTTCGGGCACAGATGGTCTATCGCCACGCCGGGCGTGGATGCCCCGCGCACCAGCGAGGCCCTGACCGAAGCCATGACGGCATCCGGCACATGACCCCCCGGCCCATCCTCTATTTCTCGCGCAACCTCAATCCGCGTGTCGCAGTGGCCTTTGCCCGCCACCTCAATGCGCCGGTGGATCTGGTTCCCGCAAGCCCGCGCCACCCGGCGCATGAAGAGGCCTTCCGCCCGATCAATCCCAACCGGCTCGTCCCGGTTCTGGTGGAGAATGGAAAGTCGCTCTGGGAGACGGACGCCATCGCCATGCGCCTGTCGCAGATGACCGATCCCGAATTCTGGCCGGCAGGACAGGCCGGGGCGGAAGTCCAGATGTGGGTCAGCTGGAGCAACCTCCATCTCACCCGTCCGGGCAGCAGTTTCTATTTCCACCGCCTCGTGCGCCCGCAATTCTCCGACGAGGAACCGGACCCCGCCTTCATGGAAGGCGAGATGCGCCAGTTTCGCGAAGGCGCCGCCGTTCTGAATGATTACCTTTCCGGGCGAACCTGGCTTGTCGGCGCCCGGCCGACCTATGCGGACTTTCGGGCCGCGACTCTGTTCCCGTTTGCGATACCGGCGGGCCTTCCGATTGCGGAGTATCCGGATATTGTCCGCTGGCACGGCCAGCTGATGGCGCTGCCCGCCTGGCGAGACCCCTTTGCGGGCCTCGCTGAACATCCCGACCAGACCAAACCGCTAGAAGGAGCCACCGCATGACCCGGCCGCCAAATATCGCCACTTTCCTCTGGATGTCCGCCAACGGGCAGGAAGCGGCAGAGTTCTACGTCTCCCTCCTGCCGGACTCGCGCATCGTCGACGTCGAGGATTTCGGCGGGGTGACCAAGGTCATCTCCTTTGAGCTTGGCGGGCACCCTTATGTGATCATGGAGCACCCGACCGAGCACATGCTGAACGAATCCTTCTCCATCGCCGCCCGCGTCGATGGGCAGGCGGAGGTCGACCGGCTATGGGATGCGCTGATGGAAGGCGGCCAGTCGATGGCCTGCGGCTGGCTGCGGGATCGTTTCGGCATCTGCTGGCAGATCACACCGATGCAGATGGATGATCTGCGCAAGGCCGGCACGCCGGCCCAGGCCCAGGCCGTATTCGAGGCCATGATGCACATGATCAAATTCGACGTCGCCGCCCTCGAGGCGGCCTTCGAAGCAGCCGGGGAGACTGCGTGATGGCCTATATCGAAGGGTTCCTGATCCCGGTGCCGAGCGCCAACAAAGCGGCTTATACGGACATGGCCGAGCGGGCAGCAGCGATTTTCAAAAAGCACGGCGTCACAAGCGTGGTCGAATGCTGGGGCGCCGATGTGCCCGACGGCAAGGTCACCAGCTTCCCGATGGCGGTAAAGCTGAAACCGGATGAGACTGTGGTGTTCTCCTGGATGGTCTGGCCTTCCAGGGCCGTGCGCGATGCCGGTTTCCAGTCCGCCATGGAGGAATTCGAGGCGACCGGCTTCCAGGCGAGCCACCTGTTTGACGGCCAGCGCATGGTGTTCGGGGGCTTCGAATCCATCCTTGAGGCGTGAAAAGCCCCGTTCCGCTAAGGAATGTCACACAGCTTTTCCTTGCCTTCCCCCGTACGGGTCTGCTTTATCGGGGCAAATCCATCCTAAGGAGGAATGTCATGGATCTCGCAGAACTGACCGCCAAGGCTTCGGCCGCCATTTCCGCTGGCGGCGATTTCAATAAAAAGGTGAAGTTCGACTTCGGCGATGTCGGCAAGCTGCTGATCGACGGCGTTGGCGGCACGGCCGACAATTCCGATGGCGACGCTGACGCCACCATCTCGGTTGCCTGGGACGATTTCCTGAAAATCTCCCAGGGCGCCCTCGACCCGACCATGGCCTTCATGCAGGGCAAGCTGAAAGTGGCCGGCGACATGTCGGTGGCCATGCAGCTGCAGAACCTGATGAAGAAGCTGGCCTAAGGCTTCCCGCCCGTCAGGGTTTGACATTCAGGGCCGCCCCGGCACACGCTGCGGGCGGCCCTTTGCATTGCGGACACGCTTCATGGACACGATTGCCCCTGACACTTCCGGTTTCGTGCTGGTTCCCGGCAACCCGCCGCCGAAGGGGGCCGAGACGGTCTGGTTCAAGGGGGCCGGGGGGCGCGACCTGCGAGCCTGTATCGCTCCGGCGCTGGCACCGGACCATCCGCGCGGCACCGCCATTGTTTGCCCGGGCCGCACGGAGTTCATCGAGAAATATTTCGAGGTCGGCCGGGAGCTGCAGGCCATGGGCTTTGCCGTGGTCATCCTCGACTGGCCGGGCCAGGGCCTGTCCGCCCGCCTGCTGGACGACACGAAGAAGGGCCATATCGACCGGTTCGAGACCTTCATGGGCGCCCTCGCCAAGGGGCTCGAAGCGCTGGATGACCGCTTGCCGCGCCCCTACGTCTCGGTTGCTCACTCCATGGGCGGCGCGATTGCGCTCGCCGCGCTCGCCGACGGTATCGTGAAAGTGGATGCGGCGGCCTTCTCGGCGCCGATGTGGGGACTGAAATCGAAATTCCTCGGCATGCGCTATCTCGTCTGGGCGATGCGCGCCACCGGCCGCTCGGGTGACTATGCCGTCCAGCCCGGCCCGCCGGAGACGTTCGAGACCAATATCGTCACCCATGACAAGAAGCGCTGGCAGATGCAGCGTGCCCTGGTCGATGCCCGCCCGGAACTGGACCTTGGGCCCGTCACCTGGGGCTGGCTCGGCGCCTCGCTCAACATCCTCGACACGTTCACCAAGGCTAAGGCGCTCAAGGGCGTGACCATCCCGGTCTTCGTCGCGACGGCGGGCGAGGAGAAGCTGGTCGACAATGCCTCCCATGACACGATCTGCGCGCGCCTGCCCGATTGCGAGCACGTCACCGTCGAGGGGGCAATGCACGAGATCCTGATGGAAACCGACGACAAGCGCGCCGAGTTCTGGGAGGGCTTCCAGCGCCTCCTGAAGCGCGCCGGGATATAAGAACATGAACGAGGAAACGCATGGCCATCCACTCCCTTTCGCGCATTGTCGCCTTCTGGGCTGATCAGCAGCCGGACCGTATCGCCATCGATCATGAGGGTGACACCGTCACCTGGGCTGAGCTGGAGGCGCGCACCAACCGGCTCGCCCGCGCCTATGCCACCCTTGGCGTGAAGGCGGACGATTTCGTCACGGTCGCCCTGCCGAACGGGATCGAATTCTTCGAGTCCTGCCTTGCCGCCTGGAAGCTCGGCGCGACGCCGCAGCCGATTTCCTCGCGCCTGCCGAAGATCGAGCGCGACCAGATCGTGGAGCTTGGCCAGCCCGCCCTCGTCACCGGCGTTGAGGCGGGCGAGTACGATCCCATCCCGTCCCTGCCGACAGGCTATGCGCCGGACCCGGCGCTGTCCGATGCGCCCCTGCCGGAGCTGACGGCGGCCTCGTTCAAGGCGATGACGTCCGGCGGCTCCACCGGCCGGCCGAAACTGATCGTCTCGAAAATGCCGGCCGCCTGGGACCCGGACGAGCCCTATCTCGAAATCCCGCTGCAGGGCGGCATGCTGATCCCGGGCCCGCTCTATCATAATGGCCCGTTCCTCTGGGCCATGATCGCGCTCTTCAAGGGCTGCACGATCGCCGTCACCACGCGCTTCGACCCGGAAAAATCCCTCGCCCTGATCGCGCGCCACAAGCTGGACGTCGCCTATATGGTGCCGACCATGATGCGCCGCGTCTGGGCCCTGCCGGAAGAGGTGCGCAATGCGTATGACCTCTCCAGCCTGAAGGCCCTCTGGCACCTTGCCGCGCCGTGCCCGGCCTGGCTGAAGGAGGCCTTCATCGAATGGCTGGGCCCGGAAGTCATCTGGGAACTCTATGGCGGCACTGAAGGGCAGGGCTCGACCATCATTCAGGGCACGGAATGGGTGACCCACAAGGGCTCCGTCGGCCGCCCGGTCGAAACCTGCGAGATGAAGGTCGTCGGCGAGGAGGGCGAGACGCTGCCGCCCGGCGAGGTCGGCGAAGTGTTCATCCGCCCGCTGAGCGGGGCGGGCACGACCTATCGCTATATCGGCGCCGAAGCGAAAGCCATCGATGGCGGCTGGGAAAGCCTGGGCGACATGGGCTGGATGGATGCCGAAGGCTATCTCTACCTGACAGACCGCCTCTCCGACATGATCCTTGTCGGCGGCGCCAATATCTATCCGGCTGAAGTCGAGGCGGCGATCGATGCCTATCCGGGCGTGCGCTCCTCCGCCGTGATCGGCCTGCCGGACGAGGACATGGGCGCGCGCCTGCACGCCGTGATCGACCGGCCGGACGGCCCGGTGCCGGATGAGGACATGATCGCGCATCTCTCCGGGCGGCTTGTGAAATACAAGATCCCCAAGGGTTTCGAATATTCGCCGGACCCCGTGCGCGACGATGCCGGCAAGGTGCGCCGCAAGGCCCTGAGGGAAGAGCGCATCGCCGCCATGGGCAAGACCCCCGCTTGACTTACGCTGGGGCGGCCTAACTCCTCTCCTGCAAAACACGGCAGGAGGAAGCGCCCCATGAAAGTTGCAGCGGTGAAGAAGCCCGGCGGGCTGGACAAGCTCGTCATCGAAGAGCGGCCCGATCCGAAACCCGGCAACGGCGAAATCCTCGTCCGCGTGCGCGCCTCCAGCCTCAACTATCATGACTTCATCGTCTGCCTCGGCGGCATCCCGACGCCGGACGGGCGCATCCCCATGTCCGATGGCGCAGGCGACGTGGTCGCCGTGGGCGAGGGCGTGACCAAATGGAAAGTCGGCGACAAGGTTCTCTCGCTCTTCTTCCCCAACTGGCAATCCGGCCAGATCGAGGCCGCCGGCTTCGACTCGGTCCCCGGCGACGGCGCCGACGGCTTCGGCTGCGAGCTCTATGCCGGCCCCGAAACCGCCTTCACGCGCATGCCGGCGGACTGGTCCTATGAGGAAGCCGCGACACTGCCCTGCGCGGCGCTCACCGCCTGGCGCGGCATGTTCGTCGAGACGAAAACCCAGCCCGGCGACTGGGTCCTGGTGCAGGGCACGGGCGGGGTTTCCATCTTCGCGCTGCAATTCGCCAAGGCCGCCGGCGCGCGGGTCATCGCCACCTCTTCCTCCGATGCAAAGCTCGAACGCTTGAAGGCGCTCGGCGCAGATCATGTGATCAATTACAAGGACACGCCGGAATGGGGGAAGGCTGCCTTCGACCTCACTGGCGGGCGCGGCGTCGATGAAGTGGTCGAGATCGGCGGGCCGGGCACGATGGCGCAGTCGATCAATGCCTGCCGGCCGGGCGGGCATATCTCGCTGATCGGTGTGCTGACGGGTATTTCCGGTGAGATTCCGACGGCGGCGCTGTTCTCGCGCAACATTACGGTGTCGGGCATCACGGTCGGCTCCCGCCGCCATCAGGAAGACATGGTGGATGCCATCGAGGCGACCGGCATTCGGCCGGTGATCGACAAGGCCTTCCCGCTGGATCAGATTGCCGCCGCCTTCGCCCATCAGGCCAGCCAGAAGCATTTCGGCAAGATCGTCCTGACGATCTGAGGCGCGGCAAGGTCAACAATATCGACCCTGACGGCAACATCGCGGTCACCTGTGTCGCTCCGGTCGGGATGACAAAGAGGGGGCGCCTGTTCCCTCAAGGGCCGTCTCCCCAGCGCACGCTGGGGCCCAGGGCGGCAGGCACAGCACTTTGTGGCTCTGGACCCCAGCGTGCGCTGGGGAGGCGGAGCGTGGGAAGCACCAGCCCTGTCCCCCTCAAATTCGCCCCAACCTGCAGCACTTGCACCCGCAAAAATATTTCCATCCCACACCCTGCGCGCGGACGTATCCTCGCGCATTATGGGTTTCCTTCTTCCGCCCCCGGACCTTCCGGTCCACTTGCTGCCGCTCTGGCCCTGGATCTGGTTCCAGCGCCTGATGCTGAGGCTCTGGGTGCGGGAGACCTATGGCCGGGGCATCCTCTTCCGCTGGGCCGTGAATGCCTATGGCGAAGTCATCCTGCTCGAAATCTGCGGCCCGGCGGTACAGAAGGAGACGCCGGAGCGGGTGAGGCCGGCCCTGCATCCGAACCGGCGCATTGCGGCGGCGCTCAGTGGGGAATTGCTTGAGGGGCCAGCCGCCCTGCTCCGTCTCCCCA
>JAGQRO010000231.1 GCA_020425315.1 Hyphomonas sp. | reverse complement strand
GGCGTGACGCCCGGCATGGGCGGCTCCATCCGCCTGACGAAAGCCGTCGGCAAGGCGAAGGCCATGGACATGGTGCTGACCGGCCGCATGATCGACGGCGCCGAAGCCGACCGGATCGGGCTCGTTAGCCGCGTCGTGCCACACGAGACGCTGATGGATGAGGCGATGGCGGCAGCGAAGGAAATCGCTGGCTTCTCGATCCCGTCCCTGATGGCGGCGAAGGAAATGGTGGGCCGGGCGCTGGAACTGCCGACCACGGAAGGCGTGAAGTTCGAGCGCCGCCTGTTCCAGGGCCTGTTCGGCACCGCCGACCAGAAGGAAGGCATGAGCGCCTTCGTCGAGAAACGCCCGCCGGATTTCAAGGACAAGTAAGATGACGAAGATCGCTTTCATCGGGCTCGGAAACATGGGCTCGGGCATGTGCGCCAATCTCTGCAAGGCAGGGCATGAGGTGCGGGCCTTCGATCTCAACGCTGACGCGGTGAAGTCGGCCGTGGAGAAGGGGGCGGCTGCGGCGGCATCGGTGGCCGACGCGGTAGCCGAGGCCGAAATCATCGTCTCCATGCTGCCGGCGGGCAAGCATGTCCTGTCGGTCTATTTCGGCGAGGGCGGCGTCGCCGCACACGCTTCGAAAGGCGCTCTGTTCCTCGACTGCTCCACCATTGCCGTGGAAGACGCCCGCGAAGCGGCGCGCCAGGCCGAAGCGGCTGGCTTCCTGATGGCGGATGCGCCGGTCTCCGGCGGCACGGCGGCGGCCGATGCCGGTACGCTCACCTTCATGGTCGGCGGCAGCGACGCGGCCTTCGCCAAGGCCCAGCCGGTGCTCGACGCCATGGGCGCGAATATCTTCCATGCCGGGGGCAGCGGCAACGGGCAGGCGGCAAAGATCGCCAACAATATGCTGCTCGGCATCTCCATGATCGGCACCTGTGAGGCGTTCAATCTCGCCGAAAAACTGGGCCTCGACGCGCAGACCTTCTTCGACATTTCATCCGTGTCTTCCGGCCAGTGCTGGAGCATGACGAAATATTGCCCGGCGCCCGGCCCTGTGCCGACTGCGCCGTCGAACCGGGACTATGTGCCGGGCTTCGCGGTGGCCATGATGCTGAAGGACCTGCGCCTTGCCGCCGAGGCGGCCGGCAGCGCCGGCGCGCGCACGGATCTCGGCGAGATGGCGCGGCGAATCTATGAGGATCTCGACCAGCGGGGATTCGGCGGGCTCGACTTTTCGGGCGTGATGAAAGACCTGAAGGGCGGTTTATAGGTCCGCCGCGGAACCTAAATTTTTGAAACGCCAGCGCAACCCCGCCGATGAATTGGCGGGCGCAGCCCTTCTGGACTGTAGCAAATACTGCGCATGAGGCCGGCGGGAGGCCAGACTTCCCCGAAAGCGCCGCTTTCCCGGTGCGGAAGCGCTGCCGCCCGCTTACCTTCAGTCAAGATTTGCTTCCTAAAGGGGAACTGCCCGTCAACGGCAAGAAGGCCCCGCATGATCGTCTATCCGCCTCCCCGGTTCGACCAGCAGAAGAACGAGGTTCTTCAGCGCTACCGGATTCTGAACGGGGCGGAGGTGTATTGCGCCGACGAGATTGCCGGCACGGCGGCGCAGGTCTTCGGTGTGCCGATCGTCGTTGCGGCGCTGAACGAGCGCTATCGCACCTGGTACAAATCGGCTTGCGGCGTGAGCGGCGCAGCGCTGGAGCGGCTTCAGGCATTTTGCGCGCGGGCAGGCCTGTCGGATACGGAATTTGCGGTGCCGGACGCGCGCGCGGAAGCGGTGTTTGCGTCCGACCCGGCCGTCACCGAGGCGCCACATGTCGTTTTCTTTGCCGGCGCCCCCCTGCGCGACCCGGATGGCAAGCGGTTCGGTACCTTGTGCCTGATTGGCGGCGAGCCCCGGGAATTCGGCGAACACGAACTCGGCCTGCTCAAGGGGTTTGCGGGGATTGTCAGCAAGGACATCTGTGTGCGGAGTGCTGCGCGCTATGCCGTGCGCGACCTGATCGAGGCCGAGCATGACAAGTGCGACCTGTTCGATCAGGCGATGACCGATCCGCTGACCAAGGCGCTGAACCGGCGGGCCTTCTTCCGGTTTGCCGAGCGTGAGGTTCTCAGGGCGAGCCGGCATGGCAGCCGGGTGTCAGCGCTGATGTTCGATATCGACCGCTTCAAGCGCGTCAACGATGTTCATGGGCACAGCGTCGGTGATGAAGTTCTGACGGGTGTTTCAGCCAGGGTGCAGGCCATCATCCGCGAAGAAGACCTGTTCGGGCGGCTGGGCGGTGAGGAATTTGCGCTTGTCGTGCCCGAGGCCTGCGTGGAGGCCGCTACTGCGCTCGCAGAGCGGGTGCGCAATACCGTAAAGATGCTCGAATTCGACGGGCGCGACGGCAAGTTCAGCGTCTCGGTCAGTATCGGCGTGAGCGGGCCGGCGGTGACGGATCTCGATATCCTCAACACGCTGGAGCGGGCGGACAATGCGCTCTACCGCGCCAAGGAAAGTGGCCGCGACCGAGTCGAGTGCATTCCCGCGCCTGCCAGTGCCGCCGGAGACAACGCATTCATCGACATGAGCCTGATGCGTGCGCGCACCGCCTGACAGGGCGGGCTATCAATGCAGCAGGCCGCGGCCGGCAAGATTGGCCATCAGGTGCGAGATCCCAAACGCCCAGGGCGGCGCCTCTTTCGATGTCGTCACCCGGTTGACCAGCCGCCCGAGACGCGCCGATGACACGCTGACGATGTCCCCTGTCTTGTGAGTAAAACCGCTGCCGGGCTGGCTGCGATCCTTGGTCGGGGCGAACATGGTTCCCAGGAACAGGGCAAAGCCATCCGGATACTGATGTTCGCTCATGGCCTGCCGGGCGAGGTCCTCCGGGTCGCGGCTGATCTGCGACATGGAATTCACGCCGGTGAGATGAAACCCGTCCGGCCCTTCGATATCGAGGGTAATGTCCATCGCGCGGACATCGTCCAGCGTGAAGGAGTCGTCGAACAGGCGAATGAACGGGCCGAGGGCGCAGGAGGCGTTGTTGTCCTTCGCCTTGCCGAGCAGCAGCGCCGAGCGGCCTTCGAAATCGCGGAGGTTCACATCGTTCCCGAGTGTTGCCCCGACGGGGCGGCCGGCGGCGTTGCAGACCAGCACGACTTCCGGCTCCGGATTGTTCCAGCTGGAATCGGAGCGCACGCCGATCTCCTGGCCCCAGCCGACAGAGGCAAGCACGGGGCATTTGGTGAAGATTTCCGCGTCGGGGCCGATGGCGACTTCGAGATATTGCGACCAGAGCTGGCTGGCGATGAGTGAGTCTTTCAGGCGCGCCGCCTCTTCCGATCCCGGGCGGATGGTCCGCAGGTCGCCGCCCATGGCGGTTTCGAGCTGCGTGCGGATCTCCGCAGCTGCATCGGGGTTGCCGCGTGCGCGTTCCTCGATCACGCGTTCGAGTGTGGAGACTGCGAAGGTCACGCCGGCGGCCTTCACGCATTGCAGGTCCAATGGCGCGAGCAGGCGGATGGAGGCGCCTTCTCTTGCCGAAATTTCGAGCGCGCCGAGGGGGCCCATACTCCTGCCGGAAGCTGGCAGGGAAGATGCGGCCAGCAGGTGCGACACGGTCGGTGCGCTGCCGGAGACATCGATCAGGTCACCGTCGCGGATCAGCACAGGTGTCGGGCCTTCGCCGAAATCCATGCGGCCGGCAAAGGTGCCGCTTTCCCAATCCTGTGGCAGGTCGGCGGCGATGTTCAGCAGGCTGTCCATGATGTCAGTAGGCCCCGTCGATCCGCCGGCGGGCGCCGGTCGGGTTGGCGTCCGCCAGTTCGTCCGGCAACAGGCCCGGCGGGAAGTTCTGGTAGCAGACGGGCCGCAGGAAACGGTCGATGGCAAGCGTGCCGACCGATGTGGTGCGGCTGTCGCTGGTCGCCGGGAAGGGGCCGCCATGCACCATGGCGTGGCTGACCTCGACGCCGGTGGGAAAGCCGTTGACGAGGATGCGCCCGGCCATGCGTTCCAGTACCGGAACGAAATCCGATGCGAGCGCGGTGTCGCAGTCTTCCATCTGAAGCGTCGCGGTGAGCTGCCCTTCCATCGCCTTCAGCGCGGCGATGGCCTCTTCGGCTGAAGCGCAGGTGATGAGAATGCTGGAGGCACCGAAATTCTCTGCCTGAAGGGAGGGATTGGAGAGGAAGGTGCGGGCATCGGTTTCGAAGACGCAGGCCGGCGCGCGGCGCTCGGCAGCGCCGCCCTTTGCCAGCGCCGTGACGCCGCCGGTCGCGCCATAGGTGTCGAGGCCACTGGCATAGGCGTTGGCGATGCCCTCGGTCAGCATGGCCTGCGGTGCTGTCGCGGTGATCGCCTCTGCCAGTGCCTGCCGGAAGCCGGCAAGTGTTTCGGCCGGAGGCGCGATGGCGAAGACAAGGCCCGGATTGGTGCAGAACTGGCCGGCGCCCAGCGCGATGGACCCGGCGAGCCCTTCCGCAATGGCCTTGCCGCGCGCCTCAAGGGCGCCGGGGAACAGGATGACCGGATTGATGCTGGACATTTCCGCGACGACCGGGATCGGCTCCGGACGGGCCGCCGCCATCGCGAAGATGGACATGCCGGCCTGCCGCGATCCGGTGAAGCCGACGGCCTTGATACGCGGATGGCGGACGATCTGTCCGCCAAGGTCCGGCCCGCCATGCAGCAGCGAGAAAACTCCGCCAGGCAGGCCCGTCCGCGCGGCTGCCCGCGTGATCGCGGCGCCAACAAGCTCGGACGTGCCGGGATGGGCCGGGTGCGCCTTCGCGACGACCGGACAGCCCGCCGCAATCGCCGAAGCGGTGTCGCCGCCCGCAACAGAGAATGCCAGCGGGAAATTGCTGGCGCCGAACACGGCGACCGGCCCGATGGGAATGCGGCGCAGGCGCAGGTCCGGCCGCGGCAGGGGCTGGCGCTCCGGCAAGGCGGGATCGATGCGCAGGCCCCGCCAGTGTCCGGCGCGCACTTCGGCGGCGAACAGGCGAAGCTGGCCTGTGGTGCGGCCCAGCTCTCCTTCCACACGCCCCTGCGGCAGCGCCGATTCCTGTATAACCCGGGGAACCAGGTCTTCTTTGATAGCGAGCAGTTCGTCGGCAATTGCCTCCAGGAACAGGGCTCGGGTCTCTGCGGGCTGGTTCATCGTGGCCTCGAACGCGGCCCATGCCGCCTCGCAGGCGGCATCCACATCATCGGCGGATGCTGTCCCAAAAGGCGGATCAAGTTGCTCGCCGGTCGCGGGATTGGTGGCGTGGTAGGTCCCTCCGGATCCGGCACGGTATTGTCCGGCGATCAGGTTCTGCCCGGTCAGGCTCATCCATCTGCTCCCATGTTAGCGCAATCATTCATGGGGACACTAACGCCGGTTTTCGCTTCGTCCAAGGAAATCGGCCGGGGCGGGCAATCGCGGCGAATACGCTGCCGCAGCGCAGGTTCCTGTTGCGGTGGGCAAAAAACTGGTGTGGAATTCGGATAGTAAATCCTGAGCGGGGCTTCCGGTCCCGTCAGGGCTGGCGCCGGGGGGAGCGACACGAGGAGGGTCGGCCGTTGAGTATCGGGAAACGTGCAGCTACGGCTGTAGCATTTGTTGGCGGCTGCGCGCTGTCGACAGCCTGCCTGTCCACCAGCATCAACAGCCGCCCGCGGGTGCATTCGGACGGAATGGGCGCCGACCTGCGCATCCTGATGGACGATTCCTGCCTTCCGCCGCCGGAGTCGGAGGAAGATGGCCCGCGCGGGCCCGGCGACCGTTCGCTGGGGTTCGGCGGCGAACTCGCCTTCGAGGCGGGCATGCTGCTGTTCGACTCGGTCGGGGCCTGGATGCAGCAGATGGGTGCGCCAAAGATCGACCGGTCCACAGGCGTTGCCAGCGGCAAGCTGTTCTCCAGCCCGGACCAGCTGGATTTCAACCGTAACACCGCATGCGTGCACATCATCCGCAGCGGCTTTGACCCGTCGGGGCCCAGTTTCGGCAATGCGCCGGAAGAGTTCCTGTCCGACTGGCGCCGCCTCGGCCTGACGTCCCGGCCGAGTTACTATGCTCAGGTGGAGCTGGTTCCGGATGAGGAAGGCTCGGGCTTTTTCACCGGCGAGCTGCGCAAACTGGTCGTCCTCGATTTCGAGCGCGATGCCCGTTACGACACGCGCGACTATCTGATGGTGATGGATTTCGAGCGGCCCGAGCCGCGCACCTATGTCCAGTTCACGCCCGAAGGCGCGGTGGAGTTCCAGGAGGCCTCCGGCTTTGCGCGCGGCGTGTTCAAGCTGCCGGGAGTCCGGCACGGTGAGTTCATTTCGGGCAACGCCGCCAATGGCCTCGAGACGGGCTGGATGCCGCTCGACTTTTCCGGGCTGGAGCGCGATTCCGGAATCTTCAACCTGTTTGTCGATGTGTTGGAACTGAAGCGCGGCGATCCGCTGCTGGCTGACATCGGATCGCTGCTGCGCTCCGATTCCGTCCAGCGAGCTGCGGCCGAGGAGCTGCGCAAGGAGATCGACAGCGAAGGCACACGGCTGGATCGGGAAGAGGAACGTACCGACGAGCTCAGCGACCAGCGCCAGCTGACGCGCAGTCTCGATGCGGCCGTGCTGGACCTGCGCCGCACCATGGCGTCGGAATTCGCCGAGGCAGACGACCTGACTGGCGCGATCGAGCCGGTCGAGGATGCCCTGTTCGACATCGAGCGGCGCCAGAACTGGCGCGGGCCGCGGCCGGACGCCAAGATCGATGCCGCCAACGCCTTGCTCGACGAGGCATTTGCACAACGCGAAGCCCTGCTCGCCGAGGAACTGGGCGAGCAGTAAGCCTCTACTCGATGATCGGGGCGTAAGCGGCTTTCGCGGCGGCCCAGTCAGACAGGTCGCCGGCGCCTGACCGGTTGGCCGCTTCTGTCAACATTCGAGTGGCGAAATCCACCGGTTCCTTTTCAGGCTGTTCGGCCTCCGGAATCGTGCGCATGCGTGCGGGCGTCGGCATCAGGTCGCCCGCGAATTCCACGCCTTCCGGAATGACGAGCGCATAGATCGTGCCGCCTTCGAGGGTCGGATAGAGCGCGGAGAGGTCGTTCTCCGGAATGTGGATGACCTGTTCGGGCCGCACGATGGCGTCTTCCTCCCGCATCTGGTCGTGCGGGAAGAAGGTGTTGATCTCGCCATTATTGTCGAGGTCGAACACGATGAGATGCCCGCCGACTTTCGGCGTGATCGTCAGGGCCATTCTCGTTTCCGGGCCGGCGTCCAGCATTGCCATGTCGATGCTGATCCGTGCATCGGAGCCGGACAGCACGCGGGTCATCGCTTCGAGCGTTTCGGCCGTTGCGAGGAACTTCTTCTCCGGTTCGGCATCGACGAATTGCGCTCCGCGTGCGAGCGATTCAATCCATTCGCGGTAGGGCGAGACCCGCGTATAGACGCCTTCCGATTTCGCCGCGGCGCATTCGAAGCCATAGCTGACCACGCCCAGCTGGTAGGTGCGGCTCTTCTGGTCCAGCGCGACGAGCGGGCCGCCGCTGTCGCCCTGGCAGCTGTCCGTGCCGCCGAACTTGCGGCCGGCACAGATCTGCGTTGCGCCGTCATAATCGAGATCGGAATATTGCGAGCCGCAGAGTTCCGGCGGCTTCATTGGCAGCATCGTGTAGAAAAGATACCGCGAGCCGGCTTCGCCAGAGCGGCCTGTCGGGCCAATGTTGAAGGATTCCAGGCGCGAAGCTGCACCGCGATCGGCCTGCTTGCCGAAGCCGGCTACGAAGGAGCGTGCGCCGTCCACATCGCTGTCGGATGGGCCGCCAGCGGAAAGACGGGCAATCTGCCCCGGCCAGGTGCGGCTGACCCGGATGAGCGCGATATCGTTTTCGGAGCCCTCCCAGGCGCCACCCACTTTCCGTGTCGGCTTGTAGCCCGGATGGATGATCACCTCATCAGCCTTGAAGACATTGGCATCGCTGGCACTGGCAAGATCGTCCGTGCCCGCAACGATTTGCAGCTCGCTGCGCGGCCGCCAAACCCAACGAGAGCCGATCTTGCGGGACTCCCCCTCAAAGCAGTGGGCCGCCGTCAGCACCCAGCGGCGCGCAATGAACGTGCCGCCGCAATAATGCTGCAGCTTGCCGCCCCGGATTTCGTGGCGCAGCACGGCGATAAAGGGCCATTGCTCCACCGTCGTGCGGGCACCGTTGACGATACGGTCAGAGCTGCGCGCGTCCGGGTCGAGCGTGGCGGTCCATTCCGGCGGCGGCATGTCCGCCGCATCGTCAGCGGGCGGTTCCGTCTGGCAGGATGCGACCAGGAACAGGCCAAGCAGGGCGGGTGCCAGAGCGCGCAGGACCAGGGGTCTCATCAGTTCACCGTATAGGTTACGACGCCCATGCCGGTATTGGCGTAGGGGTCTGAATTCAGCGAGCGGTTGATCGTGTCACCGCCCATGGCGTCGCGGGCTTCATAGACCAGGATTTCCGAGTAGGACTTCCACAGAGGGCGAAGCTTTCCCTTGGTCTGGCCAAGGTCCGGAATCGTGTCGCCAATCAGGGCCATGGCCTCGGGAAGCACGAAGGCGACCAGCTTGTTTTCTCCGTCTACCTCTGGCCGGGATACCCTGATGCGAACGCCGGCATCGGCATCTTCGGGAATGCTGACCCGTGCGCCGGCGTCTTTCACCGACACATCCTTTTCCTCCAGCGTGCAGGGGAAGAGGCAATTGACGACACCGGCCGGGTCGAGATCGAACACCCAGACGCGCCCGCGTATCTCCGGCGAAATCCGGATGGCGACAGAGTCCCCCTCGTTGAAGTTTGTGGCGCCGTCATTGATGCTGACGGAGACCTTTCCCTCCGCCGGGGCGAGCGTTTTCATGAGGTTTTCGAGGCCGGCCTTGGTCATGTAAATCGCCCGCTCCGGCTTGGCCTCGACAAACACCGCTTCCGGCACCACGCCTTCGATGAAGGTGCGGAATCCGGACACGCGGGCATAGACGGCAGGCGCCCGGCGAACGCCACAGCTTTCGCCATGGCTGACAATGCCCATCAGGTAGACACGGCCGGCAAAGTCCCGGGCGATGAGCGGCCCGCCGCTGTCGCCCTGGCAGGAATCGACAATGCCGCTGTCATAGCCGGCGCAGATCATCGTCGCGCCCTCATAGGCCTCGACATTGTAGACATCCTTGCAGGCTTCCGGTGCGCGCGTCGGGATCATCGCGTTGCGAAGGCGATCCGTATACGCATCGAAGGGGCCGGTATCGCTGGTGAAGTGTCCCAGTTCGCTGTCGAACATGTTGGTCTTGCCGAACCCGGCGAAATAGGCCGCGCCGAAGAAGCTGTCGACATCGGAGTCGGTGCTGGCGGACAGGCGGATCGTCGCCCCGTCCCAGGGGCGGTCCAGACGCACAAGGGCGACGTCATTCACGGGCACATCGCCGTCACCGGCGCGGGCGTAGCCGTCGGCAATGCGCACATCGATTGCCCGGCGCACATCGCCTGCCGCCACCTTCTTCAGGTCATGCCGCCCGATAACGATTTCGAGCGCGCCGGAGCCGGGGCGTTCCCACACGCCGGCGGCATTCTTGCTGGCGCCCTCCACGCAGTGCGCCGCCGTCAGCACCCAGTCGGGCGAAATGACGCTGCCGCCGCAATCATAGGTCACCGTGCCGTTCCGCGTGCCGCGCAGGGCGGCGAAGAATTGCCAGTCGCCCGGCTTGGTCAGAGACGTGTTGAGCCCTTTTGTTGCGACATCGCGGCTGGTGGCCGGGGGAATCACGGTCTCGGACCGGGGCCAGTCTTCATCCTCGAAAGGGGCCGGCGGAAGGTCGGCATCGGCATCGGTCGGGTCCGCACCTGCAGGGGCCGCAGCACAGCCGGCGGCGATGGGGACAATCAGGGCAAACAGCGCGGCCCTGGCCATGGAACGCAACATTCGGGGACTCCATTCCGCCAGTCGGATGACCAACATTAACAGGCGAATTCTGTCTGGCCAGTCCTTTGGCGGTCATGCCGCGCTGCACCACACGCAGCTGTGATGGCTGGGGGCTTGTGACAATGATAGCGCTATCGCAGGATTGGCCGGAGGGAGGACGCAAGGATGTTGCGAACAGGTATTTCGGCTGTAGTGGCGGGGCTTCTGGCCTTGGTCAGCGGATGCGTTGAGACGCCCGAAAGGGTGCCGGCAGGGGGGATCACGGAGGCTGGCATGACGCTTGGCATGTTCGAAAGTGCCGGCGATGTCGGCGATACGGCGCATCCCGGATCGGTTACCTATGATCCCGCCACCGGCACTTATTCCATCACCGGCGGCGGTGCGAACATGTGGGGCACCGAAGATGCCTTCCACTATGCCTGGACGCGGATGTCCGGAGACGTCTTTGCCGCCGCCACAATCGAGTTTGAGGGCGAGGGCGGAGACCCGCACCGCAAGGCCGGCCTCATCATCCGTGAAAGCCTGGCGCCCGGGGCACGCTATGCCGATGCGGTCTTGCATGGTGACGGGCTGGTCAGCCTGCAATACCGCGATGTCCAGGACGGCGAGACGCGGGAAATCGTGACCCTGGCCGAAGGCGCCAAACGGATCCGGCTGGAGAAGGAGGGGAACCATATGTACCTCTCCTATGCAGGCGAGGATGGCATCTGGAAATCGGGGGGCGGAAATGTCCGCATGCCGTTCGAGGATGGGTTCCTGGTCGGTCTTGGCGTGAGTGCGCATGACAATACGACAACCGAAACAGCCCGGTTCAGCGATGTCAGCATCGAAGAAGTGAGCATGGCGCCGGTGACCGAGACCGGTTATCCGGCCGGCGTCGATTCGACACTGGAAATCCTCGACATTGCCAGCGGAAACCGGCAGGCAATTCATGTCAGCGACGCCAAGTTCGAAGCGCCGAACTGGTCGCGCGACGGGGCGTTCCTCCTGTTCAATGGCGGCGGGAAGATCTGGCGCATTTCACCGGACGGCGGCGAACCGGAGGAAGTGAATACCGGGCCGCAGCAGAAGAACAATAATGACCATGGCATCTCGCCGGACGGTACGCAGCTGATCATCTCGGACCAGTCAGAGCCCGACGATTATTCCCGCATCTATGTGTTGCCCATCGAAGGCTCGGATGCGCCGCAACTGGTCGTTGGCCACCCCGACGGGCGCAGCTACTGGCATGCCTGGCACCCGGAGGGCGATATCATCGCCTACACCGCTCAGCGCCCGGCCGTGGCGCCCGGCTACAATATCTGGGCGAAGCGGCTCAGCGGCGGTGAGGAATGGCGTGTCACGGATGCCGAAGTGCTGGATGACGGCGCGGATTTCACACCGGACGGCGAATGGCTCTATTTCAACTCCACGCGTACGGGCGCCATGCAGATATGGCGCACACGGATCGATGGCAGCGAGGTGGAACAGGTCACATTCGACGAGTCGTATCGCGACTGGTTCGCCCATCCGTCGCCGGACGGAAAGTGGATCATCATGGTGTCCTTCGGTCTCGATGTGGACCTGACGGACCATCCGCCCAATCGTGAAGTGGTGCTGCGCCTGATGCCGGCAGACCTGTCGGCGCCGCCGCGCGTGATCGCCACGCTGTTTGGCGGGCAGGGCACGATCAATGTGCCGTCCTGGTCTCCAGACAGTTCGAAAGTGGCGTTCGTCAGCTATCGCCTCGACCGGCCGGACAGGCCCTAGCGGAACTCTTCCTGAACCTTGCGTAGGGCCTCGGCGCCGGGGTTCAGCTTCGCATAGGGGATCGAGTGCAGCGGCGTATCGGTGAGCTTCTTGTGCTCGACCATGTCCGGGCGCGACTCGTCGATATAGAGCAGGCCGGTGAGGATTTCGCTGGTTGCCTGGCTGCGCAGGAGATGGTCCATCGCACCGGCGCGGTCTGTCGGGTCATAGTCCGCATCGAGCTTGCGCAGCTTGATGATGCCGCCATCGTGCAGTTCCACCGGCATGACATCGCCTTCTTCATAGGAGGTGACGATCTCCTCGCTCGGCGGCACATAATCGGCGTGCACGGCCTTGTGATAGTATTGGTAGGTGTGTGCGTAGGACTTGGTGGAGCCCTTATGGTCATTGAACGACACGCAGGGCGAGATCACATCGATCAGGGCAAAGCCGCGATGCTTGATGCCGGCCTTGATGATCGAGACCAACTGGTCACGGTCGCCGGAGAAGCTGCGAGCCACAAACGTCGCGCCGACTGAGAGCGCGAAAATCGCCGGGTCGATCGGCGGCAGCGTGTTGGCGGCGCCCTTTTTGGCGGTGGAGCCGATATCGCTGGAGGCAGAGAACTGGCCCTTGGTCAGTCCGTACACGCCATTATTCTCCAGCATGTAGAGCATGTTGACATTGCGCCGGATGGCATGGGCCATCTGGCCGATGCCGATGGAGAGGCTGTCGCCATCGCCGGAAACGCCGACATAGGAGAGCGCCCCGTTCACGGCGGCCGCGCCGGTGGCAAAGGAGGGCATGCGCCCATGCACCGTATTGGCGCCATGGGCGTCGCGCAGGAAATAGGTGGTCGTCTTTGACGAGCAGCCGATGCCGGAAACTTTCACGACATCCTTCGGGTCCATCGACAGTTCAAAATAGGCGCGGGCAAGCGCGGCGGTGACGCTGTCATGGCCGCAGCCGGCGCACAGCGTCGACATGGCGCCGTCATAATCCGACCGGGCAAGGCCGAGATCGTTCAGAGGCTCGTTCTTGCGGCGGATCTTGGGTTTGACGAAGGAGGTCATGCGATCTTCCTCACCTTCACGGCATTTTCGATGGCGTCATAGACAAAACGGTAGTTCAGCGGCTCGCCGGAATAGTGCAGCACCGGGGTGAGCTTCTCCTTCTGGGCGGCCGTCTCGGTAATGATCAGGCCGAGCAGCTGGGCGTCGCGGTTCTGCTCCACGACGAAGACTTCGTCATGCGCCTCCACGAAGGCGGCAACTTCGTCACTGAAGGGGAAGCCGCGGATGCGCATATAGTCGACCGGCATTCCGGCCGCTTCCAGCCGATCGCGGGCTTCGCGCACAGCGCCGTCGGAGCTGCCGATGGCGATGATGCCGAGCCGGGCCGGGCGGCTCGCCGGCGTGACCACCGGAGCGGGCATGAAGGCGGCGGCGCGCTTCCACTTGTCATACAGCCGGTCAACGACTTCCTTGTATTCCTCGCCCTTCTCGGTGTAGCGGCCAAGCTTGGTATGGCCGGAGCCGCGCAGGAAGTAGGCGCCCTTTTTGTGCGTGCCCGGAAGGGTGCGGTAGGGGATCGCGTCACCGTCCACATCGAGATAGCGGTAGAAGGCTTTCGTTTCTTCCAGGTCCTCGGCGGACAGTACCTTGCCCCGGTCGGGGACATAATCTTCCGGCCAGGTGAGCTCATCGACCATCCAGTCATTCATGCCGATATCGATATCGGACAGGAAGAAGACCGGCGTCTGGAACCGCTCGGCGAGGTCCAGCGACATGGCGGCGAACTCGAAACACTCGCCCGGATGGGCGGGGTAGAGCACCAGGTGGCGCGTGTCGCCATGGGAGGCATAGGCACAGAGCTGGATGTCGCACTGCTGCGTGCGCGTCGGCATGCCGGTGGACGGGCCGACACGCTGGATATCGCAGATCACCAGCGGCACTTCGGTGTAGTAGGCAAAGCCGATGAACTCGCTCATCAGCGAGATGCCGGGCCCTGACGTCGGCGTGAAGCCGCGGGCGCCGGCCCAGGACGCGCCGATGACGAGACCGGCCGCGGCGAGTTCGTCTTCTGCTTGCAGGATGCAGTAATTGTGCAGGCCCGTATCGGCGTCGACACGCAGCTTGTCGCAATAAAGCTGGAAGGCATCCATCAGCGAGGTCGAGGGCGTGATCGGATACCAGGCACCAAAGGTCGCCCCGCCATAGACCATGCCGAGACCGGCGGCGGTGTTGCCGTCGATCATGATCTTGCCCTTGGCCTTTTCCATCGGCTTGGTGCGGAAGTTCAGCGGGCAGGTGAAGTTCTGCAGGGCATAATTCCGCCCGAGCTCGACGGCCTGCATGTTGAGCGGGATCAGCTTTTCCTTGCCGGCAAACATCTCGGTGACGAGTTGCTTGATCACGTCGAGGTCGAGGTCCAGCAGCGCCGCGGCGGCGCCGACATAGGCCATGTTCTTCATCAGGATGCGCGAACGCGCCGCCTTGAACGCTTCGTTGCACATCGCCGATAGCGGCGCACCCAGCACGGTGACATCCGGGCGCGAGAGCAGCTGTGGGCGCGGCCAGGTGGAGTCGTAGAGCAGCACACCGCCGGGGGCGAGGCTTGCAAGGTCATCTGCATACGTTTCCGGGTTCATCGCGATGACGAAATGGATTTCGCCGTCGCGCCCGGCATGCCCGTCGCCGGTGACACGGATCTCGTACCAGGTCGGCAGGCCCTGAATGTTGGACGGGAAGATGTTCTTGCCGACAACGGGCACGCCCATGCGGAAGATGGCCTTCATCAGCAGGCCATTGGCGCTGGCCGAACCGGTGCCGTTCACCGTGGCCACGCGCAGCGTAAAGTCATTGATGCCGGGCGCGCTCATGCCAGGGCCTCCTGCCGAACTTCCTGGTCGTCTGCATGCGGAATGTGGATGACGCCTTCCTTCATGTCCCAGGCGGATGTGGGGCAGCGCTCGGCGCAAAGGCCGCAGTGCAGGCAGACATTTTCGTCCTTGATCATCACGCGGCCTGTCAGGGGCAGCGGTGCGGACACGTAGAGCGACTGGCCATCCGGTGCTTCGGGCTGGGTCAGCGAAGCGCGCAGCACGGCCTCATCCTCCGCGCCCGGCGTGATCGAGAGGCACTCGACCGGACAGATGTCGATACAGGCATCGCATTCCTCGCAGAGCGGGGCATCGAACACGGTCTGCACGTCGCAATTCAGGCAGCGCTGAACCTCGACGGCAATCTGCTCCGCATTGAAGCCGAGTTCGACTTCGATGTTCAGGCGCTTGAAGCGGTCGACGAGGGCGACATGCTCCATTTCGCGCCGCTCTGAGGCGTCAAAGGCATTGGCATAGCGCCATTCGAACATGCCCATCTTGGCCGACTGCAGTTCGATTTCGCGCGGCGCGCGGTTGGTCAGGTCAAGGCCCTGGCAATAGCGATGGATGGAGATCGCGGCCTGATGACCATGTTCCACAGCCCAGATGATGTTCTTCGGGCCGAAGGCGGAGTCGCCGCCGAAGAAGACGCCGTCGCGGGTGGATTGGAAGGTCGCTTCGTCCACTTTCGGCACATGCCATTTGTCGAACTCGATGCCGGCGTCGGCCTCGATCCAGGGGAAGGCATTTTCCTGGCCGATCGCGAGTATCACGTCCGTGCACGGAATCGTCTCTTCGCCAATCACGCGCTGGCCGGTGATTTCGCCGGCTGCGTCGACGTCATACTCGAAAATTTCAAATACCATGCCGGCCAGCTTGCCGTCCTTCGTCACGAAGGCTTTCGGTGAATGATTGACGACGATGTCGACATTCTCTTCCTCGGCATCCTCGAGTTCCCATTCGGAAGCCTTGAAGAAATTGCGCGGCTTGCGCGCCATGACCTTCACATTCTTTGCGCCGAGACGCAGCGAGGTGCGGCAGCAATCCATCGCCGTGTTGCCGACGCCGATGATCAGCACGGATTCGCCGATCTTGTCGGTATGGTCGAACGCGACCGATTCCAGCCAGTCGATGCCGATATGGATGTTCGCGGCGCCTTCCTCCCGGCCCGGAATGTTGAGGTCCTTGCCCTTCGGCGCGCCGGTGCCGACGAAAACGGCGTCCCAGCCATCGTCCAGCAGGGCTTTCATGCTGCTGACGGGGCTGTCGAGCTTCAGCTCCACGCCCATGTCGAGGATATAGCCGATCTCTTCGGCCAGCACCGACTCGGGCAGGCGGAAGGCCGGAATGTTGGAGCGCATCAGGCCACCGGGGGCGGAAAGCTTTTCGAAGATGGTGCACTCATAGCCGAGCGGGGCGAGATCATTGGCGACCGTCAGGCTGGCGGGCCCGGCGCCGATCAGGGCGACGCGCTTGCCATTCGTCTTCGCCGGCTTTTTCGGCAGGCGATCCGTGATGTCTTCGCGATGATCGGCGGCGACGCGTTTCAGGCGGCAGATGGCCACCGGCTCCTCGTCGATGCGCGAGCGCCGGCAGGCCGGTTCGCACGGCCGGTCGCAGACACGGCCGAGGATACCGGGAAACACATTCGAGTCCCGGTTCAGCAGATAGGCGTCACCATAGCGCCCCTGGGCGATGAGGCGGATATAGGCAGGCACCGGCGTGTGTGCCGGACAGGCCCATTGGCAATCGACCACTTTATGAAAGTAGTCCGGATTGCTCGTATCAGTTTTTGTCATGCGTACCGGTGTCCTCCGAGGGAAAGACTAGCGGCACATTTTCAAGGCTTCAACGACCAGAATTGCACCAACCGTAAAGCTAGGCTCATGTCGTGAGGGAAACCTTAAGCCCCTCAGGCGCCGGTAAACCGGCCGGGCCGGCGTTCGAAGACCGCCCGGATACCCTCGGCATGGTCCTGCGTCGGCCGCAGCAACCATTGCTCCGAATGCTCCAGTTCAAGGGCTGCCTTGACCGCGTCATAGAGCCCTTTCCGTAGCGTCTTCCGGGTCGAGAGCAGGGCAAGAGGCCCGCCAGTGGCGATTTCTGCGGCGAGGTTCAGGGCCGCCGCGCGCAGGTCGTGAGATGGCACAAGCTGGTCGATGAGGCCCCAGTCGAGCGCTTCCTCGGCCTTGATGCGCCGGGAGGTCATGAACATGAGCGAGGCTTTCTGGTCGCCTATCAGGCGAGGCAGTGTCGCCGTCAGGCCGAAGCCCGGATGGAAGGCCAGTTGAGTGAAGTTGGCCACGAATCGCGCCTCAGGCGAAGCGACGCGAAAATCGGCCGTCACGGCGAGGCCGAGTCCGGCCCCCACGGCCGCGCCTTGGACCGCCGCGACGATGGGCTTGCGGGTCGAGTAGAGGCGCAGGGCCTCGTCATAGAATTCGCGCACCGGATCGTCGCCCGAGCCGCCGACGCCGCCGCCTTCGGACTGGACGAGGTCCGCCCCGGCGCAGAACGGCTTGCCGTCCGAGGCGAGCACGATGGCCCGGCAGTCGGGTGCCAGGTCCAGTGCGTGCAGCGTGTCGGCAATCTCGCGCAGAAGGGCGACATTGGCATGATTGTTCGGCGGGTTGGTGAACTCGAGTTCGGCGACATGGCCGTGATGGGTGACTTTGATCGTATGGGTCATGGGCGGGTATCCATCAGGTTGCGGGCGACGACCATGCGGTG
>JAGQRO010000230.1 GCA_020425315.1 Hyphomonas sp. | reverse complement strand
TCCTGCTCCTGCAGGAAGTAGGCGGCATGGCTTTCGCGCTCGGAGAAGATCGAGACCAGCACATTGGCGCCGGTCACTTCATCGCGGCCGGAGCTTTCAACGTGAAGGATGGCGCGCTGCACGACGCGCTGGAACGCGGCGGTCGGCTGGACGCGGCCATTTGAGTCCTCGACGATCAGGCTGGTCAGTTCCTCATCGATATAGCGGATGAGGTCCCCGCGCAGGGCCTCGATATCGACCTTGCAGGCGCCCATCACCTCCTTGGCGTGTTCGTCCTCTGTCAGGGCCAGCAGCAAGTGCTCGAGTGTGGCGTATTCGTGCTCTCGTTCGGAGGCGAGTGTAAGCGCCTTTTCAAGAGCCGTTTCCAGGGAGGGGGACAAACGTGGCAAGGGGTGAAGCCTTCTGGGTTCGAGGTCTAGTCGTCTTTCTCCATGACGCATTGGAGAGGGTGTTCGTGACGCTTGGCAAGGTCAAGCACCTGGGCAACCTTTGTTTCGGCCACCTCAAATGTATAGACGCCGCACAGCCCGACACCCTTCTGATGAACATGAAGCATGATACGGGTCGCCTGCTCGCGCGAGCGGTTGAAGAACCGCTCCAGGATGTGCACGACGAATTCCATGGGCGTGTAATCGTCGTTGAGCAGGAGAACGCGATAGAGCGAGGGCTTCTTCGTGCGGACGCGGGTCTGCGTCGACAGGTCGAAATCCGTGCCGTCATCACCCGTATTGCCGCCGCCCGGTGCACCCGGCCCGGCAGGCTGATTCATCTGGATGAAAGACACGCCCTGACTCATGACCCTTAAGATATACGGTTCAGGCCCAGTTTGAAGATGCCAAGAGCCGCAAATTGAACGCTTGCCTGTTTTTGGTGCAGCCGTGTTCAGCGTGCATCAACCAGCGCAATCAGTTCCTTCACCCGCTTGGCATTGGTGCCGAGATCGGAATAGCCGAGGCGTGAAGCCGAATAGACCGCAATGCGCGACTTGCCCGTTTCGCCCTCCACCGGCACCGCCTGGATGAACACGTCATCCTTGAACTTCATCAGCGGTGTCACCGCGACGAAGGAGATGCGCAGCGAGTCCGGGTCGGATGCGCGCAGGCGCCACTCTTCCCGTTCCAGCACCAGGTCCATGACCGAATCGAACACCTGCTTCGGCGTCTTGTCGAACACGGGCGAAGGCGCATCGACCGCCACCATGCCGGTGAAGCCGTCCGGCGCCACCAGCCAGTTGTTCGGCCGGTTCGGGCGCTTCAGGGCGGGAAATTCGATCAGTTCAGGCAGACGAGGCATGCGCGAGTCCCTGCCACTATCTGCGCGCCGCAACAATCCCGATTACCGGAAAATCCTTATCCGTCAGGCTGCCAGCGCCGTATCCCCGAAGGGGGCCCAAACGAAAGAACCGGGCCAAACAGGCCCGGCTCTTCGTAATCTACCGCACTCTACGATTCCGGTGGCCAAGCAGGCCGTCCGAACTCGAGAACCTATTTTGCGGCGAAGGCCATGAAGGGCTTTGCCGCGTCGCGCCATGCAGACATGCAGATCTCCGCCTGCGCGTTGACCTCTTTCGTATACGCCGAAAACATGGATTTGGCAAACCCTGCCTGGATTTCCATCACTTCACGAACGTCTTTGGCCGAGGTGATCGCCTGGGTGACTTCCACGCCCTGTTCCAGGCTCTTGGTGAAGAAATCCATGTTCCGGCCGCCCAGCGTGCGCAGCACTTCGGTCGAAGCCGTGGCGCGCTCGCCCATCGATTTGAGGCCGGATTCCGCATATTCGCCGAACATGCCGGCGAAACCGGTCAGCTGTTCCATGCCCTCGTCGAGCATCTTGGTGGTCGAGGTTTTGGCAGAATGCATCTCTGCCTTGGCGCGGCTGGTTGCGGATTTGGCGGTGGTCTTGGCGGTGGCCATGGGTTCGGTTTCCTCTCGAAGGCTTGCCCTGACGCAACGGTATCTTCTTTGCTTCGCTGGCGCAACAAATTATTGTGCGCCGCAACAAAAGGCAGGCCTGCACATATCTTGCATGCCTCCCGTTACAATACCGCAATCCGGGCCCAAACCCTGCGTTAATGGGTGGTCAATGGATTTGGAGGACTCTAGGTTAAACCTCGGGCAGCCGGGGTTAATGTTTTCGGGAGACCGTTGATGTTTCTGCGCTCGTTCGCAGCCTTGGCTCGTATCCTCGTTGCGTCCCTGGCCGTCGCCCTGACCGGCCTTGGAACTGGCGCGGCCCTGGCCGAAAAATATGCCGCCATCGTGATCGACGCCGACACGCAGGAAGTCCTGCATGCGCGCAATGCCGATGAAGCGCGCTATCCGGCCTCCCTCACCAAGGTGATGACGCTGTACATGCTGTTCGACGCGCTGAAGGCCGGCGAACTGTCGCTCGACAGCCGGCTGACCGTGTCGCGCTATGCCGCCAGCCAGGCGCCGTCGAACCTCAAACTGAAATCCGGCTCCACCATCACCGTGCGCGACGCGATCAATGCGCTGATCACCAAATCGGCCAATGACGTCGCTGTCGTGGTCGCCGAACGCCTCGGCCGCACCGAGACCCGCTTCGCCCAGCTGATGACCGTGAAGGCCCACGCGCTCGGCATGGAGAACACCCGTTTCGTCAACGCCTCCGGCCTGCCCGATACGCGCCAGCTGTCCACCGCGCAGGATCTCGCCATCCTCGCCAAGGCGATGCTGACCGATCATGCCGACTACTACCATTATTTCGCCACCGAGAGCTTCAGCTGGGGTGGGCGCACCTATCGCAACCACAATGAACTGCTCGGCTCCGTCGATGGCGTCGACGGCATCAAGACCGGTTACACCCGCGCCTCCGGCTTCAACCTGATGGCCTCGGCCAAGCGCGACGGCCACCGCGTCATCGCCGTGATGCTCGGCGGCTCCACCTCCAAGGCGCGCGACCGCCATGTCGAAGCGCTGATGGAAGCCGCCTTCACCACTTATGACATGCCGGCCGACCCGAACGATCCGGATGCCCGCGCACGTCTCGCCTTCGCCTCGCTCGATGCGCCGCTGCCGATCAATGCCGCCGCTGAGCCGATGCTGAACGGCAAACCGCTCTCAGCATTTGCCGTCGCCGCCGCACCGCAGCCGGAGACCGCCCTCACCCTCGTCTCCGCCCAGGGCGACGTGGACGGCCCCGAGGACGACGAATTCCCGTCGGATGCGGCCGCTGAAGTCAACGCTGTCGCCCCTGAGGGCAACATCGCAGCCATCAATGCGGCGCCTGAAGAGGCCATCGTGGCCCGCGCCGCCGCCCAGGCGCCGGTGCTGACCGAGCCAGCCATGTCGCCTGAGGACTACCTGCGCAGCCAGATGTCCCGATAGGGTTGCCAGCCGCGCGGACTTGCCGGAAAACGCCGCAAGTCCTGCAGGAGCGACGCCCGTGGCCGATCATCCGGAAACCGATCTCGACATTGCCCGCAATGTCATCCGCATCGAGCGTGACGCCCTCGAAAAGCTCGAAACCGGCCTCGACGGTTCTGTAGCGCGCGCTGCAGATCTCATCATGGCGACCGACCGCCACATCATCGTCGCCGGGGTCGGCAAATCCGGCCATATCGGCCAGAAGATCGCCGCCAGCCTTGCCTCCACCGGCACGCCCAGCTTCTTCCTGCACCCCACCGAAGCCAGCCATGGAGACCTCGGCATGGTCGTGCCGGGCAGTGTCGTGATCGCCATCTCGTATTCCGGCGAGAGCCGCGAACTGGTGGACCTGCTGCGCTACTGCAAGGGCAATACGATCCCGCTGATCGGCATGACCCGCGCCCCGGACTCCACCCTCGGCCGCGCCTCCGACGTGGTGCTGCAGATGCCCGTGGTCGAGGAAGCCTGCCCGAACGGCCTGGCGCCCACATCCTCTACCACCATGGCCCTCGCCCTCGGCGATGCGCTGACAATCGTGCTGATGGCCCGCCGCGGCTTCTCCCGCGAGGACTTCGGCTTCCGCCATCCCGGCGGCAAGCTCGGCCGGTCCCTGCAGACTGCCGCCGACTATATCGCCTCGCGGTCCGAACCGCTGCCACTGGTGCAGGAAACGGCCAGCCTGCACGATGTCATCATCGGCATTTCCGAAGGCCGCAAGGGCTGTGTCGGCGTCATCGACGCGTCCGGCGCGCTGACAGGCATGGTGACGGACGGAGACCTGCGCCGCGCCATGCTGGCTGGCCGGACGGACGGCACTGCCACTGACGTGATGACCGCCAATCCACGCACCATCGCCGCAGACGAGCGCATGTCCGCCGTCATCAAGCGCCTGACCGAACACCGGATTTCCAACGCCTTCGTCACCGAAGACGGCAAGCCCACCGGCCTGGTCGACATGAAGGACCTGCTGGCCGAAGGCTATGTCTGAGGCTTATTTGCCGAGTTCGAACAGGACGCTCACGCTGGCTGTGTAGCCGACTTCGCCGCCGGCCATGGGCGTTTCGTAGCTGTCGGCCGCCGCCATTTCCATGCGCCGCGCCATCGGAGCGGGCTGGGGCATGTAGACGCCGCCCTCGTCGATCGTCACGATCCGCAGCACTTTCAGCCCGGCCGCCTTGGCATACAGGTCGGCCCGCGCCATGGCGCTCTTCATGGCCTCGCGCCGGGCTTCATCGCGTACTTCACTGTCATCATCGAGGGCGAAGCTGACCCCGTTCAGCGTGTTCCCGCCGGCCCGGACAAGGCTGTCCAGCGTGCCGCCAAGCGTGTCGAGGTCGCGAACCTTCACCGTCAGCTGATTGGCGGCAACGTAGCCGGCAAGGCGCTGCTCGCCGCGTGTCGTGCCGTCCGAAATCTTGACCTGCACATAGTCATAGCGCGGCGACAGCGACAGGCTGGACGTCTGCATGTCCTTCTTCGCGACGCCGGCCTTGGCAAGGGCGTCGAAGACACTCGTCATCGACTTGGCCTGTGCAGCCATGGCATCGGCCGCCGTGGCGCGCTCTTCGCGAACGCCGGCGGAAATATAGGCGATGTCGGGCTCCCGCTTGATCGACGCTTCGGCGGAAATCTGGAGAGTCGTCTCCGGCTGGATCGAATTGTGGTTCATCATCGGGTGTCCGGTACTCATCGGCGCGGCCTGTTGGGTCAGGGCCTGCATCTGGGCGCACGCCGCCTGCGGAAGGATCAGGGCAAGAACAAGGGCAGATGTCATCAGCGGAATCAGGCGGCGCATGTGGGATCCTCCGTTTGGACCCCCACTATCCGACCAATCCGGGCCGGAGGCAATCAGACAGGCCGGAACAGGCCCGGGCCCCGCGTCAGACAGCCCATTGCGCGCCGCCCTGCAGCCGCCTAAACGGGTCGCTCGGTGGGCTTGTAGCTCAGTTGGTTAGAGCGGACCGCTCATAACGGTTTGGTCGCAGGTTCAAATCCTGCCGGGCCCACCGATTTCCCGCTCTAGAGCAGGTTCTGGATCTCGCCACGGAAATACTCGATCGTCGGCTTCAGGCCGTCTTCGAGTTTCACGGTCGGCTGCCAGCCCAGCGCCTCATTGGCACGGGAAATGTCCGGACGGCGCTTGCGCGGATCGTCCTGCGGCAGCGGCATGTGCACGATCTTCGACGACGAGCCGGTCAGCTGGATCACCTTTTCCGCCAGTTCCAGCATGCTGAACTCGCCTGGATTGCCGAGATTGATCGGCCCGGTGATGTCATCGTCAGAATTCATCAGGCGCATGAGGCCGTCGACCAGGTCCGACACGAAGCAGAAGCTACGCGTCTGCGTGCCGTCGCCATAGATGGTGATGTCCTGGCCCCGCAGCGCCTGGACGATGAAATTCGACACCACGCGCCCGTCATTCGGATGCATGCGCGGACCATAGGTGTTGAAGATCCGGGCAACCTTGATCTTGGTCTGGTGCTGGCGGTGATAATCGAAGAACAGCGTCTCGGCGCAGCGCTTGCCCACGTCGTAGCAGGAGCGCGGGCCGATCGGGTTCACGTTGCCC
>JAGQRO010000229.1 GCA_020425315.1 Hyphomonas sp. | reverse complement strand
TTCACAACCGCCGGGCGTTCGTGTCCCCGCTCATCATCATCTGCGTGCCCAGCTCCGCCACCAGCGTCGAGCGCCGCGCCATCCACCAGTCGGCCCTTGCGGCCGGTGCCCGCCAGGTCGAGCTGATCGAGGAACCCATGGCTGCGGCCATCGGCGCCGGCCTGCCGATCGACGATCCGGCCGGCTCCATGGTTGTGGACATCGGCGGCGGCACCTCGGAAGTCGCGGTCCTGTCGCTTGGCGGCATCGTCTATTCCCGCTCGGTGCGCATCGGCGGGGACAAGATGGACCAGGCCATCGTCAATTACCTGCGCCGCGAGCAGAAAATCCTGATCGGCGAAATGTCGGCCGAACGGATCAAGAAGGAAATCGGCACCGCCATGCCGCCGGAAAACGGCACCGGCATGTCGCTGACCGTGCGTGGCCGCGGCACGCTGGACGGCGTTCCGAAGGAAACCGAAATCAACGAAGCGATGATCGCCGAAGCTCTGCGCGAGCCGGTGACGGACATCATCGATGCTGTTAAGATCGCGCTGGAAGCCATGCCGCCTGAACTCGCCGCCGACATCGTCGACCGCGGCATCGTTCTCACCGGCGGCGGCGCGCTGCTGCGCAATCTCGATGCGGTGATCCGCGAACAGGCCCAGCTGCCTGTGATGATCGCCGACGATCCGCTGCGCTGCGTGGTCAATGGCTGCGGTCACGTACTCGAGAATTTCAGCAAGATGCGCAACGTGCTCTCACCCGAAGTGTGAGGCACGGAACATAAAAAGGGACAGGTAAGGATTCCGTCTCATGGCACGTTCCGGCCGGTCAGGGCAGAAAAGCTCCCGGCGCTCGCCAAAGCGCCTCGTCCTCGGTGTGTTCATTTTTGCCTTCGCCGCCCTCATCATCGCCCAGTCCGCGCCGCAGATCGCCGGCGTGTTCGACCCTGTCCGAACCTCCGTCGGTGACCGTCTCGGCACCGGCGAAAGCGTCAGCATCTGGTCGCGCATTTCCGGCCAGGCGGCCAAGGACGCGCGTATCCACGAACTCGAAGCCGAAGTGCGCGACCTGGCGCGCTACAAGGCCGCCGCCATTTCCATGGCCGAGCGCCTGGAAGCTTATGAGCAGATCCTCAACCTGATGGGCGAGCCGCCGGTGCGCGGCGTCACGGCTCGCGTCACCTCCGAAAGCGAAGGCCCCTTCGCCCAGACGCTGCTGGCCAATGCCGGCCGGGCGCAGGGCGTCGAAGAGGCGTCTGTTGCCGTGAACGAGGGCGGCCTCGTCGGCCGGGTCATCCAGCTCGGCCAGTCTTCCTCGCGCATCCTGCTGGTGACGGACTTCAACTCCCGCGTGCCGGTGATCGGGGAGGTGAGCGGCGTGCATGCCATCATGCAGGGCGGCTCGACCGGGTCCGGCACGCTGACCGACATGCCCGAGCGCAGCGATTTCGTCGAAGGCGAACGAATCCTCACCTCATCCGAAGGCGGCGCCTTCCCGCGCGGCCTGGTCGTCGGCGAAGTGCGCAAGTCCGGCAATGGCTGGCGCGTGAAATACGCCATGAGCGAGGGCAGCGCGGGTTACGTGCAGCTGATCCCGCCGCCGCTGATCTCGAAACCGATCCCGCAGCCGGAAGCGCTGCCCGCAGACGGCGCAGCGCCCGCCGCCAGCCCGACCCAGGGGGCGCGTCAGTAATGGCCGGTTCGTCCTCAGCCCGGCGCAAGCCGAGCCTCTGGTCGAAATACGGGCCGACACCCCGGCTCGCCTTCGGCGCGCTGCTGATCGCCATTGTCGGCGCCTTCGGCCTGACCCGGAACGACATTTTCGGCCTCTCCTTTGCCTGGCCGCATGCCGCGCTGTGGGGCGCGGTCGGCTGGGGCAGGGTGGGCCTCTCCATCCGCCCGATGCTGGTGCTGATCGCATTCGGCTTCGTGCAGGACGTGATTTTCCATGCGCCGTTCGGATGTTTCGAGATCGTCAATTTGCTGACCTATGCCGGCTCCACCGCCATCGCCAGCCAGTTCGACGTGATGAGCGAACCGCTGATCGCCATCGTCTCCTCCGCGTTGCTGTTTGCCGGCGCGTTCCTGGTGCTGTGGCTGCTCGCCTCGACGCTTGAGGATCATCCGGTGCGCATCGTGCCGCTGATCGCCGCCATGATGACCACCGGCGTGATCTACGCCCTCGGCCACCGCGCCTTCGACCTTGGCCGACGACCCGGCGAGCCTGTGGGGCAGCCGGCATGAGCAAGGTGTTCAATCCGGAAGCGGAGTTTTCCCGCCGCATGCTGATGACCGGCGTTGCCGGCGGCGTCGTCTGGGCCGGCCTCGTCGCGCGCCTGTTCCAGTTGCAGATTCTCGAACGCGAGAAATACGAGGAGCTCGCCAACGAGAACCATATCAAGCTCGAACTCGCCCCGCCGCAGCGCGGGCGCATTCTCGACCGGTTCGGCAAGCCGCTGGCCTCGCACCGGCGCGCCGGCCGCATCACGGTGATCCCGGAACAGCTTGAAAACCCGGCGGAGACAATTGCCGCCATCGCCTCGCTGATCGACCTCTCCGATGTCCAGATCAAACGCGTGCTGGACGATATCCAGCGCGCCCGCGCGCGCCGCGCCGCCTTCGTGCCGGTGATCGTGGCGAACGAGCTGACCTATGAAGACTTCGCCCGCATGAATGTGCATGCGGTGGAACTGCCCGGCGTGCAGGTGGAGATGGCGCTGACGCGCTCCTATCCGCGCGGGCGGGATTTCGCGCACGTCCTCGGCTATGTCGCCCGCGCCAGCCAGGACGATCTGGTGCGCCTGAAGGAAGACAAGTCCTCCGACGAAGCCAAGACCATCGAACAGATGTTCCGCCATCCCGACATGCGCACCGGCCGTCAGGGCATGGAGCGCTTTGCCGAGGAATGGCTGCGCGGCAAGCCGGGCTTCAAGAAACTGGTCACCAATGCGGCCGGCCGCGTCATCGACCAGATCCCGGATGAGCGCCTCGCGCCGGAAGCCGGCAAGGACCTGTTCGTCACCATCGACATGGACCTGCAGCGCGTCGCCATCGAACGGTTCGAGGGTGAGAGCGGTGCGGCGGTCGTGCTTGATGTGGAGACCGGCGACGTGCTCGCCATGGTGTCGACGCCGGCCTTCGACCCCAATGATTTCGTCAACGGCATTTCCGGCAGCGACTATGCCGAACTGCGCGACGACACCCGCGCGCCGCTTTATCCGCGCGCCCATGGCGGCGTCTATCCGCCGGGATCGACCTTCAAGATGGTCGTTGCCACCGCCGCACTCGAATCCGGCGCGGTCAAGCCGACCGACCGGGTGCACTGCAACCGCTACTACCATTTCGGTAACCGCACCTGGCACTGCTGGAAACCGGGTGGCCATGGCTCGGTCGACATGCATGGCGCCATCAAGGGCTCCTGCGACGTCTATTTCTATGAGATCGCCCGGCGCACCGGTGCGCAGGCGATTGCCGACACGGCCCGCAAGTTCGGCTTCGGCGAGGCCTGGTCGCTGGGCATGACCGGCGCGCGCGGCGGCCTCGTGCCGGACCCGGAATGGAAGCTCCGTGCCCGGAAAGAACAATGGTATGAAGGCGAGACGCTGAACTTCGGCATCGGGCAGGGCCAGCTGGGCGTGACGCCCCTGCAACTCGCCCTGATGACGGCGCGCATTGCCTCCGAAGGCAAGGCGCTGAAGCCGAACCTCATCGGCCTCGGCCCGAAAGACCCGGACAAGCATGTCCTCGACGCCCCGCTCGACCAGGAAGTGATGCAGCGCATGAAGGCCGGCATGTATGGCGTGACCTCGGAAGGCGGCGGCACGGCCTATCGCTCCGGCGACCTTGGCCTTGGCGGGCCGCGCCTTGCCGGCAAGACCGGCACCGCGCAGGTGCGCCGCATCTCGGCCGAGGAGCGCGCCAAGGGCATCCGCAAGGGCGAAAATATCGAGCGCGAACTGCGCGACCACGCCCTGTTCGTCGCCTATGCCCCGGCCGACGATCCGAAATATGCCATCTCCGTCGTCGTGGAACACGGGGAGGGCGGCTCCAGCCGTGCCGCCCCGGTCGCGCGCGACATTCTCCATTTCGCCCTGAAGACCGACAGCCGGCGCCGCGCCGCCTGGTCGCAAAGCGCATCGCTGCGCAAGTCCGATGATGACGGAGGCCCGGCATGAGCCGCGATGGCAGCTTCCACGGCTTCAGCCGCGGCGAGGCGCGCACGCGCACCGCCACATCGCTGAATTTCGACGGATCTTCCAGCGGCATCCTCGGCAAGGTCGCGCGCCTGCCCTGGGGCTTCATCCTTCTGGTCGTCGCCATGGCGCTGATCGGCATTGCGATGCTGTACTCCTCGGCGCACACCAATCCGGCCGAACAGCATCTCTGGCGCATCCAGCTGATCCGCTTCGGCGTCTTCTTTGCGCTGATGATGTTCCTGGCGGTGATCCCGCTCAGTTGGTGGATGAACCTTTCCTGGCTCGCCTATGCGGGCACGATCGTGTTGCTCATCCTTGTGGAAGTGATGGGCACGACCGGCGGCGGGGCGCAGCGCTGGCTGAAGATCGGGCCGGTGGCCGTGCAGCCGTCAGAATTCGCCAAGCTTGCCGTGACACTGGCGCTGGCGCGCTATTATCATTCCATGCTGGGCGCCAATGGCGGCCGGTTCGTCGTCCATATCGGCGCGGCGGCGATCATCCTTGTGCCTTCGGCGCTTGTCTTCATCCAGCCGGACCTTGGCACGACGCTGGCGATTGTCGCCTCTGGCGGCGTGGTCATCTTCCTGGCAGGCCTGTCGGGCCGCCTCATCCTGGGCGGCATCGCGGCGGGGGCGGCTTCGGTCTGGCCGATCTACCAGTTCGTGCTGGCGCCTTACCAGCGTGAGCGGGTGGACACTTTCCTCGCCCAGCTGTTCGGCTCCAATGGCGCCTCCACCTCGCTCGGGGAAAGCTACCAGATCGAACAGGCCAAGATCGCCATCGGTGCCGGCGGCCTCAACGGCAAGGGCTATCTGCAGGGCATCCAGTCCCAACAGGACTATGTGCCCGAACAGCATACCGACTTCATCCTCACCGTGATTGCGGAGGAGTTCGGCTTCCTCGGCGCCACGGCGATCCTGATCGGCTTTGCCATCCTGCTCGGCTGGTCGCTCTATACGGCGATGCAGTCGCGCAGCCATTTCGGCCGCTTCGCCGCGGCCGGGGCAACGGCCACCGTGGCCTTCTATGTCGTCTTCAATGTCGCCATGGTGATCGGCCTGTTGCCGGTGGTGGGCATGCCTCTGCCATTGATCTCCTATGGCGGCACGGCCATGCTGACGGCGATGTCCTGTTTCGGCCTGATCATCTCGGCGTATATGCACCGGGACGACAAGCTGAACACGACAGGACTATTTTGACCTGATTACATAGCGCGCGTTGATTTTTAGCCCCTCGACAGTAGGGTCGCGCGAAATCTTTTACCCTGGGGAGAGGGAACTCATGGCAAACATCGCCCGTAAATCGGAAACATGGGGCTCGCGGTTCGGCTTCATCATGGCCGCCGTCGGCTCTTCCGTCGGTCTCGGCAATTTCTGGCGCTTTCCATATACCGCCGGGGAGAATGGGGGCGGGGCCTTCATTCTCGTCTACCTGATCTGCGTCATCTTTATCGGCCTGCCGGTGCTGATGGCGGAATACGGCATGGGCCGCAAATCCGGAATGTCGGCGGTCGAGGGCGTCGAGTCGCTCGCCCGCGCCGAGAGCCGCAGCCAGAACTGGGGCATTGTCGGCTGGGTCGGCACGATCACGGCGACCTTTATCCTGACTTTCTACATGGTGATCTCTGCCTGGCTGCTGGCCTTCGTGATCCAGGCCATCAAGGGCGGGTTCGAAGGCATGGATGCGGCCGCTTCCGGCGCCAATTTCGGCAATGTCATCGGGCAGGGCGAACATCCGCTGGCGTCGAAATGGTACATGCTGCTCCTGCTCGGCCTGTTCATCGCTGCGAACATCGCGATTGTCGGGCGCGGCGTGAAAGGTGGCATCGAGAAAGCCGCCAGCATCCTGATGCCGGCCTTTTTCATCATGCTGCTGGTGATCGTCGGCTTCTCGCTGACGCGCGGCAATGCCGGGGAAACCTTCGCCTTCCTGTTCCAGCCGAAATGGGACCAGGTCGGCTTCAAGACCTTCCTCGAAGCCATCGGGCAGGCCTTCTTTTCCATCGGTGTCGGCGGGGCCCTGATGATCACCTATGGCGCCTATCTCGACCGGGGCACGAATATTCCGCGCGCCTCCGCCCTGATCGCGGGGTCCGACACATTCGTGGCCCTGATTGCCGGCTTTGCTGTGTTCCCGATCGTGTTCGCGGCGGGCCTCGACCCGGCGGGCGGGCCCAGCCTGTTCTTCGTCTCCATGCCGGTGGCCTTCGGCGGCCTCGGCACGGTGGGCTACATCATGGCGGTGATGTTCTTCGCGCTCGCCCTGTTCGCGGCGTTCACTTCCTCGATCTCGCTGTTGGAAGTGTCGGTGTCCTGGCTGGAGGAACGCCAGGGCGTGACGCGCCTCGGTGCGGCCACCGGCGTGGGCTTCATGCTGTGGCTGGTCGGGGCGGCGTATATCTTCTCGCTCGAATATCTCGACTTCATGGACTTCATCACCGGCAATCTGCTGCTGCCGCTCGGCGGTTTCCTGACGGCGGTGTTTGCCGGCTGGATCCTGTCGCGGGACATGATGACGTCCGAGCTGGGCGAGGGGAACATCATGAATGTCTGGCGGTTCCTGATGCGCTGGTTCGTGCCGGCCTTTGTCGGCTTCGTCCTGTTCTTCGGCTTCTTCGACAAGATCCAGGACCAGTACCATGTCCAGCTGCCGGGCTTCCTGACCAGCTTCCTCGGCCCGAACTACGTCGCCCCGGCGCCCTAGGCGCGATGCGGCCCACAAAAAAGCCCGCCATCCCAACGGGGTGGCGGGCTTTCTTCATGTGGGGCCGGATCAGGTCAGGCGCGGACCTTCGCTGCGAAGCGCACGGCGAAATCGTCCGTGGCCTGAATCAGCCGGTCGACAATGCCGGGCTCCATCGAGGAGTGGCCGGCATCCGGCACGATGTGCAACTCCGCCTTCGGCCAGGCCTTGGCCAGCGACCAGGCCGACGACAGCGGCGTCACCACGTCATAGCGCCCGTGCACAATCACGCCCGGCACGTTCTTCAGCTTCTTGCGGCACTCTTCCAGCAGCCAGCCATCGGCGGCGAAGAAGCCGCGATTGACGAAATAGTGGCATTCGATGCGCGCGAAGGCGTCGACGAAATCGTCCTCATTGAAGCGGGGCGGGGTGGTCTGCGGCCCCTTGATGGAGAGCGTCTCGCCTTCCCAGCGCGACCAGGCGCGGGCCGCATCGATGCGGGCCTGCTTGTCGTCGCCCGTCAGGCGCCGGTGGAAGGCCAGCAACAGGTCGTCGCGCTCGGCCGGCGGGATCGGCGCGACGTAGCGGTCATAGGCATCCGGGAACAGGTTCGAGGCGCCATTCTGGTAGAACCAGGTGATTTCCGACTTCGAGACCAGAAAAATTCCGCGCAGGACGAGACCCAGCGCGCGCTCCGTGTGCGTCACCGCATAGGCCAGCGAAAGCGTCGAGCCCCAGGAGCCGCCGAACACCAGCCACTGGCTGACGCCGACATGTTCGCGCAGTGACTCGATATCGTCCACCAGGTCCCAGGTCGTATTCTCGCGAAGTTCCGAATGTGGTGTGGAGCGTCCACATCCGCGCTGGTCGAACAGGAAAATGCGATAGCGTTCGGGATCGAAAAACCGTCTCATTTCCGGACTCGATCCGCCGCCCGGGCCGCCATGCAGCGCGACGACGGGGATGCCATCAGGGTTACCGGATTCTTCCCAGAATATCTCGTGCAGGTCAGAAACGCGCAGACGTCCGGTCTGGCGGGCTTCGTGGCGGGGATACAAAATGCGTTTGGGTGCGCGTCTATTCATTCACTCTTCACCTAATATCGGTCAAACTGCCCTTAACTTATGGACAGGCCCCGCGACTAACCGTAGTGATTATTGCGTAAACGGGGCCCAAACAGAGTTGCAGGTGACTGTTTGATGCGTAGCGTCTTTCTCGGTGTATCCCTATGCCTAATTGCAGGATGCGCAACCGTTTCGATGGTTCCGGGCGAAACCATCGTGCAAACCGGTATTTCCCAGACGCAGACTGCCCTCAGAACAGCATCGAGTGATTATTGCGACCAGGCGGTGGAAGCCGGCTGGGTGAAATCCGGCGGCGGTCTTGCCGGCCTTGCCGACACGCTGATCAACGGCCTGACCCGCGAACAGGAACGCGCCGACACCTATGCTGCCCGCATCGGCGCCGACAGGAGCGCCCCGGTCCTCGTGCTCACCCGCATCGTCAAGGACACGCAGGACGCCCGCACCGGCCTCACCAATGTCAGCCGCGAAGCCGAGTCGCTGCTGAACACATCCGGCCGCAAGGCCGCCAGCCGCGCCGATGTGATGAGCTATGAACGAGCGCTCGTTCGTGCCCAGATGGCCTATCGCAGCTTCCAGAGCGCGCTCGGCGAAGTCTCCGCCCGTCCGGAAATGGATGTCGACACTGCACCGGTCGACAAGGAACTCGACGCCTTCGCGTCGGCCATCGACAATGCCCGCGAGACGGCAGACCGCCTCGCCGACAAATACGCCTCGGTCGGCTCCGCCACGTCCTAAGGCTGTCGCGCCGCGCCCAGCGCCGCCAGTGCCCATCCCGCCAGCATCGCCACACCGCCAATCGGCGTGATCGCCCCGAACCAGCGCGGCGCGCCGAGCGCCATGGCCCAGAGCGTGCCGGCGAAGATCGCCGCGCCCGCAACGAGACACCATCCGCCGGTGCGGATGAGGCCCGTCCGTCCGCTGAGGGCCACGGCCAGCGCGGCGGCCGCATGGGGCAGGGCATAGAGTGTCGCGGTGTGCCACCAGGCCTCGCCCTCCGCCGTCAGCTGCCCCTCCAGCGCATGCGCCCCGAATGCGCCGAGCGCGACGGTGACAAAGCCGAGCAGGGCCGCGGCGACGCCAAGCCGGTTCATGACTTCTGCTCCTTGCGCGGCAGGGCATAGGTGCAGATGGCGTGGCTCGATGCCTTCTCGGCGCCTTCGATGCGCACGTCGACTTCCATCACGGCTAGCGCCACGCCGATCTTCAGCATCCGCGCATCGGCCACCACGACCTTGCCGATGCAGGGGCGCAGGAAATTCATGTTGAGATTGCTCGTCACCGCCATCGGCTCGAAGCCGACCAGCGACATCACCGCGAAATAGGAGGCCGTGTCCACCATCGACATCTGTGTCGGCCCGGAGATGTAGCCGCCGGGGCGCAGGTGCGAGGTATCGGTCTCCAGCCGCACGACCGCGCGGCCTTCCTCGATCAGGGTCACGACCTGCCGCGGCCCCTTCGCCTCGAAGGCCTCGCCCATGAAGCGGTTCGCTTCCTCGATACTGATCTTCGAGGCCATGTTCCCTCCCTCGCGTCACCCCTTGTCGTGAGGATGTGCCCGGTTACCCTACCTGTCAGGGAAGGCCCGCCAAGTGGTCACGCTGAGGAAGGAACCCCGCGACATGCTTACCGCCGGAGACGAATACCCGATCCACCAGACGCCGGAGCCGATCGCCTATTCGGGCTCGGACCGGAACTTCTATGACCGTTATTTCTACAATGGCTATTCGGCCGATGGCTCGGTCTTCTTCGCCGCCGCGATGGGCGTCTATCCGCACCTCAATGTGATTGACGCCTCCTTCTCCGTGCTGCGCAACGGCAAGCAGAGCTCGGTCTATTTCTCCCGCCCGCTCAATATGGAGCGGATGGACACATTCGTCGGCGGTTTCTCGGTCGAAGTCCTGGAACCGCTGCGGCGCATCCGCCTTTCGGTGAAGGAAACCGAGGGGATTGCCTTCGAGGCGGAGTTCACCGGCCGCTCATTCCCCATCGAGGAACCGCGCTTCACCCGCCGGCAGGGCCCGCGCATGATGATGGACCTCACCCGCATGACGCAGAATGGCCGCTGGTCCGGCAAGCTGAAGATCGACGGGGAAGAGATCGCCATCGATCCGGCCTCATGGACCGGCACGCGCGACCGTTCCTGGGGTGTGCGCCCGATCGGCGCGCCGGATGCCCAGCCGCTGATCCCGCCGCTGGAGCCGCAATTCTACTGGATCTGGACACCGACCAATTTCCCGAACCTGTCGCTGTATTTCCACGTCAATGACGATGCCAAGGGCGAGGCCTGGAACAAGCGCTCGGTGCTTGTCATGGATGGCGCCGGGCAGGGCGAGAGCCTGCCTCTCGACGAGGCGCAGATGGATGTCACCTACGCCCCCGGCACGCGGCGCATGGCCAAGGCCACGCTGAATGTGAAAGACGGCGCCGGACGCGCCCACAAGGTCCATTTCGAACCCATCGGCACCTTCCTGATGAAAGGCATCGGCTATGGCCACGCCAAGTTCCGGCACGGCATGAGCCATGGCGACCAGCTTGTGGTGGAGCGCGAGGATATGGACCCGAATGCCTCCTGGCAGATCCCGGAAAACCTGCACATCCAGGAAATCGTCCGCGCACGGCATGAAGGGCCGGGCGGGGAGGCCTCCGACGGGATCGGCGTGTTCGAGCAGCTGTTCATGGGGCCGCATGCCCCCAGCGGCTTCAAGACCATTCTTGACGGCGCGGCCTGAGGCCTCAGCTCGCCATCGCCTGCCAGACCTGAGCGGCCAGCGTGATGGCGCGCATGTCGCCCGTCGTCGTGCCTTCCATCCGGTTCATTGCATACGCAATCGTCAGCCGGTTCTTGAGGTCGAGCAGGACGATGGAGCCGCCATAGCCGCCCCAGAACATGGACTCCTCGTTCAGCGCCGGAGACAGCGGGCCGGAGAGGCCGAAGCCCATCCCGTAGCGCACCGGCATGCCCAGCACGAGATCGGTCGTGTCGATCTGGCATTCCAGCGCCTTGCGGCAGCCGGCCTCCGACAGGAAGCGCTTGCCGCCCATCTCGCCATGATTGGCAAGGATGGACTGGACCATGGCCACCGAGCGCGCATTGCCCGTGCCGCCGGCGGCCGGGATTTCGGCGCCGCGCCAGGCGCGCGTGCGTGTCTCGCTGACATCGATGTCCGGATTGCTGAAGGCGAGTTTCTGGGCCTCGTTCTGTTCGTCCGAGCCGAGGCCGCCGCCCGGCGGCGGCTTCAGGTGCGCCACGCGTGCATCCTCGGAAGCCGGCAGGCCGATATGGAAATCGGCGCCGAGCGGCCCGGCGAACTCCTCGCGGAAGACGGTGCCGACCGAGCGTCCATCGGCCCGGCGGATCACTTCGCCGACGAGATAGCCCTGCGTCAGGGCATGATAGCCCGCCTGCGTGCCGGCTTCCCACAGCGGCGCCTGTTCGGCGAGCAGGCGCGTTGCCTTCTCCCAATCATAGACGTCGTCCTTGCTCATCGGTGCGACCCAGCCGGGCAGGCCCGCCGAATGGCTCATCAGGTGGGAAACTTTGGTGTTCGCCTTTCCATTGGCGGCGAATTCCGGCCAGTATTCGGCGACCGGCGCATCGAAGTCGAGCTTGCCCTGGTCGGCCAGCCACAGCGCGGTCAGCGCGGTCATCGTCTTGGTGGTCGAATAGACGTTGACGATCGTGTTCTCTTCCCAGGGGCGGGTCTTTTCCTCATCGGCCCAGCCGCCCCAGAGATCGACGATCACCTCGCCATCCTTGATGACACAGAAAGAGGCGCCGATATCGGTACCGTCTTCGAGGTTGCGCTCGAACTGCTCGCGCACGCTTGCGTATTTGTCCTGTACGAACCCGCCGGCCTGTCCGTCTGCCATGATCCTGCTCCCTGTGAGGGGCGCACCCTAGGCAGGCCGGCCCGGCAGGGCAATTCCTCGCGTCGCGGCAGGCCTCAGCCGTGCATGGACACGCCGTTGAGGAACACCGACACGGCCCGCTGCACGTTGGCCGAAACTTCGTCCGTGGAAGGGCGCACGCTCTCGTCCAGCAGGGCGCGCGTCTGCATGCTGGACCGCACCATGTCCAGGAAGAGGGAAGCCAGCTGCTCGAAATCGCCTTGCGCGATCTCGCCGGCATCGGCCCGGTCGCTGAGATAGGCGGCCAGCGCCGCGCGCAACTGGTTCGGCCCGCGGTCCAGGAAGCGTTTGGCGATTTCCGGGAACTTGCGCGCCAGGCCGACGATCAGCCGGTAAAGCTCCAGCGACTGCGGCTGGATCAACTGGTTGCCATACTGCTCGCCGATCCGCGTCAGGCCGATCTCGACCGGCGTGTGCGATTTCAGCTCCACTTCGAGGGCGGCCGTGAACTCCACCATCCGGGCTTCCAGCATGGCGAGGAAGATGCCTTCCTTGTCGCCGAACTGGGCGTACAGCGTCGCCAGCGAGCCGCCGGCCCGGCGCACGATCTCCGACATGTTGGCCGATTCATAGCCCTGTTCGAGGAACACATCGCGCGCAGCCTCCAGGAAAGCCTTCCGGCGAAGGGCCGCGCGCTCGTCCCGTTTTGCATGGCTGGGCTGCTGCATCGCATCATTCATCGCTTGATTCTCGCGTAATACAGATTACATTGCAAGCCGTTGTAACGAGAATTACACTTTTGTCCCGTACACGCGGTTTCAGAAGTGCCCCCTACCGGAACCGCCCCATGGCCGTCAAACCTTTCAAGATACCGGACACCAAGTCTGAGGCGCCCACACCCTCCGTGGCGCCTCCTTCCCTGCCGGACCCCGCCGATGCCGTCTCCTCCCCGGCTGGCGGGGTCCCGCAGGGCTTATTGGAGAAGTTCCGCGCCGACCCGCGCAAATACATCCTCTCCGGCCTTGGCGCCGTGCTGGCCGCCTTTGCCGTCTGGCAGGGCGTGCACTGGTTCGCCGCCGGACGGTTCGAGGAAACGACCGACAATGCCTATATCCGGGCCGACATCGCCTATATCGCGCCGAAGGTGCAGGGCTATGTCGAGCAGGTCCACGTCTCCGACAATCAGGCCGTGAAGGCCGGCGACCTTCTGGTCACCCTGGAAGTGGCCGACTATGCCGCCCGCATCGCCGAGGCGGACGCCGCCCTTCAGCAGGCCGTGGCCGACGCCCAGCAGGCGCGCGCCCGTGTCGCCTCCGCCGAGGCCGCGCTCGAAACGGCTGGCGCACAAGTGTCAGCCCAGCGCGACCGCCTCACCCAGATGCGCGCCCAGTCCGATGCCTCCGCCGCCGATGCCAGCCTTGCCGCGGCCGATCTCGAACGCTTCACGGAACTGGCCGGGAAGGGGCACTATCCGAAGGCCGGCCTCGATGCTGCCGCCACCAAGGAAACCGCCGCCCGCGCCACGCTCGCCCAGTCGAAGGCCGCCGTCACCGCCAGCCAGAGCGAGCTGGGCGTCGCCCAGGCCTCCTATCACCGCGCCGAGGAAGACCTCACCGCCGCCAAGGCCGCTGTCGAAAGCGCCAATGCGCGGATCGAAGCGGCAAAGGCCCGCGTCGACGCAGCCCGCATCGATGCGACGCGTACGGAGCTTCGCGCCCCCTTCGACGGCGTCATCGCCAACCGCATGGTGGCCGAGGGCCAGCTGCTCAATCCGGGCCAGCAGGCCATGGCCGTCGTGCCCATGTCCGAAGCTTACGTGATCGCGAACTTCAAGGAGACACAGGTTGCGCGCATGCTGCCCGGCCAGACCGTGCGCCTGCATGTCGATGCCTATCCGGGCCTGCATGTCGAAGGCGCGGTGGACTCCATCGCGCCCGCCACCGGCGGCCAGTTCAGCCTGATCC
>JAGQRO010000228.1 GCA_020425315.1 Hyphomonas sp. | reverse complement strand
GCAGGGCATCTATCTGTTCGAGCACAGGGACGCGCCCCACACCCGGCGCATTGTGGTGCAGTTGCTACGATCGGGCTGAGCGGATCTCGCGGTCGGCAGCGTCACGCTTCGCAGCCTCGCGGGCACCATGGCGATGCTTGCCGCCCTGGCGCTTGTGCGGCTTGCACAGAAGGCACCCGGATCGGGTCGATTTCGGTCCCTTGCGCTTGTGATGGGCCATGGCGGTCTCCTGCTGGATGCAGATATGGCGACGATGCCGAAAAGCGCAACATTTTGCCCCTGGAATCGGCCTGTCAGCCGCGCTGCAGTAACCTGAAGGTAGAAGCTTGTTGGCGCCGGACGTTGCGGCTAGCTTGAGCCGGAACAGACGTGAAGGGGTCCGGTATGCGCAGAATTCTTGCCTTTGTTGCGCTGCTTGCAGCTGGCCTGTTCTGGCAACCCGCCGAAGCCCAGGCGCCGCAACCGCCGCTGGAAGCCTATGGCGAACTTCCCGGGCTGCGGGGCTTCGCGATATCGCCCGACGGCGAGCATGTGGCCTTCCTTGCCCGCAATGACGGCAAGGACCTCGTGCTTCTCTATACGCTGGCCACCGGTGAGCTGAATGCGCTTACCAATGTCGATAACATCTCCGCGCGCGGCCTGATGTTCGGTGACAACAAGCATGTGATCCTGATCGCATCGCATACGACGACGCAGATCGGCTTCCGCGGACAGTGGGAGGATTCTGCTGCCTTCTCGCTCAATATCGAAACCGGCAAGCAGAAGGTCCTCCTGCGCGGCTCGAAAAACTTGTTCCCGGCTCAGTCCGGCCTTGGCAATATCGTCGGGCGCTATGCGAAGAAGGCAAGGGTCTTCATGTCGGCATACAGCATCGACTCCCGAAGGAATCCGCCGAACTATGTCTACCTGGTGAACCTCGATACCGGCGCGGCGAGCATCCACGAAAAGGGCAACAATGACACGGTCGACTGGATCCTGACCGACGATGGCACCGTCATTGCGCGCGAGGATTATGCCAACGACCGCAACATCTACCGGATCTGGACTTATGTGTCCGGCAAGCCGAAGCTCATCTACGAAACCGAATCTGACAGGATCCCCTTTTCCCTGATCGGCATGAAGCCGGACAAGTCCGCCCTGATCGTCGTCGACAAGGCCGAGAACGCTGACGGCTATTCCGCCGTCTATGAGATGGATTTCGAAGGCAATCTGTCTGACCCGATCTTCGGACGCGACGATGCGGAAATCCTGGGCATCTATGTTGACGATGACAGGATCGTTCACGGCGTGCGCTATTCAGGCTCTGTGCCGTCATACGAGTTCTTCGATCCGGCGGTGAAGGCAACCATTGAGGAGATGAGGAACAAGCTTCCCGGTGCCAGCGTCTCCATCCAGGCCATGAGCAAGGACTGGTCGCAGGTTCTCTATTCCGTTTTTGCCGGTGATACGGCCGGTTCCTACATTCTCCAGAACCGCGACGATGACAGCTACAAGATCCTTGCGGTTTCGCGTGAGAACATTCCGGCCGCCGCAATCGGCCAGGTCGTGGCGTTCAGCTACCCGGCCCGGGACGGGCTCGACATTCCCGCAATCCTGACCTGGCCGGCCGGCACGACGGCGGAGACGCGCAAGAACCTGCCGCTGGTTGTGATGCCGCATGGCGGCCCCGCCTCTCATGACGGCGTCACATTCGACTGGATGGCCCAGTATTTTGCCAATCGGGGCTATGTCGTGCTTCAGCCGAACTTCCGGGGATCGACCGGGTTTGGTGCGGCCTTCGAAGAGGCGGGCCGCGGAGAGTGGGGCGCGAAGATGCAGGACGACATCACCGATGGCGTCGAGGCCCTCATCAATTCAGGCGTCGTGAACCCGGATCGCACCTGCATCGTGGGCGCAAGCTATGGGGGCTATGCCGCGCTCGCGGGCGGGGCCTTCACGCCGGACCTCTACAAATGCGTCGTTGCGATTGCGCCGGTCTCTGACCTTCCCCTGATGATCAAGTTCGAGAAGGACAGCCACAAGAAGGGCCATTGGGCGATTGATTATTGGGAAGAGCAGATGGGGGATGAAGAGAAGCAGAAGAGCGCCTCTCCGATCAATTCCGTGGATGCCTTTCAGGCGCCTGTGCTGCTGATTCACGGCAAGGACGATACGGTCGTGCCGATCGAGCAGAGCCGCGTCATGGAGGCGGCCCTCACCAAAGCCGGCAAGCAGGTCAGCTTTGTCCAGATGAAGGGCGAGGATCACTGGCTGTCGGACGGGGAGACACGGATCGTCGCCCTGCGAGCGATGGCAGATTTCGTCGACGAAAATATCGGCCAGGAATAGGGCTTAGAATCCTGCGGGCGCAGGAAGGCCCGGCGAAGACAGACAGATCGCCTTGAACCGTTCGCCCAGTTCGGCCGGGTCGATCAGCCGCTTCACGGACTCATAGAGTGCCTCTGCGCCGTCCGGATTTGCCTCGATCAGCTGGTTGAGCCGCGCCTGCGCGCCGAGGCTCATCAGTAGCATGCCCTGCGGGGTTGGCCCGGCGACCTGCAGGCCGGCCTTTCCCGCCAGCCGGGCGAAGCGCCCGAAATCGACGTCCACAGTAAGGTCGGATTCGCCGGGCAGGTGCAGCGGATGCACCTGCTGCCCGTCCCGGAAGGATCGCAAACTGTCGCCCGGCGCCGCGTCCATGGGACCGTAATCGACAAACAGGGCCCGGAACGGATCGGCGCGAGACACAAGGTCCGCCAGGATCAGGTCCAGCCCGATCTGCACCTCGACCACTGCCGCCGTGGCGGCCGTTCCCTCCGGCGCCGCCTGTTCGTCCGCCGCGAGACCGAAGGCGAGGCCGCCGGCCTCATCGAGGCCGATCACGCATTCGCGCCAGGTGTCGCCATCCTTGTGGAACTGGCGGGCAGGAAGGCAGTCGAGATACTCGTTGGCAACCAGCAGCATCGGCCCGGCCGGCACTTCGGCGAGCGTCGAGACGAAGTCCGGCTCTGCACTTGAAAGCTCCGCGCGCTGTACATCGCGCATCGCCGGTGCCGGCTCCACCAGGGTCAGGCGCATGGCGTTGGCGAAATCGTCTCCTCCCGCCACCATGGCAAGGCGCAGTGCGTCGCGCATAAGCGTGCCGCGGCCGGGGCCGATCTCCACAAGACGCACCTCGCCCGGCGATCCCATGGCACGCCATTCATGCACCAGCCACAGGCCGATCAGTTCACCGAAGACCTGGCTGATCTCCGGCGCCGTGATGAAGTCCCGCCCGATGCCGGGACGCGTCGCATAATAGCCCTCGGCCGTGTCATGCAGGCAAAGCTGCATATAGGTCGAGACGGGGATCGGGCCGCCGGTCTCGATCAGCCGGATGAGACGGTCCTTCAGGGTCACGCGGCAGACGGCGCTTTCGGCTTCAGCGCATTCCAGATCAGCCAGGCGCCGCCAATCCACATCGGCACGGACAGGAGCTGGCCCATGGTCAGCCATTCCGGAAGGCCTTCGACAAAGGAATCCGGCATGCGGAAATTCTCGACGATGGTGCGCCCCGCCGCATACATCAGCAGGAAGACGCCCGCGATGAGTCCCGGCCGTTTCAGGGCGCCGAAACGCCAGATCAGGATCGAGGTCACGATCAGCGGCAGCCAGCCTTCGAAGAAAGACTCATAAAGCTGGCTCGGAAAGCGTGCCGTTTCGAGGCCGGTATAGATCCACTTTCCGGTGTCCCAGTTATAGGCGGGCGGGGTGGACCCCGGCACCATGCCCTCCGGGAACACCATGCCCCAGGACGAGTCCGTGTGGCGGCCATAGAGTTCGGCATTGATGAAATTGGCGATGCGGACCAGTCCGATGCCGATGGGCGCGACAACACCGGCAATGTCGCCCAACGTCAGCAGGCGCAGCTTCTTGCGCATCGCAAAGGTGACAATGGCGAGCGCGACGCCGGAAATTCCTCCGTGGAATGACATGCCGCCATCCCAGATGCGCAGGATGGTCATCGGGTCTGCGGCCAGCGCATCGAACTGGTAGGGCACCATATAGAAGAGGATGTAGCCGATCCGCCCGCCGAGGATGATGCCGAGGATGATCCAGAACATGATGTCATCGAGCTGGTCCTTCGTCAGAGGGCTGGTCCCTCCGAACAGGGCAGGGCGGCGCAGCATGGCGCTCGCATACCACCAGGCGAGGCCGATGCCGGCCATGTAGCCGAGCGCGTACCAGCGCAGGTGAAACTTGCCGAGGCCAATAAAACCGAAATCGATGGAGAGCGCGGCGGGGCTGAGTTCCGGGAAGGAGAGCGCTGCGGCCGCCAGATGGCCGCTGAGCAAAGTCATCGGTTCGAACATGCGGCGTCTTTTCCCTGTCTTGCCCCGGTCCTATCTGGTACGGGTGCGGCAGGCAAAGGCCGCAGGACCCGCGCGAAGGAGTAGCCTCATGGCGTCCACAAATCCACTGCTCGATGACATTGCCGGGCTGATGACTAGCGCGATGGGCGCCGCCCGCGCCGCTGGCGATGAGGCGAAGACAGCGGCGCAGGCACGTGTGCGCGCCCTGATCGCCGACATGGACCTTGCCGGGCGCGACGAAGTCGAAGCGCTGAAAGCGCTTGCCGTTGCGGCGCTGGAAAAGGTCGAGGCGCTGGAAAAGCGCGTCGCAGACCTCGAGTCTCAGGCGAAATAAACCAAACCGAAGGGCGCAGGTTTCGCGCAACTGTTGAAGCCAATGGACCTTCGCGCTGAGGGGCGTATGCAGGTCCGGCAGGGATGGCATGGCAGGCCGAATCCTGCCTCGATGCCCGTGGACTGCGAGGGGAAACTGAATGAGCCTTGGCCTGAACCGTAACGAATTCGGCATGGTCGACCCGCTGGAGCGGGTCGAGGAAGCGCTGGAGGAGGGCGGCTGGCAGGCGGAGCGCGACGAGGAAGGCACGCTTCAGGCGGTTGCCGAAACGCGCTGGGGCGATCTCGGTGCCCTGTTCGCCTACCGTCCGGAACCGGCCGCGATCCACTTCTCGATGACGCTGGATGTGAAGCCGCAGGGCGCCAAGCGCTCAGCGATTGCCGAGCTGATCATGATGGCGAATGAGCGCCTCTGGCTCGGTCATTTCGATTATTGGGGCGACGAAGGCGTGATCATCTTCCGCCACACGCTGCCGATGACAGACCGGGACGAACCTTCGATTGGCGAGGTGCGCTCGATCATGGCCGCCGCGATCAGCGCCACGGAGCGCTTCATTCCCGCCTTCAACTTCCTTGTCTGGGCTGGAAAGTCACCGACCGAAGCCATTGAGGCGGTGATGTTCGAAACCCACGGCGAAGCCTGACCCTATGGCGGGCGCGCAGTCGATCGCGCTGATCGGCGCCGGACGGATGGGAACGGCGCTCGCCAAGGGCTGGCTGGCTGGCAAGAAGACGCCGGACATCCGCATCTCCGATCCGCAGCCCTCCGCAGAAGTGGCCGGCTGGGCCAAGGCCGGAACCGTCACGCTCAATCCTGACCCGTCGCCGGTGAGCATTCTGGTTGTTGCCGTGAAGCCGCAGGTATTCCCGAAAGTGGCGGAAAGCCTGAAAGCCTGGATCGGGCCGAAGACGCTGGTGATCTCGATCATGGCGGGCATCCGCGTGAAGCAGCTCGCAGAGCGGCTCGGCACGGACCGTGTGGTCCGCGCGATGCCGAACACGCCGGGCGCCATCGGGCGCGGCGTGTCCGTGTTCTGCACAATGGGCAAGCTGGCGGCCGCGGATACTGCAGCCACCGAGAAGCTGCTTGCCCCGCTCGGCGATGTGATCGGACCGGTTGACGAAAAGCACATGTCGAATGTTACCGCGCTTTCGGGCAGCGGACCGGCCTATGTGTTCCTGCTGGCCGAAGCCATGGCCGATGCCGCCGAAGCCGAGGGCCTGCCGTCTGACCTCGCTTCGAAGCTTGCGCGCCTGACCGTCGCGGGTGCTGCAGCGCTTCTTGAGGAAAGCGGCGAAGCACCCGGCGCGCTCAGAAAAGCGGTCACCTCTCCCGGCGGCACCACCCAGGCCGCCCTTGACATACTTATGGATGACGGTGGGATGCCAAGATTGCTGAGACAGGCAATCCGCGCCGCTGCCAATCGCGACCGGGACCTGTCACGCGACACGGATTAGGAGACAGGCACGCAATGGAGGGCAGGGACGACAGGGTCGAAGACTGCCTCCTCGCCGCCCTCCGGCTCGCGGAAGAAACGCCCTGGGGCGATCTCACCCTGTCGGCCATTGCAGAAGAGGAAGGCCTGCCGCTCTCGGAGCTCTACGGCCTGTCACGCGACGACCTTGCCAATCGCTTCGATGCGCATTTCGACCAGGCCATGTCGGCGGAGGGCCCACCTGGCGGGGAGTCCCCGCGCGAACGCCTGTTCGATGTCATCATGCTGCGCTTCGAGGCGATGGAGGATTACCGCGCTGGCGCCTTGTCGCTGATGAAGGACCGGGATCGTACACCTCGACTGCTGGCTCGCCTGCCGCCGCATCGCGCGGCCAGCGCGCACTGGGCGCTCGCTTCGGCGGGTCTCGATGATGACAGCGGCGCGCCGCTCGGCCTGAAGATTGCCGGTATTGCCATCGTGATCGCGCAGACGGAACGGGCTTGGCGGAAAGACCAGCATGGCGATTTCGCCCTCACCATGGCGGCGCTGGACAAGGCCCTGCGTGCCGGGGAGGAGCGGATGATGCGCCTGCAGCGCTGGCTGCCGGGGCGCCGGAACACCACAGGGCCGCAAGAGCCCGACGAAGCGGAGGAATCTCATGAGCCGACCCGGCCTCGACACAAACCCACTTGAGCTGACGCCGGACTGGTTCAACCAGCTGTTCGGTGAGATCGGCATCGATGCCGAAGTCGCCTCCCTGACGGCGAAATCCATCGGCACAGGCCAGATCGGCGAGAATGTGCGTTTCGTGTTCGACTATGCCCGCAAGGGCGCGAATGCGCCGGCCACGCTGGTGGGGAAATTCCCGTCGGCCAGCGAAGCCAGCCTGATGACGGCCAAGCTGCTCGGCCATTATGAGCGCGAGGTGATGATCTACCGAACTTTCCCGAAAGTGGCGGGCCGGATCACGCCGGGTGCGATTTACACAGACTATGACCCGGACACGAACCGCTTCGCTCTGATCATGGAGGACATGGCCCCGGCTGAGCAGGGGGACCAGCTGGCTGGCTGCAGCGTGGAAGAAGCGCGCATCGCCATGGACGCTGCCGCCGTGCTGCATGCGGCCTACTGGATGGATGAAACGCTCGACCAGCATGCCTGGCTGCAGGGGACCAGCGCCGCGCCGCCGCCCGCTCTGGGCCCGGACGCTGTCGCCGCCCTCTGGACGGGGTTCAAGGAGCGCTATGGCGCCCACCTGACCCCGGACGTGGTTGAAGTGGGCGATGCCTATGCCGATGCCATGCCCCGCATGTCGGAATCGCGGCCCGGGCCATTTGCCCTGATCCACAATGATTATCGCCTCGACAATATGCTCTTCGGCAAGCCCGGCTCGCCAAAGCCGCTGGCGGTGGTGGACTGGCAGACAGCCGGGAAGGGCGCCCCGGCCAATGATGTGGCCTATTTCATCGGCGCGGGCCTGACGCGCGAGGAGCGCCCGAAACACGAACAGGCGTTGCTGCGCTATTATCACGACCGCCTGACGGCCGAGGGCGTCACCGGCTACAGCTTCGACGAACTCTACCGCGACTACTGCCTGAACTGCTTCTACGGCATGTCCGTCGCCTTCGGGGCGGCCATGCTGGTGAAACAGACCGATCGCGGCGATCTCATGTTTCTCACCATGCTGCGGCGCCATGCGGCGCAGGCGCGGGACAATGACGCCTTAAGACTTCTTCCATAATGCCCCGGAAATTCCGTATTCCTGCACTGTGTGTTGCAGGGTCGGACACTGTGTCCCGCACCGGAACAGGTTTCCAAACATCCTCCTAATGGCTCGGCCGAAACTGTCCTTGCGGGTTACGCGTGGACTTAAGGCCGCTCCGGTAGGGTGCATCTTCCGGTCCCTTCAGAAGAGGGGGCCTGCACTCTTAGGAAGGTGTGGATATGGAACCGCAGAATGCAAAACCGACGAGCGTCAAAGGCCCGGATGGCAAGTCGCTCACGATCTCTGATCTCCCGTCGCCGAATATTTCGCGCTGGGTGACCCGCCGCAAGGCCGAAGTGGTAGCTGCCGTCTCCGGCGGGCTGCTCTCCCGCAAGGCGGCCTGTGACCGTTACAACCTGACGGACGAGGAATACGAAGGGTGGGAGCGCCTGTACGCGCGCCACGGCTCGAAGGGCCTCCGCACGACCCGTCTGCAGCAGTATCGCCGCTAGGCATCTGTTAAACCGAAATTTACGGCCTCGCCGTTAACTCGGGCTCAAGCATCCGGACCGGTCCGGATGGCGGGAGTCCCATATGGCGCAAGGCAATTCCGGTCCCAAGCGCAGCGCGACGCCTTCCACACGGGCGCT
>JAGQRO010000227.1 GCA_020425315.1 Hyphomonas sp. | reverse complement strand
TGGAGATGTTCTCCGCCGAACTGCCGCTGTTCACCCTGTGCGAAATCCTCGGCGTGCCGGCGGCCGACCGACCGAAGCTCGTCCACTGGATGCACTTCCTCGAGAACTCGCAATACCAGGCCCAGCAGGAAGGCCTCGGCAATGTCACGCCGGAGCAGATCATGGCCTTCATGGCCGAAATCCAGGCGATGTTCGATTTCGGCCGCCACCTGCTGGCGCAGCGCCGCAAGGAACCGAAGGAAGACCTGCTCTCCGCCATCGCCAATGTCGAGATCGACGGCAAGCCGCTGAGCCCGGAATTCCTCGACGGTTCCTGGCTGCTGATCGTCTTCGCCGGCAATGACACGACGCGCAATTCCCTCTCAGGCACGATGCGCCTGCTGACGGAATTCCCGGACCAGAAGGCGAAACTGATGGCCAATCCGGACCTCTTCCCCAACTTTGTCCACGAAGCCATCCGCGCGGTAACGCCGGTCACCTATATGCGCCGCACGGCGACGCAGGATACGGAACTCGGCGGCCAGAAGATCGCCGAGGGCGAGAAAGTGGTCATGTACTATCCCGCCGCCAATCGCGACCCGGACAAATTCCCGGACCCGAACCGATTCGACATCACGCGCGAGAATGCGAAGGAGCATCTCTCCTTTGGCCACGGCCCGCATGTCTGCCTCGGCCAGCGCGTTGCCAACATGCAGCTCGAAGCGGCCTATCGCCAGATCCTCGCCCGCTTCCCGGACGTAAAATGGACCGGCGAGCAGACGATCGCGCCCAGCAATTTCGTCCACGCCATTTCCAGCCTGATGGTGGACCTCGGCACATGAGCGACGCACTCGTTACCCGGCAGGATATCGACGCCTGCGCCATCCTCACCCTGAACCGCCCGGAAAAGCTGAACTCCCTGACGGTCGGCATGTTCCGCGAACTGCGCACGCATGTCGCCGCGCTCTACAAGGACGACACCATTGGCTGCGTCGTCCTGCGCGGGGCCGGCAAATGTTTCTCCGCCGGGCATGACCTTGCCGACATTGCCGAGGGCGAGGCGGTGCCGTCGCGCGGCTGGCATTCGGAAACCCTGCGCCTGATGGAGCGCTTGCCCAAGCCCGTCATCGCGGCGGTGCACGGACATTGCTATACCGGCGCGCTGGAAGTGGCGCTCGCGGCAGATTTCATCATCGCGGCGGAAAGCGCCCGCTTCGGCGACACGCATGCCAAATGGGCGCTCACCCCGATCTGGGGCATGAGCCAGCGCCTGCCCCGGCGCGTCGGCATCGCGACGGCCAAGCGCCTCATGTTCACCGCCGAAATGATCGGCGCCGACGAAGCGCTCCGCATCGGCCTGGCGGAACAGGTCATCCCGGATTCCGATTTCGACACCGCCATCCTGAAGCTTGCAAAACAGATCACGGAGAATTCCGCCTTCTCGCACGCGGCCAACAAGCGCCTGCTCGAAGCCACGGATGCGCGGGACATGGATTCAGGCCTGCAATGGGAAATCCTCAATAATGAAGGCGTGGGGCCTGACATGCAGGCGCGAATCGCGGCCTTTACGGGGAAATCACAGAAAGCGAAGCCATGAGCGATTTCCTCATCCGCCGCGACGACCTGCGCGACGTGCACTGGGCAGACCATGACCTCGGGGCCCTCGCGCCCGGCCATGTGCGCCTGAAAGTGGAGGCGTTCGCGCTGACCGCCAACAATGTCACCTACGCCACCTTCGGCGAGGCGATGCAGTATTGGAACTTCTTCCCCGCCGCCGACCCCACTTTCGGTCGCGTGCCCGTCTGGGGATTTGCGACGGTGACCGAGTCCGGCGTTGCGGGCGTGGACGTCGGCCAGCGCGTCTATGGCTATCTTCCGATCTCTGACGAGTTCGATGTGCAGCCTGTGAACGTTACCAGCGGCAGCTTCATGGACGGCGCCGCCCACCGCCAGGGCCTCGCGCCGATCTACAATACCTATATCTTCACCGCTGCCGACCCGTCCTATGACGCCGCCTTCGAGGCGCAGCAGATGCTGTTCCGCCCGCTCTTCACCACCGGCTGGATGATCGACGACGCGCTGATGGAGACCGGAGACCCGATCCCGGAAACCGTGGTCATCTCTTCCGCCTCCTCCAAGACGGCACTGGCGCTTGCCCATTGCCTGAAACAGCGCGGCGGCGTCGACACGGTCGCGCTCACTTCGCCCGGCAACAAGGACTTCGTGGAGTCCACCGGCCTCTATGGCCGCGTGCGCGTCTATGACGATGTCGACCGCCTGCATGCGCGGGGCCTGACCGCCTTTGTCGACTTCCTCGGCCGGCCGTCCCTGACGGCGGACATTCACAGCGCCCTGCGCGACCGGCTGGTGCGGTCCATGGTCATCGGCGTCACTGACTGGGAAGGCAATCGCGCGCCCATCGCCCTGCCCGATCCGCAGCCGGAATTCTTCTTTGTACCCACCTATGCCGCCGGCCGCGCGAAAGACCTTGGCCCCGACGTGCTGAACGCGCGCCTTGGCAAGTCTCTCGGCGATTTCTATCGCGCGTCTGCCGCCATCGTCGTGCCGAAGGATGCGAAGGGCCGCGATGCCGTCACATCGGCCTGGCGCGAAACGCTGGACGCGAAAGTGGATCCCGGCACGGGCCTCATCCTTGCGCCCTGAGGCAATGGCGAAGACCTGGCCTGCCCTGCTGGAAGATATCCGGTCAGCTGCGGGCGGAACGCCGCGCCTCTATGTGCCCGGCGGCCCGGCTGAACCTTCCGGGCTGGCCGCGGCCCTGAAAGACGCGCCCCACCTCGCTGCCGGTGCCACATTCGTGGGCGTCTGGCTGCCGGGCATAAACCGCACCGCCTGGGCCGGCCTCGCGCCCGATGCGAAGGCGGAGAGCACGTTTCTCTATGCCGACCACCGCACACATTTCGAAGCCGGGCGCTTCCGCCTCCTGCCGCTACACTATTCCGCCGCCTGGGACTGGTTGAAGACCGTCCCGCTCGACGCGGCCTTCACCCCGGTCTCGAAGCCGGATGATCGAGGGCGCGTCAGCCTCGCCCTCGGCACGGATCTGTCGCCGGCCCTCACGGCCCGCAAGGATGTGCGCCTCGTCGCGGTCATCCGGCCGGACATGCCCGCCCCGGCCACCTCACCGCATTTGCCGCTCGACACATTTGCGGATGTGGTGGAAGACGAAAGCCCGCTCATCACGCTTGCCGATCCTCCGCTGTCGGAGGAGGCGCGCGCCATTGCCGGCCATGTTGCCGGCCTGCTGGGCGACGGCGCGACCGTCCAGTCCGGCATCGGCAGCGTTCAGCAGATCGCCATGG
>JAGQRO010000226.1 GCA_020425315.1 Hyphomonas sp. | reverse complement strand
TGCGCCACGGCCCGATGAAGCCGGTCGGCCTGACCAATCCGCACCAGCCGGACGTGAAGGCGCATGCGATCGTGCAGCTGCGCCAGGACAATGCCCTCGGCACGCTGTGGAACATGGTCGGCTTCCAGACCAAGCTCAAATATGGGGCGCAGACGGACATTTTCCGCATGATCCCCGGCCTTGAGAAAGCCGAGTTCGCGCGCCTTGGCGGCATTCACCGGAACACGTTCCTGAACTCGCCGAAACTGCTGGACGCGCAACTGCGCATGAAGTCGATGCCTCGCCTGCGCTTTGCCGGCCAGGTCACCGGCGTCGAAGGCTATGTCGAAAGCGCGGCCATGGGCCTGCTGGTCGGGCGCTTTGCCGCCGCCGAGCGCCTCGGCCGCACGCTGGACGCGCCGCCGCCGACCACCGCGCTCGGCGCCCTCGTCACGCACATTACTGGCGGCCACCTTGAAGGCGGCCAGACCTTCCAGCCGATGAATGTAAACTTCGGCCTCTTCCCGGACATCACGGATTTTCCGAAGACGGACGAAAACGGCAAGCGCCTGCGCGGCAAGGCCAAGGGCCGCGCCAAGAAAGGCGCCCAGGCCGCCCGCGCCCTGCGTGATATCGACACCTGGCTGGCGGGGCAGGCCCTCGTGGCGGCGGAGTAGCGGGCCAATGCGCGTCCTGCTGACCGGATCGACCGGCTGGCTGGGCCGCCATCTTGCCCCGCGCCTTGCCGCGCTCGGCCATGAGGTCACCGGGCTCGACGTTGCCCCCGGCCCGCACACGCAGGTGATCGGCAGCGTCGCCAATCGCGACCTGATCGAGGACACCTTCGTGGCCCACGGCATCGAAGCCGTCATCCATGCCGGCGCCCTGCACAAGCCGGATATTGCCCGCTTCCCGGCGCAGGCCTTTGTCGACGTCAACATCACCGGCACGCTGAACCTGCTCGAAGCCGCCACCCATGCTGGCCATGACCGGTTCGTGATGACGTCCACAACCTCGCTGATGATCTCGCAGGCCGTCCGCGACGAAGTGAGCGATTCCGCCGTCTGGATGGACGAGGATTACGGGCCGCTTCAGCCGCGCAACATCTATGGCGTCACCAAATTGGCGGCGGAAAATCTCTGCCGCCAGGTGCAGGGCGAAACGGGCATGGCCGCCATTGTCCTGCGCACATCGCGCTTCTTCCCGGAAGACGATGACACCCATTCCGATCCGCCCCCGGAAAATCTGAAGGCGAACGAGTTCCTACATCGGCGCCTGACCGTGGAAGACGCCGCCGACGCGCACATTGCCGCCCTCGCCCGCGCACCCGAGATCGGCTTCGGCCTCTACATCGCCTCCGCGCCGACGCCCTTCTCGCGCGACGACTGCGCGGACCTGAAGCGCGACGCCGCCAGTGTCATTGCCCGGTACTTCCCGGAGGCCCCGGCCCTCTACGCAAAGAAAGGCTGGCACCTGCCCGCCTCGCTGGGCCGCGTCTATGACGCATCCCGCATGGAACGCGACCTCGGCTTCCGCTGCCGCACCGATTTCGCCGCCATCCTCGACGCCCTCAGCACCGGCGCCCCCATGCCCTTTGCCCATGACGGCGGCTTCGTCTCGCCCAGCACGCTGGGTGCCGGCCTGATCGCGCCTTAAGCCTAGACCTGCCCAGTCCGGATGGCCTTGAGGATCGAGAGCCGCTTGGTCACCGCGTTCGGCTCGCCCTTCTCGCTGTAATGCTTGCGCAGGCGATAATGCGCCACGGCCGGGCGGATGGATTTCGGCACCGGCTTCACATGCGGGCCGAAGGCCTTGGTCTCTGACCGGCGGAGCGCCGCATAGGCGGGCGCCACGTCACGGATTTCCTCGGCCCAGTCATGATGGGTGGTCAGCACGCTCGCGGCGGTCAGCGCCAGCCAACCTTCCGGCTCGCGCGCCCGGTCTTCGGCCTCAAAGGCGGCTTGGTAGCCATCGACCAGCTTCTGCAGCGCGCCGAGCTTCAGCCGCCCGCCCGCCACTTCCTCAGCAAGGGCGAGGCAGACATCATGTTCGCGCGCCGGCTTGCCGGCTTCCAGCTCCGCCAGCGCATCGCGCCACCACTGGAACCGGATCAGGCCAAGCGTCTCCTCCGTCACCGCCAGGCGCACGCGGGCCAGCTCATAGGCGAGAGCATAAAGGGCCGTCAGGGCCTGTCGCTCGGCGGCCGGGGCATAGCGGCTGGAGATCCAGCGGTCCTCGTCGACCTTGCGCACCCGCTTGTCGATTGCGGCCCACTGTGATTTGGAGAGGGGGGTAGTCACGTCCGGCATGGCACCCATATGTCGGAACACAGGCTTTAACACCAGATACGATCTGCAAGAGAGGATTTCTCCCATGGCTTTCACCCTTCCCGACCTGCCCTATGGCCGCGCCGGCCTCGCCCCGCACATTTCGGAAGAGACGCTGAACTTCCACCATGGCAAGCACCATCAGGCCTATGTGACCAACCTGAACGGCCTGATCGAGGGCACCGACCTTGCCGGCAAGTCGCTGGAGGAGATCGTGAAAATCTCCGGCGCCGACAAGGCGAAGGCCGGCATCTTCAACAATGCCGCCCAGGTGTGGAACCACACCTTCTACTGGCACTCGATGAAGCCCGGCGGCGGCGGTGCCCCGCATGGCAAGGTGGCCGAGCTGATCGACCGCGACCTTGGCGGCTATGACGAATTCGCAAAGGACTTCAAGGCCGCCGGCGGCACGCAGTTCGGCTCCGGCTGGGCCTGGCTGGTCCTGAAAGATGGCAAGCTCGCCATCACCAAGACGCCGAACGCCGAAACCCCGCTGACCGATGAGGGCGCCACCCCGCTGCTCACCATGGATGTGTGGGAGCACGNNCACGCCTATTATCTCGACTATCAGAACTCCCGTCCGAACTATATGGACGCGTTCCTGAACCATCTCGTGAACTGGGACTTCGCCAACCAGAACCTCGCTGACGCGGGCGCCTGATCCTGCTAGGGTCCCCGCGACTCATGATCGTGGGGACCCGGCCATGCACTGTACCCAGTGCGGACGCAAATTCGCTGACACGGACAAGTTCTGCCCGCAATGCGGGACGGCGCGCTATGCCGGCGTCGATGCCAGTGTCGACTGGCGCGCCTCCCTCGATGCCCGCGAGATCATGGCCCATCCCGAGGTGCGCGCCCGCATCGAGAAAGTGACCGGCGCCAATCCGCAGGGGATGACCGCCGAGAAATTCTATGAAATCGCCCGGCCGGTCATGTTCGTCACCGGCGCCGGGCCGCTGCCGCCGATGAAGCTGCTGAAGGATGTTGCCCTGCCGCTGTATGCGAAGTTCGGCGTCAAGACGCAGAGCGAGCTGACGCAGGGCTACAAGAACACGTTCGGGGAGACGCTCGCCGCCGTGCTCTGCTCGCTCGCCAGCCGCAGCCAGCCGGTCGAAGACCTGGCCGACGCCACCAATGGCTGTGTCATCACCTCAAAGATGGCGTCCTCCATCTGGTCATGGGAGGGCAAGATGATCGTCACCCTCGAATCCCGGCCGGAAGGCACGCTGTTGAAAGGCGTCATCACCGTGCCCGGCCAGACCTCCGACTGGGGCAAGACCAAACGCGCCCTGCAGGCCCTGGTCGACGACGTGTTCAAGTACCGGGAACTTTAGGCAAAGGCCCTCACCTCCCACCAGCTTCGCTGGCGGGCCCCTCCTCTCCCGCAAGCGGGAGAGGGCTTGACCCTGCGCCTTCGAGGGAACGCTTCCGGTGTTCGAGATTTTCGAGGATGGCGTCCAGAATTCCATCGAGATTTTCAAGGAGGTGTGCGTTCCAGATGCGCATCACTTCCCAGCCTTCAGATTCCAGGAAGGCTGTTCGCTTCGCATCGTAGGTCTGTTGCGCCGCTTCGCCATGAGTGTCGCCGTCCAGTTCGACAATCAGCTTCACTTCAAGGCACGCAAAGTCCGCAAAGTATGGTCCGACCGGATGTTGCCGCCGGAATTTCCAGCCTGACATCTGACGATTGCGGAGCTTTGACCAGAGCAGTTTCTCGGGAAAGGACGAGTCCCGTCTCAGGGCACGCGCGCGTTTGGTCGTCTTCCCGCTCATGCCACAAGTTCAATTTCCACGGAGGCGCCGGGTCAACCCCTCTCCCTTCAGGGAGAGGAGGGGCCCGCCGCCAAAGGCGGTGGGAGGTGAGGGCCTGTCGCCACCCCTGAATTCAAACCCTTCACTTTTGGGCCAAACCGGCTTATGTGCACCGCACAAGACGCTCCGGGCCAGGAAATTGCCCGGTCCGCCAAACCACGCAGGGAGCATGGGGCGGCGGAATGTTGGCGGCCATGGGGGCCGCACCGGGTTTCAACTTCCATCCCAGGACCTTTTGAATTGACTGAAAAGACATTCGCCGATCTCGGCCTTTCGCCCGACATCCTCAAAGCCGTGGATGAGGCGGGCTACACCACGCCCACGCCGATCCAGCTCGAAGCCATCCCGCACGTCATCGCCGGCGGCGACGTCACCGGCATCGCCCAGACGGGCACCGGCAAGACCGCCGCCTTCGTGCTGCCGATGATCCACCGCCTCGCCAAGGGCCGGGCCCGCGCGCGCATGCCGCGCTGCCTGATCCTCTGCCCGACGCGCGAACTCGCCGCCCAGGTGGCAGAGAATTTCGAGAAATACGGCAAGTACCTGAAGCTCACCATGGCGCTGCTCATCGGCGGGGTCAGCTTCAAGGAACAGGAAACCCTGCTCCAGCGCGGCGTCGACGTTCTGATCGCCACGCCCGGCCGCCTGC
>JAGQRO010000225.1 GCA_020425315.1 Hyphomonas sp. | reverse complement strand
AGGCCACCCCCAGCCATTTCACGGCCGAGAACAGCAGCTGCGAGGTGGACAGCAGCACCCCCAGACCGGCCGAGACAGCAGCGATCAGAACCAGATCCGAAAGGACCGCGCCCGCGATCCCGAAGCCGGCATCACGCAATCCGTGGCGTGCACCGTTGGAGAAGGCCAGAAGAGAGGTCGGCCCCGGCGTGGCGACGGTCAGCAGGGCCGCAAGCGCAAAGGTCAGCAGGGCTAGGCTCATGATCTTCTCCGGTTCCGGGCGGTTGGGGTAAGTGTCGCGGCCACCAGCATCAGGGAGACCCCGGCAGCGATCATTCTGATCAGGTTGGCCGACTGCCAGCGCGTGGAATAAGCCTGCCAGATCGTGGCAGCCTCCGGCGCCTGGGCATCGACTGCGGCAAGTTCCTGGTTCAAGGGAACATTGATGGTGGCAGTGCCCCCAAAGACCCCGACCATATGCAAGACAAGTGCGAGGCCCAGCACAACGGCGGCTACCCTTGCCCGCAGAATCGCCATCACGACCACCGACAGCGCCAGAACAAGAGGCGTTCCGAAGTAGACCGTGCCGAAAAGCGGATTGCGGACAGAGGCGTTCATCGCCTGCATGGCCTCGATGGCAGTTGCCGGGTCGATCATGTCCAGACCGCGCAGGGTCGAGCTCTGCCAGGCAAAGAAAAAGCCGAAACTGGCGCCGCTGAAGCCGACTGAAATCAGCGGCAGCAGGATGAGCAATGCCGGTGCCGCAACCGGCGCAAACGACCTCATCATGCCGAACGCTGTCCCTGCCGGAACAGCACCCCAACGAAAACCGCGATGACGGCAACCTGTGCCGCCAGGACGGCGGGCCAGATCAGAGGAAACTGCGGGTCCAGATACTTCTGGGGGCCAAAGGACAGAAGGGCCATCAGCCCGGCTAGAAGGCTGAGCGCCCTGCCCGTCCGGCCTGCCACGGGGCCGACAATCAACGCTGCGGCTGCGGTCGCAAGCGCCACGGCCAGGAACGGCGCTATCGCGAAAAGCGGAATCGTCGCGGGCGGATGCGGTGGCACCTGGGCGTAAAGCGCTCCCAGCATGACCAACTGAAGGATGATCAGCGCGCTCAGCGCGGCGGTAATCGAACGGGATTCGGACAAGATGGACCCTCCGGGTTAGGATGGCGGTAAGTGTAACTTGTATTACGGTTGCGATGATCCGTAATTGCAATTACTGATCCTGTCAACGCGACTGTTCAGGAGCGAAGGTGCATGCGGCAGGAAGCACGGAAAACTCGGCGGAAAGAGATCCAACGGGCTACTCTGGCGCTGCTTGTCCAGCATGGTTATGCAGCGACAACGATGGCCTCTGTAGCCAAGGCAGCCGGTGCCTCGCTTGAAACGCTCTACAAATGGTATGGCGACAAGCCAGGCCTGTTCCGCGCGATGGTGCAGGCCAATATCGAGGAACTGCGTGACGAGCTGGTCATGTCGGCCGCCGCATTCCGCGATCCGCTTGCCGCCGTGCAAGAGTTCGGCCCCCAACTGATCGCGGTTCTCACCAGCGAGGAAGTTGTTGCCCTGAANNGGCGGCGGCGGCCGACCCTAGCGGCGATCTCGGCCGGATCATTGCCGAAGTAGGGCGCGGCTCTATTGCGCCGCAGTTGACCGATCTGTTCGCACGGGCAATTGAAAGTGAGGACCCGGCGCAAGTGACCGAGGTCTACTTGGGGTTACTGCTGGGTGATCTGCAGATCCGCCGCGTGATTGGCCGGATGCCACCTCCTGACGCAGTCGAAGCCCGCCAGCGGGCCGACAGAGCTTTGGAAATGCTCCGTCGCCTGTTTCCAGTGTATCCCTCAAAACTCCCAGCCTAGGGGTCTGCCCCCTCCGGCACTCCACCCCTTATCGACGTTGGGGTTTAGCCGGGTGTCTTGCCACCGCAGTAACGACCATTTTTGACACGGTCGCTACTTCAAAGCTGACTTTGGCACAGCCGCAGCGAATTCACACTTCGTCTCGCAAAGCGGATCCTAGGCGCAGACTGCGGCGATCTTCCGCTTAACTGCCCTCATCATCCGTCCCGATTCCTGCAACCCACCGCGGACCGCGAATATGCTGATCGTCGCTCCCGAAGCTTCTAAGGAAGCGTACGCTTGAAACGGC
>JAGQRO010000224.1 GCA_020425315.1 Hyphomonas sp. | reverse complement strand
GCATCGGCAAGTCGACGCTGCTGCTTCAGGTCGCCGCGCGGCTCGCCCGCAATGGCCTGAAGACGGTCTATGTCTCCGGCGAGGAGGCCGCCGCCCAGATCCAGGAGCGGGCCAAGCGCCTGAAAGTCGCCGAAAGCCCGGTCCAGCTCGCCACCGAGACGGATCTGCGCAAGATCCTCTCCGCCCTGAAAGAGGCCGAGCCGGCCTTCGTCGTCATCGATTCCATCCAGACGCTCTGGTCCGACAGCCTGGAGGCTGCCCCCGGCTCGGTGGCGCAGGTGCGGGCCTGCGCGCAGGAACTGGTCCGCTGGGCCAAGAAATCCGGCGCCGCCCTCGTCCTCGTCGGCCATGTCACCAAGGAAGGCACGATCGCCGGCCCGCGCGTGGTGGAGCATATGGTGGACGCCGTCTTCTATTTCGAAGGCGAGCGCGGCCATCAGTTCCGCATCCTGCGCGCGGTGAAGAACCGGTTCGGCCCGACCGACGAGATCGGCATCTTCGAAATGCACCAATACGGCCTCGCCCCGGCGAAGGAGCCGTCGGCCCTGTTCCTCAGCGCCGATGGCGAGAGCGAAGGCGGCGCCGCCGTGTTCGCGGCGATGGAAGGCTCGCGCCCCGTGCTGGCCGAAGTGCAGGCGCTGGTGGCCAAGTCGGCCTATGGCACGCCGCGGCGCAGCGTGGTCGGTTGGGATGGCGGGCGGCTTGCCATGTTGCTCGCTGTGCTAGAGGCGCGCTGCGGACTCAACCTGGCCGGGATGGATGTGTATCTCTCCGTGGCCGGAGGATACAGGATCATGGAGCCGGCCGGCGACCTTGCCGCCGCCGCCGCCCTGCTCACATCCCTTTCGGCCAATGCCGCACCGGAGCGCAGCGTGTTCTTTGGCGAGGTCGCCCTTTCCGGCGCCGTGCGCCCGGTCGCGCGCATGGAACAGCGCCTGAAAGAGGCCGAACGCCTTGGTTTTGAGCGGGCTTTCGTGCCAGAAGGGGCTCCCACCGCAGTCGATGGCTTGACCGTCACCCCGATAAGACGGCTTATCGACCTCGTAGAGTTGCTTGCCCCGGACGCCATGAATGCTTGAGTCCATTACAGCTTTTGACGGGATTGCCCTGGCCGTCGTGCTGATTTCCTCGATCATGGGATTTGCGCGCGGCTTCCTGCGGGAGCTGGCGACGCTCGCCTCCTTTATCGGCGCTCTGGCAGCGGCTTATTATGCGCGGGCCTTTTTCCATGATGACCTGACCGCCCTGCTGCCGCCGGACCTCGCGCCCTGGACGGCCGACCTGATTCTCGTCGTGGCGGCGTTCATCGTGGTTTATGTTCTGGTGGCCTGGCTCGGCCAGCGCCTGTCGAAAAATATCCAGGGCGCCGACGGCATCGGCATGTTCGATCATGTTGCCGGCGCCGTGTTCGGCGTGCTGCGCGGCTTCGTGGCCCTTGTCTTCTTTGTGGTTCTGCTGGGCCTGGTGCTGGAAGAAAGCCGTGTGCCGGGCTTCATCCAGAACGGAATGTCCTATCCATACCTGCGAAAAATTGCCGATGGCGTGAACCTCGAAGCCGCAAAAGTTGGCCAGGACGTGCAGGAGGCCCTTTCCACGGAGGAAGAAACAGGGCAATAGGCCCGTGTCGCAAGTCTGTCATGCAGGAGCGAGTCTCTCATGGTCCATTTTGATCACGATGACGACAAGCCCCACGAGGAATGCGGCGTCTTCGGAATTTACGGCAATCATGAAGCCAGCCTTCTGACGGCGCTGGGCCTGCACGCGCTGCAGCATCGCGGCCAGGAAGCCTGCGGCATTATCTCCTTCGACGGCAAGCGTTTCCCCTCCGAACGCCATATGGGCATGGTGGGCGAGCATTTCGGCGGCGACCTGCGCTCGCGCCTGCCCGGCCACGCCGCCATCGGCCACAACCGCTACTCCACGCAGGGCCGGCCGATGCTGCGCAATATCCAGCCGGTCTATGCCGATCTCGCCTCCGGCGGCTTTGCCGTTGCCCACAATGGCAACCTGACGAACGCCCGAAAGCTTCGGCACGACCTGGTGCGTGACGGCGCCATTTTCCAGTCCACCATGGACACCGAAGTCATCCTTCACCTCGTCGCCCGGTCTCTCCGGGCGAATTTTTTGGACCGGCTGATCGATGCGCTTGCCAAGATCGAGGGCGGCTATGCCCTTGTCGGCCTGACCGGCAAGAAACTGGTCGGCGCGCGTGATCCGGTGGGCCTGCGCCCACTGGTTCTGGGGCGTCTGGGCGAGGCCTATGTCTTTGCTTCGGAAACCTGCGCCCTCGACATTATCGGCGCCGAATTCGTGCGCGAGGTCGACAATGGCGAGATCGTCGTGATCTCCGACAAGGGCATCGAATCCCACCGCTTCGCCCCGGCCCGCCCGGCCAGCCCGTGCATCTTCGAATATGTCTA
>JAGQRO010000223.1 GCA_020425315.1 Hyphomonas sp. | reverse complement strand
ATCGCACTTCGGTTTCCCGAGAAGGCCCAGACGCAAGCGCCGGGCTTCTGCTCTCTGCCACTTCATCCTTCGACTTCGCTCAGGATGAGTCCCGTACATTATGAGCGCTCATGCTGAGCGAAGTCGAAGCAGGAGCGCGGGCTTCCTTTGCCTGCGCACCTTAACTCGACACCCCTCATCGTTCCTGATACGTTCCCCCGGAATCATGCCAGAAGGGTCGCATGGAACCGATCGTCACGATTGCCGGGCAGGGGTTTGACCTTGTCCACATTAGTCTCTTCCTCCTCGCCCTTGTGGGTGGGGTGGCGGCCTATCTTGTCTGGTCGAACGGCCGGGTGAAGGCGACGCGCCTGACGCAGGAATTCGAGCGCGCCACCGATGAGCGCGAACAGTTCCGCCAGCGCGTCACCACGCTGGAAGCGGTTGCCCGCGAAGCCGAGATCGCTCTCGCCGAAGCCCGCGCCCGCAGCGCCGAGGACGAGAAGAAATTCGCTGATCTTGCCCAGGGCGTCCTGCGTCAGGCGAACGCGCAATTCCTGCAGCTCGCCAATGAGACGTTCGAGAAGCACAAGGAAGGCGCCCAGGGCCAGCTCCGCGAACTGATGAAACCCATCGGCGAGAATTTCGAGACCTTCCGCCAGAAGGTCGAAGCGATCGAGAAGGTGCGCTCGGAAGACAAGTCCGCCATTCAGGAACAGGTCAAGGCGGTGCACGAGAGCCTGATGCGCCACACGACCGAGACGGGCAAGCTCGTCAGTGCCCTGACGGCGCCGAAAGGCGGCGGGCGATGGGGCGAGATGACTCTGCGCAATGTGATGGAGCAGGCGGGCCTGTCGCGCCACTGCGACTTTGCAGAACAGGTGAGCGAACAGACAGAGACCGGCCGCCAGCGCCCGGATGCGATCATTCACCTGCCCGGCGGGCGCCAGATCGTGGTCGATTCCAAGGTCTCGCTGGATGCCTATATGGCGGCCGTGAACACTGAAGACCCGGCCGAGCGGGCCGCGCACCTCAAATCCCACGCCGCCAGCGTTCAGCGCCATGTCCAGTCGCTTGCCTCGAAGGACTACCAGTCGAACCTTGGCAACCGGTTCGACTATATCGCCATGTTCATTCCGGGCGAGAATTTCTTCGCCGCCGCCCTCGAACACAGCCCGGACCTGATCGAGAAGGCGATGAGCCGCTCGGTCATCGTCACCACGCCGACCACGCTGATCGCGCTGGCCCGCACGGTCGCCCATCTCTGGCGCCAGCATGAGATGAACGAGAATGCCATGGAGGCCGCCGATCTCGGCGCCGAACTCTACAACCGCATGGGCGTGATGCTGGGCCATATCGAGAAGCTCGGCAAATCGCTGAACGGCTCGGTCGACAGTTTCAATTCGCTGATGGGCTCGCTCGACAAGCGGGTCATCCCGACGCTGCGCAAGTTCGAGGACATGCAGATCGCCCCGCCCGGCAAGGCCCCGGCGGAGCCGAAACGCATCGAATCCCGCGCCAATGGCCCGGAAACCGGCCAGCTGGACTTTGATGGCAAGGGCGGGCCCGTTGCCGCGGAATGAGGCCTGCCCGTTGACCGGGCCCGCGCCCGCGACTATCTGACGCCCATGGCTATACGTGAAATCCTCACCGTTCCCGATCCGCGCCTGAAAGAGGTGTCCAAGCCCGTCGAGGGGCCCGTCACCGACGAGCTTCGCGCGCTGATGGATGACATGCTGGAAACCATGTACGACGCGCCGGGCATTGGCTTGGCCGCGATCCAGATCGGCGTGCCGCTGCGCATCATCGTGATGGACCTCGCCAAGGAAGGCGACGAGCCGGCGCCGCGCTATTTCGTGAACCCGGAAATCCTCGAAACCGTGGAAGAGACCCAGCCCTATGAAGAGGGCTGCCTGTCCGTGCCGGATATCTTCGACGAGATTGAGCGCCCGGCCCGCTGCCGCCTGCGCTACATGGACTACAATGGCAACCTGGTCGAGGAATGGGCCGAGGATCTCTACGCCGTCTGCATCCAGCACGAGATGGACCATCTCGAAGGCACCCTGTTCATCGACCATCTCTCGCGCCTGAAGCGCCAGCGCGCCATCGACAAGGTGAAGAAGGCGAAGCTGCGGAAGATCCGCGAAGACGCCGCCTGACCGCATGACCCTCCGCATCGCGTTCATGGGCAGCCCCGACATCGCCGTCGGAGTGCTGAAGGCGCTCATGGAAGCGGGCCACGAGATCGCCTGCGTCTATTCCCAGCCGCCACGCCCGGCCGGCCGCGGCCAGAAGCTGACGCCGACGCCCGTGCACGCCTTCGCCGAAGCCCATGGCCTTGACGTGCGCACGCCGAAAAGCCTGAAGAAGGCGCCGGAGCAGGAAGCCTTCGCGGCCCTCGATCTCGATGCCGCTGTGGTCGTCGCCTATGGCCTCATCCTGCCGCAGGCCATTCTCGATGCGCCGCGCCTCGGCTGCCTCAACATGCACGCCTCCATCCTGCCGCGCTGGCGGGGCGCCGCGCCCATCCAGCGCGCCATCATGGCGGGCGACAGCGAAACCGGCGTCGACGCCATGCTGATGGATGCGGGGCTCGACACCGGCCCCGTGCTCGCTTCGCTCCGTACACCGATCGGGTTCGACGACACCGCTGGCAGCGTGCACGACCGTCTGGCCGTGCTGGCCGCCGAGCTTGCGCCCCGTGCGCTCGCCGGCCTCGCCGACGGCAGCCTGACACCGAATGTCCAGCCTGAAGAGGGCATTACTTACGCCCACAAGCTCGGCCCGGGCGACCAGAAGGTGGACTTCTCGAAACCCGCCCGTGAGGTGGACTGCCAGATCCGCGGCCTCTCGCCATTCCCTGGTGCCTGGTGCTGGTGGGCACCGCCCGGCGGCGGCGAGCCGATGCGCCTGAAACTGCTCGGTTGCCGCCGCTCAGGGCAGGAGACGTCGGCCCCGCCCGGCACGGTGCTGGATGACAATCTGCTGATTGCCTGCGGCGATGGCGGCGCCGTGCGCCTGCTGCGCCTGCAGAAGCCGGGTGGCCGGCCCCTCGCCGCCGAAGACTTCCTGCGCGGCCAGCCGGTGCCCCATGCGACGGTGATGTCATGACCGAGACCTGGATGCGCCTTTCGCGGCCCGAAGACATGGACGCCATCGCCGCCCTCAATGATGCGGCCTTCGGCGGCAAGGAGGAGGGCGCCATCACGCGCCGCCTGCATGCCGACCATGACAGCCTTCTCTCCCTCGTCGCCCATCGCAACGAGGTGCTTGTTGGCCATGTTGAGTTCTTCCGCATCCTGATCGATGGCCAGCCATCCGCCGTCGGCCTCGGCCCGATGAGTGCTGCGCCCGGCGTGCAGAAGCAGGGTATCGGCGCCGGCCTCATCCGCATGGGCCTGATCGCGCTGGCCGGGCGGGGCGAAAGCCTCGTCTTCGTGCTGGGGCACCCGGACTATTACCCGAAATTCGGCTTCACGGCTGAGACCGCCGCGCCGTTCTCCGCGCCCTGGTCCGGCCCCGCCTTCATGGCGAAAGAGATCAATCCCGGCGCGCCCACCGTCGGCACGCTCACCTATCCTGCCGCCTTCGGGGGCTGAGGCGATGCCGCGTTACCGTCTCCTCATCGAATACAATGGCGGCCCTTACCAGGGCTGGATGAAGCTGCCCGGCAAGCCGACGGTTCAGGGCGTACTGGAAGAGGCCGCCTCGAAACTCGATGGCGCCCCGGTCGACGTGTTCGGGGCCGGGCGCACAGACAGCGGCGTCCACGCAACGGGGCAGGTGGCGCATATGGACCTCCGCACCGACCGGCCCAACAAGGTCGCCGACGCGATGAATTTCCACCTGCGCCCGCACCCCATCGCCGTCCTTCACGCTGAAGAAGTGAGCGAGGATTTCCACGCCCGTTTCAGCGCCACCCAGCGGCACTATCGCTATGTCGTCGTCAACCGCCGCGCCGATCTCACGCTGGAGCGCGGCCTTGCCTGGCGCGTGCCGTCAAAGCTCAGTGCGCAGAAGATGCACGAGGCGGCACAGGCCTTCATCGGCACACATGATTTCACGACGTTCCGCGACGCCGACTGCCAGGCGGCAAGCCCGGTGAAGACGCTGAACGACTTTCAGGTGCGCCGAGAGGGCGAGCACATCTTCTTCACCTGCCGCGCCCAGAGTTTCATCCACCGCCAGGTCCGCTCCATGGTCGGCAGCCTGATCGACGTCGGCCGCGGCAAGCAGCCGGTCGGCTGGGCGAAAGACATCCTCGACGCCGCCGACCGCACCGAATGCGGCCCCATCGCCCCGGCCGATGGGCTTTATCTCACGCAAGTCGACTACGACTGACGCGAAGTCAGCCTGTGCAGGGCGATGCCGCCGCGCTAGCCTCCGGCAAAACAGGAGGACGCCATGGCCATCGATTTCACCATTCCGGACGACGCCAAAGAGGTGCGCGCGCGCGTGCGCAAATGGGTGCAGGAGGAATGCATCCCCGCCGAGAAGGAAATGTCCGCCGGCACGCCGTTCAAGGAGGTGCTGGCCAAGCTGCGCAAGAAGGCGCGGGCGCAAGGGCTCTGGCTGCCCTTCATCCCGGTGGAACATGGCGGCATGGGCCTCGGGCCGCTCGCCAATGCACTGGTGCAGATGGAACTCGGCCAGAGCCATCTCGGCGCGCTGTCGATGAACTCGCAGGGGCCGGACGATGCGACCATGCTCACCCTGCTGGCCCACGGCACGGATTTCCAGAAAGAGAAATTCCTCAAACCCATCCTGAACGGCGAAAAGCGCGTCTGCTATTCCATGACGGAGAAAGCCGCCGGCGCCGACGCCACCGGCATGCAGACCCGCGCCGAGAAGGACGGCAAGGGCAACTATGTCCTGAACGGTGAGAAGTGGTTCTCCAGTGCCGCCACCACCGCCGACATTGCGGTCGTCATGGCGAAGACCAATCCGGACGCGCCGCGCCACCAGCAATATTCCACCTTCATCGTGGAACTGCCCAATCCCGGCTACAACATTCTCCGCGACATCCCCACCATGGCCGTGCATGGGGCCCATTATCATGAGATGGGCGGCGGCCATGCCGAGG
>JAGQRO010000222.1 GCA_020425315.1 Hyphomonas sp. | reverse complement strand
TGGCGACGGCATAGACATAGGCCTTGGCCGCATTCATCTGGACATACATGTCGGCCACCTTGCCCTGGATCAGCTGGAACTCGCCGATCGACTGGCCGAACTGTTTGCGGTCATGGATGTAGGGGATCACGACATCCATACAGGCCTGCATGATGCCGGTCGGGCCGGCCGAGAGCACGGCGCGCTCATAATCGAGCCCGCTCATCAGCACACGGACGCCGCCATTCAGCGGGCCCATGATGTTTTCTTCCGGAACCTCGCAATCCTCGAAGACGAGTTCGCCGGTTTCCGAACCGCGCATTCCCAGCTTGTCGAGCTTCTGGGCAACCGAGAAGCCTTTCATGTCACGCTCGATCAGGAAGGCGGTGATGCCTTTCGACCCTGCCTGGGGCTCCGTTTTTGCGTAGACAACCAGAACGTCCGCATCCGGCGCATTGGTGATCCACATCCACATCTTGGTGCCGTTCAGCACATAGCGGTCGCCCTTCTTCTCGGCGCGCAGCTTCATGGAAACGACATCGGAGCCTGCCCCGCTCTCGCTCATGGCCAGGGAGCCGAGATGTTCCCCGCTCATCAGTTTCGGCAGGTAGCGCGCCTTCTGGGCGTCAGAGGCCCAGCGGCGGATCTGGTTCACGCAAAGGTTCGAATGAGCGCCATAGGAGAGGCCGACCGAGGCGGACGCGCGGGAGATTTCCTCCATCGCAACGACATGTTCCAGGTATCCGAGGCCCGTGCCGCCCCACTCTTCCTCCACCGTGATGCCGAGCAGGCCGAGCTCGCCCATCTTGGGCAAGAGGTCGCGGGGGAATGTGTCCGTCCGGTCGATCTCGGCCGCGCGGGGCGCGATCTCGTTCTGGGCAAAACTTGCCACGGTTTCGCGGATCATGTCGGCGGTTTCGCCGAGATCGAAGTTCAGGGTGGGATATGTGTTCGGAATCATGCGGCCTGACTAGCAGGCGATTTCCCGCCTGTCAGCAGGTCAATCCTGCCTCGAAAGCGCGCGGTAGAGATAATAGACGGCCACAACGCTCAGCATGGCCGAGCCGAGCGCCAGGATCGGGCCGTCAAAGCCGGCTGCATTCCCGGCCGGCAGGCGGGAGGCCGCCGGAGCGAGGATCCGGCGCACGCCTTCGAAGATGCCGAGCATGCCGAGGCCCGACAGGAAGGCATAAGGCAGCCAGCGCAACAGACCGAGATCGTCCTCTGTCTCATCCACGCGCCCCGGTGGCGACTCCAGCGCCGACCAGTCCGTCTCTTCGGCGGCCGGCAGGGCATCGGTCAGTTCCAGGAGGTCACCCGTGTCCGGCTCCTTCGCCTGCAGGCGTTCAGGGGCCGGCGGTTGGGGCAGGTCCGGCGGGAGCGATTCATCCGCTTCCGGCGGCGGCGCCGCATCCGGCTCGGCCAGGGCGGAAACCGCCTTGGTGATCTCGTCGACCGTCGGGCCGTCCTCACTTTCGGTGAGCGGCGGCAGCGGCACGTCTTCCTGTTCCTGCAGGATGCGCGTGATCCGCTCCGAGACGGCGCGGGCGGCGGCCTGAGGCGCCGATTCACCCCCCTGCGGACGGGCGGCGGGGCGCTCGGCCTCGCTGCGGGTTTCGATCAGGACCGGGCGTTCCTGCGGAACGGCCTGCGCGGCGAAGGGGTCAAATTGCGGACGCACCAGCGCGCCGGGAATGGCGACACGGCCGGAGGGATGTTCCAGGAACAGCGCCTTCTCGGCAGCGCGGCGGCGCACCAGCGCATCGATGACCCGCACCTCGCCGCCCACTTTGCCCTTGCGCCAGCTGCTCATCGCTTCGGCGGCCTGCAGGCGCTCGCCGCTGCCCAGCAGGGCGAGCACATTGGAGCCGAGGAAGGCCTTTGGCCCGAGATTGAAGGCGAAGGAGACCAGTGCGTCGAATTCGTTCTGCGACAGCGGCGCCAGCACGCGGCCGGCGATCAGGTCCTCTATGGGCTTGAGATCATGGTGGCGCAGCAACAGCTCGGCATCGGCGCGGGTGATGCGCAGGCCTTCGCGCGCGGTCGCGGTGTGTCCGTATCCGATCACCCATTTGCCGTTCGGCAGGCGGGTCGCACGCGAACGGAAGCCCTCGAAGCTCTTGATGAGCTCGAGTCCGGCATCGGACGTTCGCATGGTGAGGGCCATGGGCATGGCTCCCGGATTGAAACACCTGGATTTTTACTAGGATGCGACGGTGCAAATGGCGCGCCCTTTCGCCCCATGGGGGAGAATCCGCAGAAATCCCGCAGGATTACAAGAGGATGAGGGTGGCCAGGCCCAGGAAACTGAAGAACGCCATCACGTCGGTCAGGGTTAACACGAAAACGGACGAGGCCACGGCAGGGTCGGCGCCGAGCTTCTTCAGGCCGAGCGGCACCAGGATGCCGGAAATGCCCGCCCACACGAAGGTCGCCATCATCGCGCTGGCCAGCACCAGCGACAGTTTCACATCGTGGAACCAGAGGAGTGCGATGACGCCGACGCCCACAGCGAAAAGGATGCCGTTGACGAAGCCGCTCAGCACTTCGCGCAGGATGGCCCGGCGCGCGGCCGCGCCGTCCAGCTGGCGTTCGGCGATGGCGCGCACGGCCACCACCAGGCCCTGGCTGCCGGCATTGC
>JAGQRO010000221.1 GCA_020425315.1 Hyphomonas sp. | reverse complement strand
AGCCCTTCAGCTTCTGCTTCGCCATGAGCTGCATGCCAAAGTCGGACGTCTTGCTGCGGCGGTTCTGGCCGTGCTGTCCGGGCTTGTAGTTGCGCTTGTTGACGGGGGATTTGGGGCGGCCCCAGATATTCTCACCGACACGACGGTCGATCTTGTACTTCGCGCTATGGCGACGTGACATGGTAGTACCTCATTGTCAGCGCGGATCGGCGGGTGAGCTCATTCTCTCCCGCGATTTCAACGGCGGCTCCGCACCATCCCGTCATGAAGCGGCGGGTAAAACACCAATCTCCCGGTGGCGTCAAGCGCTGTAGCTGCTAGACAAAATGGAAAGATCACCAAGGAGGAAACTATGGGACTGGTCGAAGGGCGGATTGCTGTTGTCACAGGGGCCGGAAGCGGCATTGGACGGGCCGCAGCCGAGGCGCTGGCGCGCGAGGGCGCTGCAGTCGTTGCAACAGATATCGACGATGACGGCCTGAAGGCCACCGCCGCCTCCATTCAGGGCGCCGGCGGCAAGGTGCTGACCCTTCACCAGGACGTGACGGACGAGGCCGCCTGGGACCAGGTGTTCGAGGCCGCCGAAGCCGAATTCGGAACGCCCTCCGTGCTGGTGAACAATGCCGGCATCGCGATTGCCGGTGCGATCACCGACTATTCGCTGGCCGACTGGCAGAAGCAGATGGCCGTGAACGTGGACAGCGTCTTCCTCGGCACCCGCGCGGCCATGCGCCGGATGCAGGAAAAGGGCGGCTCGATCGTCAATATCTCGTCCGTCGCCGGCCTCAGGGGGGCGGCAGGCGCCAGTGCCTATTGCACATCCAAGGGAGCCGTCCGCCTCTTCACGAAGGCGGCTGCGGTAGAATGCGGACAGATGGGCTGGCCGATCCGGGTGAATTCTGTCCATCCCGGCATCATCGACACGCCAATCTGGCAGAAATCGATCACCCGCATGACCGAAACCATGAATGCCGACCAGGCCGCGGCGCTGACCGCCCATTCCGGTGCGAATCAGCTGGATGTGAACGCCATTGCCGCCGGCAACACGCCGATGGTGCGGGCCGGCCGGCCTGAGGAAGTTGCAGACCTGATCGTTTTCCTCGCTTCCGATCGCGCGAGCTATATCAGCGGTCAGGAACACGTCATCGACGGTGCCATGACCGCCAGGTGAGCCTTGTTGTGGAGCAGGCATTACAGTCCGGCTCCACCTCCGGGTGCACAGTCGGCAAGTCAAGTCGTCAGGGATTCGCCTGGTCTGCCGGATATTTGCTCATCTGCAGGCATTACTGCGGGCGTGAAGTTGTTCGCCGGTAATGACTCAGTCATAAATTCCCTGCAACAGGGGTTTTCGGGCGTCGGGCGATGGCCGTTCGCTTAATTTTAAGTAGCGACCGATAGAGAAATTTCGGTCGGACAGACAAGAAGTGTCGGGCTCATGAACGTGACTGCCACGATCGTTGGGAATCCTCGCGTGCCGGCGACGGTTGAGCACGTGGCCGATGAAATGATCGCCAGGCCCGTCAATGGCGTTGCGCCGGCCGCCGATGCGGCAATCCTTCCACCCCTTTACCCGGAATGGCTGGGTGACCGCGCCTTTTCCGCCGCCCATGGCGCAAGGTTCAACTATGTTGTCGGCGAAATGGCCCGGGGCATCGCGACACCCCGAATGGTGGCCGCCGCCGTCCGTGCCGGATGCGTAGGCTTTTACGGCAGCGCCGGCCTTCCACCCGAAACGATCGAAGCCGGCCTGAAGGAAATTCGCAGCTACCTGTCGCCTGAACAGGTTTCCTGGGGCGCAAACCTGATCCACACGCCCCAACAGCCGGGCTATGAGGCGGCCGTCGTTGATCTCTTCCTGCGTGAGGGTGTCTGCCGGGTTTCCGCGTCGGCCTATATGCGCCTGTCACCGGATATCGTGCGCTACACCGCGCTCGGTCTCAGCCGCGCCGCCGACGGAAGCATCGAGCGCGCCAATCATGTCTTTGCCAAGGTTTCACGGGCCGAGGTCGCCGAGCAATTCATGGCGCCTGCCCCGGCGAAAATGCTGCAGGATCTTGTCGCCGCCGGCGCGATCACAGCCGAGCAGGCGGACCTCGCCGCACAAGTGCCCGTCGCGTGCGAGATCACGGCCGAAGCCGACAGCGGCGGCCATACCGACAATCGAGCCGCCGCGCCCCTGTTCGCGTCTCTCTCCATGGCCCGGGATCGCGTGGCCGCCCGCACGGGCGTGGATGCGAACACGATCCGCATCGGCCTCGCCGGCGGCATCGCCACGCCGCACGGTGTCGCTGCGGCGTTCCAGATGGGCGCGGCCTATGTTCTGACCGGATCGATCAATCAGTCTGCGGTCGAATCCGGCCTGTCGGAACCGGCGCGGGCCCTGCTCGCCAAAGCCGGTCCGGCGGATGTCGCCATGGCGCCGGCGGCCGACATGTTCGAACAGGGCGTCGAAGTCCAGGTACTGAAGCGGGGAACGCTGTTTGCCATGCGGGCGAAGAAGTTCCACGCGCTCTACAAGGCGGGCGCCAGTTTCGAGACGATGGATGTCAAAGACCGCAAATGGGTCGAGGATGTCCTTGGTGAGCCATTTGGCGCGGCCTGGGCGGCAACCCGTGACTACATCGCCAAGGTGAATCCGCGCGAGGCGGAACGGGCCGAGAGCGACGGTAACAAGCGGCTGGCACTGGTAGCGCGGCGTTACCTCTTCATGGGGGCCCAATGGGCTCGGGATGGCGACCCTGCCCGCGTGGCGGACTACCAGATCTGGTGTGGCCCCGCGCAGGGCGCCTTCAATGAATGGGTCGCCGGCACCTGTCTTGAGGACATCGCCAACCGCACGGTCGCGCAGATCGCCTGGAACCTGATGGAAGGCGCAGCACGCATCAGTCGGGCGGCACAGCTGCGGTCTGCCGGCGTCGCCGTGCCGCCAACCGCGTTTTCCTTCGTACCGCAACATTTTGAAGAAGCAGGATTTGCCTGATGTCGAAACCGGGCGCAGCTCCAATTGCAGTCGTCGGAATGGGCGCAGTGCTCCCCGGGCGCGGCGACGTGACCGGCTTCTGGCGCGATCTGTTCGAAGGGCGCGACCTGATAAGTGATGTCCCGTCCAGCCACTGGCTGGTCGAAGACTATTATGACGATGATCCGCGCACGAAGGATCGCACCTATGGCCGCCGCGGCGGGTTCATTGATCCGGTCGCGTTCGATCCGATGACCTTCGGTATTCCGCCAAAGGCCATGGAGGGCACCGACACCGCTCAATTGCTGGCCCTGATCGCTGCGCAGATGACCCTTGAGGACATTGCGCGGGACTCCGACGGCAAGATCGACAAGACCCGTACCAGTATCGTGCTGGGCGTCGCGTCGGCAACCGAGCTGACGGCGCATATGGCCGGACGCCTGCAGCGTCCTGCCTGGGTCAATGCGATGCGCCAGGCCGGCCTTGCCGAGACGCAGGTGCAGGATATCGCGAAACGGATCGAAGACCATTATGTCGAATGGCAGGAAGCGACCTTTCCCGGCCTGCTCGGCAATGTCATCGCGGGGCGCGTCGCCAACCGGTTCGATCTTGGCGGCAGCAATTATGTGACCGACGCGGCCTGTGCCTCCAGCCTGTCGGCCCTGCAGATCGCCCTGCATGAACTGCGCTCCGGAGACAGCGACACAGTGCTGACCGGCGGCGTGGACGCACTGAACGACATCCTGATGTTCATGTGTTTCTCCAAGACGCCGGCCCTCTCGCCGACCGGAGACTGCCGGCCCTTCTCGACCCGTGCGGACGGCACGATGCTTGGCGAAGCCATCGGCATGCTGGCCCTGCGCCGGCTGGACGATGCCGAGCGCGATGGCAACACGATCCATGCGGTCATTCGCGGGCTCGGCGGCGCCTCCGATGGTAAGGGTACGGCCATCTACAGCCCGCTCCCGGCCGGGCAGGCCCGCGCCCTGCGCCGCGCCTATGAACAGGCAGGCTATGGCCCCGACAGTGTCGACCTTGTCGAGGCGCACGGCACCGGCACTAAGGCAGGCGACAAGGCCGAGATCGAAGGCCTGCATATGGTGTTCGATGCAGAAGGACAGGCCGAGCCCTGGTGCGCCATCGGTTCGGTCAAGTCGCAGATCGGCCATACCAAGGCCGCCGCCGGTGCTGCCAGCCTGATCAAGGCGGTGAATGCACTCAGCCGCAAAGTGCTGCCGCCCACAATCAAGGTGGAAGAACCGGCCGAGGCGATCCGCAAAAGCCCCGCCTTCTATCTCAATACCGAAGCGCGCCCCTGGATCTCGGCGCCCTCCCGGCCGCGCCGCGCCTCGGTCAGTTCCTTCGGTTTTGGCGGCAGCAATTTCCATGTGACCCTGGAAGAATATACCGGCCGCTCGGCCGTGCGCCCGTGGCGGACTCTACCGGCTGAACTTTTCCTGGTCTCGGCTCAGTCCCCGGCAGCTCTGGCCGCAGCGCTGGATGCTCTGTGCACAGAAGATGTGACCCTGTCATTCGCTGGCCGGGCCTCGGCAACCCATGCCGAATTCGATGCCACCGCATCTGCCCGCTGCGCCATTGTCGCCGAGGATGCCGATGACCTCGCCGCCAAGGCCGCCGCACTGGCCGATGCCTTGCGCAAGGGCGAAGTCGGCATGCGTCCGCTGAAGGCAGGCTGCCATGCCTCTTTGGCCCCGCCGGAAGCCGGCAAGGTCGCCTTCATGTTCTCCGGTCAGGGCAGCCAGTATGTCGGCATGGGCGCAGACCTTGCCATGTCCTTCCCGGACGCGCGCCACGCCTGGGACGAAGCGGCCGGGCATGAGCGCACCGGCCCGCTGAAACTGCACCGGCTCGCCTTCCCGCCTGCTGCGTTCGACCAAGTCGAACATGGCGACCAGTCCGACCGGCTGAAGGAAATGCAGCACGCGCAGCCGGCCATCGCCGCGGTTGCGCTCGCCCAGCTGGCCTTGCTTGAGCGGGCCGGAATCCAGGCCGACATGGCCGCCGGGCACAGCTTCGGCGAGATCATGGCGCTGCACTATGCCGGCTCCCTTCCCTTCGCCGCAACCCTGACAGCGGCGGCAGACCGCGGCGCCCTGATGGCAGAAGCCGCGCAGACGGCTTCCGGCAGCATGATCGCTGTGCAGGCGTCGTCAGAAGCCATTTCCGGCCTGCTGGACCAATTCGAGCCAGACCTTGTGCTTGCAAACGACAACGGCCCGAGCCAGGTCGTCCTGTCCGGCCCAAGCGACATTGTCGCCGAAGCGCTGCAGGCATGCACGGCGGCCGGACTGAAGGCCTACATGCTGCCTGTCGCCACGGCCTTCCACTCGCGCATCGTTGCCGGCGCTGTCGAGCCGTTCCAGGCGGCCCTGGCGCGCCTGAAGCCACGCAAGCCGAAACGTCCTGTCTACGCCAATGCGACAGCGGCGCCCTATGCGTGCACCGCGGCACAACTGCCTGCAGAGATTGCGAGCCAGCTGGCCTCGTCCGTGCGGTTCCGTTCGCTGGTTGAGCGCATGTATGAAGATGGCGCGCGGATGTTCGTAGAGGTCGGCCCGGGCACTGTCGTGACCGGACTCGTCAACGATATCCTGGGCGAGCGGCCGCACCAGTCGGTGGCGCTGGACAACAAGCGCGCCAATGGCGTTGCCCAATTCCTGTCCGGCATCGGTGCATTGTGCGTGGCCGGATTGCAGGCCGATATTCCGGCCCTGTTCGAAGCGATGCCGGCCGAGCCAGTCAAGCCGACGCCCTCCAAACATGCCGTGAAAATATCCGGCGGCAACTATGGCAAGCCCTACCCGCCTAAAGAAGGCGCTGCAGGGCGTGCGCCCATCAATACCGCCGCTGCACCCGCGCCCCATGTGCAGCAACCCTCCGCCCCGCCGGTATCAAAGCCATCCATTCCCGTTCCTCCTCCCAGCCCTGCCGAGGCCATCATGTCCGAACGTCCCCAACTCCCCGCATCCTATCCGGCCCCAGCCGCCGGCGCCGCCGACAGCGCGCTGGAACGCATCATGCTGGAAGTCTCCCGCCGCCATGGCGATTACCTTCAGGCGACGTCGGCGGCTCATTCCGCCTATCTGCAAGCCACCGCTCAGGTGATGACGGGCCTGCCGCAAACAGTCGCGCCAAGCGCACCGGTTGCCCTGCCACAGCCGGCGCCCGCCCCCTCCGCACAGCCCGCGCCGGCGCAGAAACATGTGAACGGTCATGACGGCCATCCGCCGGCTGGCTTCGCCGCGCCGCAGCCCGCCCCTCAGGCCGAGCCGCCTCCAGCCCCGATGCCGGTGCCGCCGCCTGTCCGCCAGGCCGCTCCGGCGCAGCCGGCCCAGACGGTAGCTGCCCCAGCTCCCGCGCCGAAGCCGGCGCCGGCTGCCGCGCCGCAGATCAGTCCCATTGTGATCGTAACAAAGCTCATCGCTGACAAGACGGGATATCCGGAAGACATGCTGGATCCTGACATGGACCTTGAGGGCGAACTGGGAGTGGATTCGATCAAGCAGGTCGAAATTCTCTCCGCCCTGCGCGAGCAGATGCCGGAGCTTCCGGAAATCGACCCCGAGCGGCTGGTAGAACTGAGAACCATTTCCGCAATTGCGGACATGATGGCGGGGGCCACACCAGCCCCGAAAGCTACAGCGGCTGAGCCTCCCGCCGCCAATGGTCATGCCGCAAACGGCCACGCGAACGCCGGCAACGCCATTACTGCGGATATCGTCCGGGCCCTGATCGCCGAGAAAACCGGCTATCCGGAAGACATGCTCGAAGACGACATGGACCTTGAGGGCGAACTGGGCGTCGACTCGATCAAGCAGGTGGAAATCCTCTCTGCGCTTCGGGACCAGCATCCGGACCTGCCGGAAGTCGACCCCGAAGAACTGACCCAACTTCGAACCATCCGGATCATCGCTGATTTTTTTGCCTGAGGGGCGGCGCGCCCGAAGCGGCGGTCCGTCCCAGCTCAGCAGAAGCTGCGCGAATTCCCTATGACAGCACGGTGCGCGGGCTGGTCTTCGAGAAGGCCTTTGACTATCCGCAAGCGCCGTCGATCGAGGGGCTGGGCCGGATCGAAATCACGGCGGGAGATCTCGGCATTGCCGCATTGCTGCTGCAAGCGCTGACGCAGGCTGGCGCAGATGCGGCAATTGCAGATGCTCCGGGGCCGGCCGCTAATACCGTCATCGTCACGGACGGTTTTTCCGAACGGCCCCCGGCTGAGCGGCACCATCGCGCCCTCACGATAGCTCTGGCCGCACCTCCGGCAAGCCGTGTCTTCCTGATCGACCGGGGCCAGGCCGCAGCGCCGGCGGACCTTGGCGGTCTCTCGGGCCTCGCAAAGACGATCCGGCAGGAGCAGGCCGGGCGCAGCGTGTACGCCCTCACCGTGATGACTGGCGATGGGCCTGACGCGGTGCACGCAATTGTCTCCAGCCTTGCGCAAACAGATCAGGACCTGGTGCTTGGACAGGGCGCGGCATTCCACGTTGCGCTTGGGGACACGCTCCTTCCGCCCACTTCCGCCATGACCGCCGGTTCGGACGATGTCTGGGTCGTCACCGGCGGTGCGCGCGGCGTCACATCCGACTGCGCCATCGAAGTGGCCCAGCGGACAGGTGGGACCTTCCTGCTACTCGGCCGCTCCAGCTGCATCGTCTGGCCCAGCTGGCTGGAAGAGACCGACAGTCTCCCGCAATTGAGGGCGTATCTTGCCCGGCGCGCCGGCTCAAATGGCGTCCCGTCGACGCCCAAAGAAATCGACCGTTATGCGCGAAACCTGCTCGCCGGGCGGGAAATCATCGCCACGCTTGCACGCTTTTCGGAGGTCGGCGCGGCGGCGCACTATGTGCAGTGCGATCTCTCACAGCCTGACATGATCCGCGCCGCCATCACCGGCGCGCTGCCACGCGGAAAGCAGGTTACGGGCATCATTCATGGAGCCGGCGTTCTGTCTGACGCTGTGGTCGAAAAGCAAACGGAAGCCACGTTCCAGACCGTCTTCGGGCCAAAGGTCGACGGCCTGCTCGCGCTCATGCAATGCGTGGATCCAGGCCAGCTCAGGTATTGCGGCCTGTTCTCTTCGGCGTCGGCGGTCTTCGGCAATCCCGGACAGGCAAACTATGCCGCGGCGAACGGGTGGCTGAACACCTACGCGACGCACCTGTCTGCGGCGTATCCATCGCTCCGGGTGCGGTCTTTCTGTTGGGGCCCATGGGAAGGCGGCATGGTGGATGAAGGGCTCGCCCGGATGTTCGCCGCTCGCGACATATCGCTGATTTCCCGCAACGAAGGCGCCCGCATCTTTGCGGACCAGTTGCTGGAAGCCGACCACGCCTTTCCGCATCTCGTCGTGGGTGACGTGTGGGGCGAGGCATGAGCGGCTTCGAGCCCATTGCGATTGTCGGTCAGGGATGCGTCCTGCCCGGCGCCCTGTCGCCCGATGCGCTGACGGATCTCGTTTTTGAGCGAAAGCTCGCCTACGGACCGGTCAGCCGCGCAGAGCTTGGCGTTCCCGCCGGTTCCCGCAACCGGCAAAAGTTCGTGTCGGGCCGGGTTCGCGGGTTTGACGCCCTGTTCGATCCGTCCCGCCCAAAGATCCGCTCATTGGAGGTGACGGCGCTGGATCCCGTCTGCACCTGGCCGCTGCACGCGGCCCTTGAAGCCTGGGAAGACGCTGGCAAACCCCGGGCCCGGCGCAGCGCGACCGGCGTGTTCGTTGCCAACCTCTCCTACCCATCCGCCGGTCATGTTGACTATGCCGAACAGGTCTGGCGCGGTGAACAGCCCGCAAATCACCACGCCGTCCTGACTTCCGAACTGCCGGCCTTCCTTATCTCTGAAGCGCTCAGCGCGATCGGGCCATCCATGGCCCTCGATGCGGCCTGCGCGTCATCCCTCTATGCGCTGGACTTCGCCTGCCGGCAGCTCGAAACCGGCAAGATTGACTGCGCCGTCGTGGCCGGCGTCAACGCCACCGACAATCTCATCCTTCATATCGGTTTTGACGCCCTGCGTGCCATCAGCCCGACAGGCCAGTCCCGGCCGTTCGTTCAGGGCGCTGACGGTCTCGTTCCCTCCGAAGGGGCAGTTGCCGTCGTCCTCAAACGTCTGCGCGACCTCGACGCCGGCGACACCGTCCATGGAGTCATTCGCGGCATTGGCCTGTCCAATGATGGCCGCCGGAAAGGCCTGCTCGCGCCCAGCGGCGCCGGTCAGACAGATGCAATGGCGAGCGCCTATGCCCGCGCCGGATTGCAGCCTACGGACATTGACTATCTCGAATGCCACGCGACCGGCACGCCGGTGGGCGATGGCGTGGAAGTCTCTGCATCGGCGGACTTTTTTGGCGAGGTGGAGCGGCTTCCGGCCGGGTCCGTCAAGGCGAATACCGGGCACCTGATCACGGTCGCCGGGCTGGCCAGCGTGCTGAAGATAACCGGCGCATTCCAGCGCGAATTGCTGCCGCCTACGCCTTTGGCAGGGCCGCTGCTTGGCGCAGTCGGGACTTCCCAACTGGATATTGTCACCGCGCCAGAGGCCTGGGCGCCCCGCTCCGAAACCCGGCGCGCGGCGATCAGCAATTTCGGATTTGGCGGCAACAATGCCCATCTCATTCTGGAAGCTCACACGCCCGCCAGCAGGCCCGCCCGGTCAAGAGCGTTGCCAAAGGCCAGGAAGCTCGATGACATCGTGATCTGCGGCGCGGCACTCATGGCCGGCAATGACCGCACTTCGGAATCTGTGCTCAGGCGCCTGATGAACAGCCCTCTGCAGGAAGACGGGCCGATGCAGGAAATTGGCACCGATGCCGCACTGGCGCGCGTGCCACCAAACGACCTGCAAAATGCCGAGCCGCAACAGATTGCCATCCTGAACGTCGTGAACGAAGCGCTAGCGGGCGTCACTCCATGTGAGGCTGCCGCAACCGGCGTGTTCACGGCAATGAGCTGCGCGGCGGATTCCGCGGTCTGGCCCGTGCGTGAGCGGAGCGATACCGGCGCCGAAGCAAACCTCGATGCGGTCGCGCCCAAACTGGACGCCTCGATGGTGCTCGGCGCCATGGCGAACATGACGGCGAACCGCGTCACCTATGCCCGCGATTTTCAGGGCATGGGCCTTGCCATCTCGGCGGGTTCGGCCAGCGGCGCGGCCGCGCTCGAAACGGCAGCGGAAATGCTCCGCGCAGAACGCCTGAGCATGGCCATCGTCGCAGCAGCGGACTTTGCGGCAGAGCCGGTGCGGACACAGGCACTGCGGGGCATGGGCCTTACCACTAAAACCGGCGATCGGGCGGGAGCGCTGGTTCTCAAACGCCGGAAAGACGCCGAAGCGGCCGGGGACACAATTCTCGGCATGCTTGGAGATATCAAATGGGGCGGCAAGAGCGCTTCACCCGCCCTCACGGCGCTCGATACGATTTACGGGGCCGCGCCGACGGCATCGCAGGTTTCGGACATGGCGGCGTCCTGCCTCTTGTCTGTGCGCAGCCATCGCCTGGAGCCTGACGGAGCCATTTTGGATCTGAAGGGAAAGCCAGGCAAGAAATCCGCAATGGGTGGGCCCTCCGCCGACGGACCAGTTTCGAAAGTCTCCTGGCAGCCTGCCGCCCCCCGGATCATGCCAGACCCGATGCGGCCGCCTCCCCTGATTGCCTGGCATGCAGCGGGATCGCGCGAGCGGCTGGCGACGCTGGTGCACACAGGAAAACCCGGCGGACGCGGACAGCACCGGATTGCCTTGCTCGCGGCCTCCGAAACCGGGATGGAAGACCTGCGGCGCAGGACGTCAGCGCAATTGAAACGCGGGGAAATGCCCGGTGGCCCCGGCGTCCACTGCGGCGAGGGTTCGCCCGATGGCGAACTGGCATTCGTGTTCACTGGATCTGCTGCGGTGTATCCGCGAATGGCCCGCCGTCTGTTGATGGCCTTCCCGGATGTTGCGCGCAAACTGTCGTGTATCACGCAGGCGAACGGTATCGCAGCCCTGCTGGCGAAATCCTCCCTCTCCGAGTTCGAACAATTGTGCGCCGGAACGCTGGTCAGCCAGGCTCATTCCACCCTGTTGCTGGATGTGCTTGGTGTGAAGCCTGATGCCGCGCTCGGCCTCTCCCTCGGGGAGTCGAATGCACTGTTTGCGTTCGGCTACTGGAAAGATCCCGGCGCGCTGCTGCAGGAAATCTCCGATGCGGCCATGTATGAGCGCCATCTGGGCGGAGAGTTCGAAACGGCGCGCCAGGCCTGGGGGCCGAACGTCCCGTCAAACTGGACCAATTGGCGCATCCAGGCTCCCGTCGATGCCGTCAAGAGGCGCGTCGCTGATTTCCCCGGCGTCGAAATCACCATTGTTTATGCCGATACCGATTGCATGATCGGCGGCCCGGCCGACGCCTGCCGGAAATTCGCCGCTGAGTTCGGCCCGGGCGCGGGCGTGATGATGAACCAGCATCTCATCGTGCATGCCCGGGCGATGAAGCCCTTCGAAGACACATGGCGCCGGCTGCACACGCGCAAAGTGCACGAGGGCCCCACTGTCCGCCTCTATGCCAATGCCGTCCACGATGCCTACATGCCGGATGCCGACAGCGCGGCGGACATGCTGACGCGTCAGGCCGTCGATACGGTCGAGTTTCCGCCGACTGTCAGGAAGGCATGGGAAGACGGTGTGCGCACATTCGTTGAACTCGGACCGCGCGATACGCTGTCCACGGCTATTTCCGGAATCCTTGCCGGCAAACCCTTCAAATCCGTGGCAATGGACCGGATCGAAACGTCCGACCTCGCACAAGTGGCCGAAGTCGCCGCGTTGCTCTTCGCGGATGGACGCGCCATCGACCTGAAACCGCTGCAGGCCGTCTTGCAGGCCGCCCGCAGGAATGTCCCGCCCGAACCCCCGAAATGGAACATCATGCGCAAAGTGCCCTATTCGATGCCGAAGCTGACAAAGCGGGGGAACCCAACCGGAATTCCGTTCGAGCACCCTCCGGCACTTGCACCGCCCAAATATGCGCGCATTGCGGTTAAGCAGGTGCCTGCAACACCGCCTGCTCCGCGGCCGTCACCCCCCTGTGGCGACACGTCTCCGATTTCGAAAGTCGTGTGCGGGAACACCCGCCTCAAGGCGCGCGCACCGTTTGGGCCTTCCTGGAGCCGGCCGGCGATTGAACAGGCATCGCGCGGGTCGATGTCCGAGTTTTTCGGGCCGGAATTCAAGCGTCAGGATGGGTTTGCGCGGCAAGTCCGGTTGCCGGCGCCGCCCCTGCTGCTGGTAGACCGGATTTCCGGCATCTCCCCGCCGCCGGGAGAAGAAACGCAGGGCGTGGTCTGGACTGAGACGGACCTCGCCAATCACGGCTTCATCGTACATGACGGTTTCGTGCGCCCCGGCCCGCTGATCGAATGCGGCCAGGCCGATCTTACCCTGATTGGATGGATGGGCGCGGACTTCCGCAACCAGGACCAGCGCGTCTATCGCCTGCTTGGGTGCGAGATTATGTTCCATGAGGGCGGCCTTCCGCATGCGGATGACACATTGCGGTTCCAGATCGAGATTACCGGTCATGCGGAACTGTCCGGTGTCCGGATGTTTTTCTTCCAGTATGACTGCCATGCGAGCGGCCGCGCGGCCTTCTCAGTTCGCAATGGGCAGGCCGGCTTTTTCACGGATGAGGAATTGGCCGCCGGCAAAGGCGTTATCTGGGATGCGAACACGGCAGAGCCGCCGACAGCCGAACCGGCCCCGTTTGCGCCGGAGCGCGCCAGCAAGCACCGCGCTTTCTCCGCAGGGCAGCTCAACGCCTATCGTGAGGGCGATGCATTCGCCTGCTTCGGTGATGGCTTCGAGGCCTGTGCGGCCCATTCCAACCCGCCGCGCCTGCCGTCCGGAAAACTGGAACTCTTCGACGAGGTCGAGGCCTTCGATCCCGCCGGCGGCCCGTGGAAACGCGGCTATCTGAGGGCGCGGGCGCTCACGCCAAAGGATGCGTGGTTCTATGACGGTCACTTCCACAATGACCCCTGCATGCCGGGCACGCTGATGGCTGAAGCCGCCGTCCAGGCTCTCGAATTCCACGCGGCCGCACTCGGCCTGACGATTTCGCGCGATGGCTATGTCTTCGAACCGGTGCCCGGGCATACGGCGAAGTTCGTGTGCCGGGGGCAGGTTATTCCGGATGCAGATCATGAAGTGACCTATGAGGTCTTCATCGATGAAGTGATCGATGGCGATACACCGGAAATCTATGCCTCCCTGCTCGCGCGCAGCGATGGCAAGAAAGTCTTCTACTGTCCGCGCTTCGGCATCCGGCTGCGCCGTCATTGGAGGGAGCGCAAGCAGCCTGTCGTGCCGCGACTGATCGGGCCGATGAAGGAAAGCCATGGCGACGAAGAAACGCTGCTCGAATGTGCCGACGGGGCGCCCTCGGCCGCGTTCGGGGAGATGTACCGCAAGTTCGATTCCGAAAGCATCGTCGCGCGCCTGCCTCAGCCGCCCTATCACTTCCTGACCCGCGTCACATCCGTCTCCACCCGTCCGGGCACGGGCGAATCCGGCGGCGTGATGACGGCGGAATACGACATTCCGGAAGATGCCTGGTTTTTCGACGAGAATTGCAACGGTCAGATGCCCTTTGCCGTGCTCGCCGAGATCGCCCTGCAGCCCTGCGGTTGGCTGGCGAGCCATTCCGGCTTTGCCCTGCCGGGCGGGCTTCGCTTCCGCAATCTGGAAGGTGACGGCACGCTGCACCGGGAAGTGATCCGCACCGACCGGCGGCTGAATATTCGCAGCAAACTGACGAACCTCTCCAAAGCCGGCCCGATGACGCTGGTCTCGTTCGATGTAATCGTTGAGACGGCGGCCGGCGACCGCGTGCTGGATCTCAAGACCCAGTTCGGCTTTTTCCCTGCCGCTGCCCTTGCCCGGCAAGCGGGCCTTGGACCCAACAAGGATTATGCCGCCGCATTTGCGCTGCCCGTTCAGGCGGGCCCGGACGAAAGCCACGGGCTTCCCATGGTGTCCGGCAAGCTCCGCATGGTCGACCGGATTGACTTCTACGATCCGGTTGGCGGCGCAGCCGGGCTCGGCCTGATCCGGGGGCAGCAGGATATCGATCCATATGCGTGGTATTTCAAGGCACACTTCTATCAGGATCCGGTGCAGCCCGGCTCTCTCGGCCTTGACGCCCTGACGCAAATCCTTTCCCGCATGGTCTGGCTGAAAGGACTGGCGAAGGGCATGAAACGCCCGCACCTGTCGACGCTTGCCACCTCTGCGCCCATCAAGTGGAGCTATCGCGGACAGGTGACGCCGGAGATGAAACAGGTGACCAGCGTGATGGAAATCCAGTCCATTGAACGCCGCGCCGACGACATTCTCATCACGGCGCGCGGCAGCCTGTGGCGGGACGGATTGCGGGTCTATGAGGTGAAGCCGATGTGCGTGTCGCTGAGGGATCTCGGCTAGGCGCGCACAGCCATGGACACGACCACATCCTGTATCGCCTGACACCGGATCTCGTAGCGGACGCCGTCATGGATGGCTGTCCCCCGGCTTTCGCTGTCGTCGATCAGGTCCATCGGCAGGCAGACCCGCTTCGCGCCGCCCCTGAGGCCGGAGCCAGCCGCCTTCAGCACGGCCTCCTTGAGCGTCCACAGGCGGAAAAATGGGGCGAGCGTGTCATCGGCGCTGATGATTTCTTCGACCATCTCGCGCTCTTGCAGATCGCTGGTCATGCCCAGCATCGGCTTCCAGTCGATGGAGCGGACAGGCTCAAGATCGATTCCCACGCGCCCGGTCCGGCTGAGCGCCAGAGCATTCCACCCTCCCGCCCCGGCAAGGCTGATCGACAGCGCCTCGTCGAAAGGCAGGAAGGGCCGCCCCTCGCCATCATGCCCAATCGCGACGCCATCGACAGGGCGCCCCAACATAGCCGAGAGCAGCTGGCGGCGCTCGCCGAGATGCCGCGCAAGGTGCGCCCGGCGCGTCTCGTCCACCAATGCGGCCACGCGGGCGGCCTCTTCCGGCGTCAGCAGGCCCACGTCCGGAGTGCCGGGCCCGGAGTGCCATACCCAGCAGCCTTCCGCGCCCGCCACTGGTGCGGGCGTTCCGAATAGCGGGATTGCAGGCAGATCCGACATTCGGTCCTCATCCAGGCTCCTGTGGCTCCTCACAGACAGTTCATCGACCCGCTTGGCAAGATATTGGCCGGTTTCCCTTGTGCCGCCCGCGACGGCGTATAGTATGATGTTAGCGCAAACATAGATAATGAGCGCTCACGCTCATGGGGAGGAAAACATGAAACCGTACCGCACAGCCAGGGCCATCCTCTATTCCGGATCCGCTCTCGCGCTCGCCCTGCTCGGCGCCTGCGTCGCCGCGCCGGCCGAGGAAGTTCCACCACCCGCTGATGTTGAAGTCAGCCAGTACGAATTCCCCTTCCAGGACCCTTCCCTGTCGCCGGAAGCGCGCGCAGCCGACCTTGTCAGCCGCATGACGCTCGAGGAAAAAGCCGCCCAGATGTACGACAAGGCCGCAGCCATCCCGCGCCTCGGCATCCATGAATACAATTGGTGGAACGAAGCACTCCACGGCGTCGCCCGTGCCGGGCACGCCACCGTCTTCCCGCAGGCCATCGGCATGGCGGCGACCTGGGACGAAGACCTGATGCTCGATATCTCCACAACGATCTCCGACGAGGCCCGGGCCAAGTACAATTTCTATTCGTCCGAAGACGTCTACGCCATGTATGGCGGGCTGACCTTCTGGTCTCCCAACATCAACATTTTCCGCGATCCCCGCTGGGGCCGCGGCCAGGAGACTTATGGCGAGGACCCGTTCCTGTCCGGCCGCATGGCCGTGAACTTCGTCAACGGTCTGCAGGGCGAAGATGACACTTACTGGAAGACGGTCGCGACGGTGAAGCACTTCGCCGTACATTCCGGGCCCGAACCCTCCCGCCACCGCGACGACTACAATCCGACCGAACAGGATTTGTGGGAGACTTATCTCACCCAGTTCAAGATGGCGATCGAGGAGACTGATGTCGCCTCCGTGATGTGCGCCTACAATGCCTATCGCGGCGCGCCCGCCTGCGGCAGCGAAGAACTGATGGTGGACCTGTTGCGCGGCAAGCTCGGCTTTGACGGCTATGTCGTCTCCGACTGCGGCGCCATCGGGGACTTCTACTATCCCGAGGCGCACCATTATGTCGAAACACGCGCTGAGGCGGCGGCGCTGTCGGTGAAGATGGGCACGGACGTCAACTGCGGCGATGGCCAGGGCAACAAGATGGATGCCCTGCCCGAAGCCGTTGAGCTGGGCCTGATCGACGAGGCGACCATCGACACGGCCGTCGAGCGCCTGTTCACGGCGCTGTTCAAGCTGGGCATGTATGACGATCCGGCCCTTGTGCCGTGGTCTGACATGTCGATTGATACTGTCGCCGGCCCGGAACACTTGGCCCTGTCGGAGGATGCGGCCCGCAGGTCTCTGGTCCTGCTCAAGAATGACGGCCTTCTGCCACTGGCGGGCGGCGAGAAGGTTGCCGTGATCGGCCCCAATGCCGACAATTGGTGGACACTGGTCGCCAACTATTATGGCCGCCCAACGGCGCCCGTCACCGCCCTGGAAGGCGTCACGGCGAAGGCCGGTGCGGAGAATGTCTCCTATGCGCTTGGCTCGACCATCGCCGGTGACATTTACTCCGACTACAAACCGGTTCCGGCAGCGGCCATGTTCCATGAGGCCGAGGATGGCAGCCTGCAGCCGGGCGTCGAGGCCGCCTATTATGAGGACAAGTTCCGCTCCGGCGACCCGTTGCTGGAGCAAGTGGAGCCGAATATCGACTTCTACTGGCTGCGCACGCCGGGCACGAACGGCCTCAACGACGAATTCGGGGCAACCTGGAAAGGCGTGATCGTGCCGGAGCATGACGGCGTCTACCGCTTCCAGCCGTCCCGCTGGTCGGAAGTCACCATCGCAGGGCGCAAAGCCGAGGCGATGGATGAGTTCGTGATGAAGGCAGGCGAGCGCTATCCCTTCACCATGGACCTGACCTTCGACAGCGGCTGGCCGCGCGACCAGCTCGACAAATATGCCTATCTGAACTGGACCGATGTTTCCCGCGACCTTGAGGCCGAAGCATTAGCGGCGGCGGCGGATGCCGACGTCATCCTGTTCTTCGGCGGCATCGATGCAAACCTCGAAGGCGAGGAAATGCGCGTCGAAATCGATGGCTTTCTCGGCGGCGACCGCACGCATCTGAAGCTTCCGAAACCGCAGGAAGACCTGCTGAAGGCGCTGAAGGCGACCGGCAAGCCGATCGTGATGGTCAACTTCTCCGGCAGTGCCATGGCCCTGAACTGGGAGGACGAGAACCTCAACGCCGTCGTGCAGGCCTTCTATCCCGGCGAAAAGGCGGGCAATGCGATTGCCGACCTGCTCTGGGGTGAGTTCAGCCCGTCCGGCCGCCTGCCGGTGACCTTCTACAAGTCCGTAGACGACCTTCCGGACTTCATCGACTATTCGATGGATAACCGGACGTACAAATACTTCGCCGGCGAACCGCTGTACAAGTTCGGCTATGGCCTCAGCTATACCGACTTCACCTATTCGGACCTGTCGGTGCCGGAAACGGCAGACGCCACGAAGCCGCTGACCGTCTCCGTCACGGTGACCAATTCCGGCGACATGCAGGGCCGCGAAGTGGTGCAGGCCTATCTGCAGCCGCAAACCCGGCCGAACCGCTCGGTTCCGAAAGTTGAGCTCGGCGCCTTCGATGTGGTCGACCTGGCCCCCGGTGAATCCCGGCAGGTAACCCTCACCATTCCGGCGGACCAACTCGGCTATTATGACGGGTCCGGAACGCTCATTCCGGCAAATGGCAGCGACATCATCGTGTCGGTGGGCGGCGGTCAGCCATCTGACAAGACAAGCAGCGCCCGCGTGTCATTCGCGGCGGACTAATGCCACATCAATTCAGGCTTCGTCGATTGCGCAGTAGCGATCGACGAAGTCCTGATGCGAGGGCATCCGCTCGACAGTGCTGGTCACTTTCTTCCGCAGGCCATCGAGAACCATATTGAGCTGCTCATCATTCATGAGATGGCCCATATGGTGATAACCCTGCGGCTTCAGGCGCTGGCCCAACATCACCTGCAACCAGGAATCCGTGAGGAACAGATCGTCCGGCCCGCGATAGACGATGCCATTGTCGCGGAAGAGTGCGATCCGTTGCGTCAGGCTGTCCGGCACTTCAGCCGTGCGCTGAGCATTCCAGAACGGTGAATCGCTCCGCTCCGTCACCTTGTAGTGCAGGATGATGAAGTCCCGGATCTTTTCGAGTTCCCGCTGCGCCTGGTCATTGAAGTGGTTGGCAATCGCCTCTGTGCAGCCGGCAAACGGGAATTGCTGCACCAGACGCATCGCATTGATCTGGATGAGATGGATGCTGGTGGATTCGAGCGGTTCGACAAACCCGCTGGAGAGGCCAAGGGCAATACAGTTCTTGTTCCAGACCTTGCGGCGGCGCCCGGTCTTGTAGCGGATGAGGCGCGGCTCCGTGAGCTGGTCGCCTTCCACTTTCTCATTGAGAAGCGAATGCGCCTCGTCCGGCGTCATGAACTCACTGCAGAATACGAGGCCATTGCCGACACGGTGCTGCAGCGGGATACGCCATTGCCAGCCGGCATGGTGCGCAATCGCCCGCGTATAGGGCAGCGCCGGCCCGGTCGACCGCGTCTGCACGGCAAGCGCGCTGTCCGTCGGCAGCCAGTGGCTCCAGTCTTCATATCCGGTCTTCAGCGTCTGTTCGATCAACAGGCCCCGGAAACCGGTGCAATCGATGAAGAGATCGCCTTCGATCCGGTCGCCCGATTTGAGGACGAGCGCCGTGATGAAACCGCTCTCGGGATCCTGCTCGACAGTTTCGATCAGTCCTTCGACCCGCCGCACGCCTTTCGACTCAGAATGACGGCGAAGAAAGCCCGCATACTGACTCGCGTCGAGATGATAGGCATAGCTCAAGCCGCCCTTCTCCGACGTGTAGAATTTCCCGGCCTCTGCAGCCTTCAGTTCGAGGCAGTAATCATCCAGCGATCCGCCAAGGCCCTTCTCCTTTGCGAACATCCAGATGTTGTAGAATTCGCCCATCCAGTTCGGCTTCCCGACCTGGCCGAAAGAGTGGATGTACCGGTCACCTATCTGCCCCCAGTTCTCGAACTGGATGCCCAGTTTGAAGGTCGCCTTGGTGGCGCGCATGAAATCCGGCTCGTTTATTGCCAGAAGATGGTGAAAGGTCCTGTGCGTGGGGATGGTCGCTTCACCGACACCGACGGTTCCGATGTCATCGGACTCGACCAGCGTGATATCCAGGAGCGGGCCCAGCATCCGCGAGAGCGCGGCAGCGGCGATCCAGCCGGCCGTACCGCCCCCGGCGATGACAACTTTTTTGACCTGACGGGAATTCAATTTTGCCCTCCCCCGAAATCTATCGGTTCAGCCGGTTCAAAAGCAGCGCACGCAGCTTTCGAGCCTTCAATTCATCCATGGGCCCAAGATTGCCGCGCGCATGTTCAGGCAGGTGTTGCCCCGCGCGATCGGAAGGCCCGAATACGTAGTAATCGAAGAGGGCCTTCCAGGCCCGCTTTTCCGGCTCAGGCCTGTCCCGCAAGGACAGCAAGGCGTGCAACATCGTATTCTGGGGCGTGTCGATATAGGCGGGCGACGTGTTCCACCAATAGTTCACCATGGCATTGAAATCGCTCAACGCCTCGACATGGTGCCACCACATTGCCGGATAGAAGAGGATGTCACCCGGCTCCATCTCCGCCACTTCCGCCGTCGCGAGCGCGTCGCGAAATCCGGGATAGCGGTCATGGTCGGGATTGCGGAAGTCGACCATGCTGACCACCTGCCCGCCCGGCGTCGGCTCCAGCGGACCCGGATAAAGATTCGCCACCTGATCCGGCGGAAACAGCGTAAACCGCCGGTTCCCGACGAGGCAGCAGGCAATATTGTTCGACATGTCATAGTGACAGGTCGCCGTTGTCCGGTTGCCCAGCCAGATGCTGACCACCGGAGGATTTGCGTCGAACATCGGATCGTTCAGGACAAGGTCATTCTCCGCACGAAAGCCGGGGAAGAAGACATCGAGATCGGTGGACCCGATATAGAATGACGGAGCATCCGGATTGCCGAGATGCTGGCGGATATTGTCGAAATACTCCTCCAGCGACACGCGACCGCGCGTGAAATTGAGACCGGTCATGTCTTCATTGTAGAAATACCGCCCGCCGACTTCCGCCGTGCAGGCATAGCCCGTCACCGGACGGCCCTGATAGAATCCGGCAAGGTATGACATTGCCGCCTCGGGCGACTCGAGCCCCCGCTGCGCCAGCAGCCAATTGCGCGCGACACCCTTCAGGATGGTGGGCGTATCCTGTTCCAGAAGGTCCGCATAGGGAATCGCATCGGGTGCAATTCCTTCTATCGTCCGTGTCCTGCGTTTAATGTCCAGCATGGGTCACCCGGTCGCGGTCTGCACCTCGGCCGCTCTCTTCCGGTTCTTCAGGTCGATCAGCCGATTGATATTCGACAGCGACCCCGCCGCGTATATGGCATGGCGCAGGAAGCCGGACTTGTGGAGCTGCTCCAGCGCCTCCCCCTCCAGTGCGGCAAGCGCGTCCTCATTGATCGAATAGACTCCGGGCACCTTGTACACTGTGTGCTCGTCGAGCCGGATATCGAGTTCTGCCGGTTCGATCAGGCCGGCCGCCTCAAATGCCGCAAACATCGCCTCATTCATATCCACGCCGGCGCGGAGCGCCTGCAGCACCCTGCTGACATGTTGGAGGTAGGGGGCGCTGCCTCCATGCTGCAGGAACAGAGGCAGGCCATCGGTCTGGCTCACCCTCGGATTATCGAGATCCACATAGATCACCGGCTCCCGGCGTACTTCGCCATCGACGTCCTGGTCCTGAAATCCGATCAGGAAGGGGCCGCGCTGGTGAACCGCAGGCACATGCCGGGCCTGCCACCCCTGGTCTGTGAGGAACAGGTTCTCATCGCGATCAAGCCCCAGGATGACCACGGCCTGGTATTTGCCCTGATCGTCCTTGCGGAACAGGATCGGATAGTCGCGCTGCGCTTCCGCAAACTCGGTCGGGTACACTGCCGTCTGGTTTACACCGTCACCGAAAGCCTGGGAATATCCAGGGATCACCCTCAGGTTCTGATGCTCAATGTTGTTGAGAAGTACCGTATTGGCCATGTCGGGTCTTTCGAAGTTCCGTCTGTCTCTAGCTGTCGCCGGCGGCATTTGCGTTCCCTGAAAGATGAAGCAAATCGGCAGAGCGCTCAACCGTGGCAAAAAAGGCCGCTGCGAACAGCGGCCTTTTTCGTGATGATTTGAACAGGCTCAACCCGCCGGAGGTTAGAACTTGTAGCGCAGACCGAGGGAATAGCGCGGCTCGAGTTCGTAGGCGTAGTAGACCTGCGCCGGAACCCGGTGGTATTGCCGCTGGTCTTCGCCCGTCAGGTTGATGCCTTCGAACGCGACGGTCAGTTTGTCCCAGATGTCATAGCTGACAGACAGGTCGATCTGATCATAGTCCTCGGTATAGATGCCGCTCCGGTCGCCACCCTGGTTGGTCGCGTTCAGGAACGTGTCGCGCCAGTTATAGGCGAGACGTGCGGACCAGCCATGGTTCTCATAGATCAGCGTCAGGTTCGCCGAGTCGGACAGGCCGACCAGAGCGAACTGGTTCGCATTCGGATCACCGGCCGGATCGAGCGTGACATCGCCGTCGACGAGCGTGTAGTTCGCCGCAACGCCGAAGCCCGTATCCCCGAAGAAGTGCTGGAGAGCGATCTCCCAGCCATCGATTTCGGCATCGTCGGCATTCAGCGGTTTCTGGACGGCGAACAGTGCCAGCGGGTCATTCCCGTCGGCCACGACGTCGTATGCCGCAAGAATGCTGTCGACATAGCCCTGCGGAAGAACACCGTTCACCAGGTTTGCCTGGAACTCGGACTGAGCCGCAGCGACGTTGCCATTATTGGCATCAATCAGGGCAACCAGGGTGAAGAGGTTCGCTTCGGACTGGTCGACGCCCAGGCTGCTGATGATGTCGAGAGCATCACCGGACCGCGATCCGGAAATACCGCCCGTCTGGTCACGAAGACCGAACAGGTTCTGTTCCACGACACCCTGGCCAATGAAGTTCTGGGTATCTTTCCGGAAGTACCCGACCGACACATAGTTCGTATCGCCATAGTACCATTCGAGCGAGACATCGAAATTGTCCGACTCGAGCGGCAGCAGGTTCGGGTTGTTCGAACTGCCGGTCAGCGACCCACCAAGCACCGTCGGACGGTTCGGCGCATTGGCCGTCTCGTTCGCGTACAGATTGGTGTACGCAGCGCGGCCAATCGTCTTGCTGTAGGAGGCCCGTGCGACGAGGTTGTCGGTGAGGTCGATCGAGAAGTCCACGTTCGGAAGGAAGTGATCATAGGATCCTTCACCCGAGACGTCTTCGCTCGTCGAACCCGGCAGAACCTGGAAGTCATTGTCCGCCGTCCAGAGAATTCCCTGAGGGATGTTCTGGACTGTCGACGACTTCACATCGGTATCTTCGTAGCGAAGGCCGACATTGATGCGTGCCGGACGACCCGCGAGTTCGGCTTGCATGCCGAATGCCGCATACAGCGCAAGGATGTTCTCCTCGACCGTGTTGCTGCCCGGCGTAACGTTGATCGGGTGATCGGACACGCCGTCATTGTTCGCGTCGAACCCTTCGTACAGCGGAGCCAGGGCACGCCAAAGATCCACCGCGTCCGCGCGGAACGCAATGTCCGCCTGACCGACCGGAACGTCGTTGAACTGGCAAGACAGGCAGTACTGTTCGAGCAGTCCGGGTGCGTACTGTTCGATGTCGCCCGGGAATGCCAGGCCCCAGCTGCCAAGGTCCTGTTGTGTATTGGACGTTGCAGATGTCATCTCCGTGCCGCGATAGTTCGCGCCGACGGTGAAGTTACTGTTGTCGTTTTCCCAGACATAGCGCAGGTCGAATTCATCGACCTGATGCTCCATGTCGGTCGACGTGGACCGGAACACCTGGGTGGCGACATCACCGACATCGAGCACGCCATTGTTGTTGCCTCTCGCCGAGTCGTCGATCTCATAAGCCTGGATCGGATACCCGGTACGGTAATCGACAGAATGCTGGTTGATCACCGGCGCGCCAATCCCCGTGAACGTGGCAAGGTGGCCCAGAGGGTTGTTGCCGCCCGATTCTGCTTTCGAGGTGTGAGCGTCAAACACCACCTTTCCGTGGTCGGACAACTCCCATTCGGCATTGAAGCCGAAAGAGTCGAGCGTGTCTTTCGTTGCACGGTTGGTCTGCTCGAAACCGATATCCTTCGTGCCGCCGTTGAACTCCTGCATGTAAACGGCCGTCGCCACCGGTTGCCCGGTATCGAAGATGATCTGATCCATCGGCGTTGCAAACCAGTTGGTCTGCTCGTAACGGAGCTCGTCATTTTCGTTCTGCGCAAAGGTGTAGTCTGCGGTCAACGAGAGTGTGTCGGACGGACGGAACTGGAAGACCAGTTGTCCATTCAGGCGCTCGCGCGAAAGATCGGCGAAGTCATACCGGCTGTCCTGCGGGATCGCATAGAGCTCGCCGTCTGCAGGCATGTTCGTGACAACGGTTGAGCCATCTCCGCGAAGATAGCTGCTGTCGATGCCACCCTCTGCGCGGCGCACGATCCAGTCATTGATCTGTGCGGATGCAGCGCCAGAGTCGCGTTTCGAGTAAGACGCAAACAGGCCGACACCAAACGTTTCGTTCGGATTGACCCAGTTAAGAATGCCCGACAGTTCCGGCGTGATGTCGTCACCGCGGTCGACGCTGGTATCCATGTTGAGCTTGGCGCCCACGGTTCCCGAAATGCCCGGGTCCGCACTGTCAAGCGGACGGCGGGTCTTGATGTTGACCGTGGCGCCGATACCGCCAGACGGCAGGATGGCCTGGCCGGTCTTGTAGACTTCGAGCG
>JAGQRO010000220.1 GCA_020425315.1 Hyphomonas sp. | reverse complement strand
GGCTTGTCGACGCCCATGCCGAAAGCGACCGTAGCGCACATGGTCAGCCCGTCTTCCAGCAGGAAGCGCCGCTGGCGCTCGGCCCGCGTGTTGGCTTCGAGGCCCGCATGATAGGCGAGCGCCGGCACGCCGGCCTTTTCCAGCGCCTCGGCAAGGTCTTCGGTGGCGTTGCGCGTGGCGCAATAGACGATGCCGGAAAGGCCGGGCCGAGCCTTCACGAGCGAGACGACCCGCTGCGTGCGGTTGCCCTCCTTCGGCTCGGCGGCAAGGGCAAGGTTCGGCCGGTCAAAACTTGCAACGTGCACGGAGGGGTCGGTGAGGTCGAGTTGGGCGAGGATATCTTCCCGCGTCTTCGCGTCGGCCGTTGCGGTCACGGCAAGGCGCGGCACGCCGGGGAACAGATCCTTCAGCCGGCCGAGGGCGCGGTAATCCGGCCGGAAGTCATGGCCCCACTGGCTGACGCAGTGCGCCTCGTCCACCGCGATGAGGGAAATGCGCATCTTCGCCAGCCGGTCGGCGAGGCCTGTGCCGAGCGCTTCGGGCGAGACATAGAGCAGGTCCATCTCCCCGCGCTCTGCCGCATCGAGCGCATCGGCGCGGGCCATGAAGTCCATCGAACTGTCGAGCCGTTCGGCCCGCACGCCGGCCAGCTTCAGCGCGTCCACCTGGTCTGCCATGAGGGCGATCAGCGGCGAGACGACAAGGCCCGTCCCCTCACGCAGCAGCGCCGGGATCTGGTAGCAGAGCGACTTGCCGCCCCCGGTCGGCAACACGGCGAGCGCGTCGCGGCCCGCCAGCGCATCGGCGATCACATCCTCCTGCAGACCCCGAAACGCCTCATAGCCATAGACGCGCTTCAGGAGCGCGCGGGCGTCGTCAAGGGTCGGAGCGGCAGGCATGCGCGAGTTGTGGCGGCATGCGCGAGTCGGGGCAAGGGGCCGGATGCGGCCCTTCCTCCTTGTCATCCCGGAATTTGCGCAAGCAAATATCCGCGACCCAGGGCCAAACGGCACCGGGCGTGCCGCGCTGGGGCTCGGATAAGCCCTGCGGGCTTTCCGGGATGACAAACTCTGGATCGATTTGCCCTTGCAGGTTGATCGCGGCGCCCCATGTCAGGTGTGGAGGGCCAAGACGATGGCGGACGCACCGCTGCGCCACTCGACATCCGAGACCCTGAAACGGGTCGTCCGCCGCCGCGACCGCCGGCGCAAGCCCGGAGCGAATTCGGGTGAGAAAGTCTACAGCTGGGCCGAATACGGCCAGGTGAACTTCACGCCGAGTGGCGCCGGTTCAATCCGGTGGCTCGGACTGATGGTCGCCGGGCTGGTCGGCATCATGTGTGCTGGATATTTTTGCCTCCTCCTGTTTGCGGCAGCCGACGCCCTTTTTTCAGGAGGCTCCACAATGGGTGAGGTTCTTCCTGACCTCATCTTTCTGCTACTGCCATTTTGGCTCATCCCCCTTGGCGGATGGCTGTACGTCCGTCTCGACGGCAATACGAAGGTGAGCCGTGCGCGCCTGATTGCGGCGGCGGACAAGTTGCGCGAGGCACGGGACGCATCTGCCTCCGGTCACCCGCCTCCCTGACATGTCATCCCGGAATTTGCGAAAGCAAATATCCGGGACCCAGGGCCAGGCAGCACCGGACAGGCCGCCTGGGTCCCGGATAAGCCCTGCGGGCTTTCCGGGATGACACCGTTTGGGATAATGGCTGGCGAATCGCGCCAGGAAGCTGCTCATGAAACAATCCACTCATCCCCCCGAAGCGCCGAAGGATTGTGCGCTTTGCCCGCGCCTTGTCGACTATCGCAAAACTGTGGCTGTGAAGGAGCCAACATGGTTCAACGGCGCGGTGCCAAGCTTTGGTGATGAAAACGCCGAACTGCTCGTCATCGGCCTTGCCCCGGGCGTCACCGGGGCGAACCGGACGGGGCGGCCCTTCACCGGCGACTGGGCGGGCGACCTGCTCTATGCGACGCTCGACAAGTTCGGATTTTCCGAAGGCACGTATGCGGCGGCGCCGGATGACGGCCTCGCGCTCACCGGCGCGATGATCACCAATGCCGTGCGCTGCGTGCCGCCGGAGAACAAGCCCGTCGGCGCCGAGATCAATGCCTGCCGGCC
>JAGQRO010000219.1 GCA_020425315.1 Hyphomonas sp. | reverse complement strand
TGATGGGCGGCGCCATGCAGCCGCAGGGCCATGTCCAGGTGATCCTCAATCTCGTCGATTATGACATGGGGCTGCAGGAGGCCGGCGATGCGGCCCGTTGGGAACATGTCGGCGGCTGCGAGCCAACCCATGACATGAAGAATGTGGACTGCGACACCGACCTCGGCATCATCGAGATTGAGGCCGGCATCCCGCAGGCAACGAAGGAAGAACTGGAACGGCGCGGCTACACGGTCGAATATGTCGACGCCAATGGCGGCGGCTACCAGGCCATCATGCGCGACTTCGAGAGCGGCGCCTGGATCGCCGCGACCGAGATGCGCAAGGATGGCTCAGCGGACGGATACTAGCCCCTCGCCTCTCTTCGCGACCGCGACCTCGCTGCTTGTTGCATATCCCCCTACCTTGGGAGGGCTGTCTTGATGTAGGCACTTTCGGCGTCGCTCAAATAGAATATCGGGTCCGTCATCAGCACACCAACCAAAAAAAGGGGGCCAATTACTGGCCGCCCCCTTCACTCCAAGATCGTGCTGCTAGCTGGGGTCAGATTTTTGATCCTGCTGAAGAACCACTTCGCGGAGGGCATTCTGAACCGCTGCGTCGACATGTTTGCCAAACATCCACCAAAACAGCCCGAAGAACAAAACGATCAGCGTACCGCCGACCTTCAGGGCAGTGTCGATCTGAATCGCCTTTGTATTCAGCTTTCCGACCTGTTCGGACAAGGATTCCACCGATTTCGTGAGCGCACGAACCTCGGTTTTCAACTCCGCGATGTCGGTCAGAACGATGCGCGCCGCATCAGCGCCGATCAGAGAGACGGAGCTGCTCGGGCCGTCAGGAGGCGTCCCTTCAGATTTCTTGCGTGCGGTCATTGTGCCCGGCGCTGCCCTATCCATTCCCAGACGTCTTGGCTGTTCCAGCCATAATAGCCTTGAAACGCCACTACCAAGTTCCGCGGCGGCTCTGGCGCGGCATCGCCGCTCGCGTTGCCCGTCAATCCCAGTGCGCTTGCCACATCACGGCTGGTCGCCCCAGGGGAATTGACTAAGTACGCCTTATCCGAGCCCGGAAATGCAGCGTAGTATTGGCCAGGGAAACGCTCCGCCAGCTTTGCGGTTACGGTCGGCGACGCTTGCTCTATCAGAACTAGAAATAGACTCATGGTGTTTCAAAGCCCAAATTTCGGCCTTTGCCAAGGGGCGGCGATACGTCATTTGGGTTCTGCTCGAAATAGTTAAAGGTTCGGTTCGCATAGGTCGACTCTGAGGCGCGCCGTTCCACATGACCTTCAAGACGATCACTAACTATTCAGGCTCGCCGACTGTGTTCCTTTTCGGCCATTGTGTCCGAGAGCACGATCAGGCCGCCTTCTTGCAGCCAGTGCGACTGGAATGCTCAACCGAGGTTCAGCCGCACGCCCGCAACGTCAACGCTCTTGCCTTCCACAGCGAGGCCGAGTTTTTCGGCCCGCGCCAACGCCTTCTTCGTCTCCGGAACATGGATGCCAAATTCGACGAGTTTGTCGGCGGCGCCTTCGCGGAACTCGATCATCGCATCGGCCAGGAACAGGCGCTGGCGGTCCGCCGTCATGCCCAGCATCATGGCCCAGCGCTGTGACAGCGCCTCCGGGTCCGGGCTTTCGAGGACGGCGCCGGTGAACTTTCCGGGCACGGCATTGTCGCGCCAGTCCGGCCCGCCCCAGCGCCAGCTGCCTGCCGGGCGCGGCTCGTCGACAGACACGATGGCACCGCCAAGGTCTGCCGGATGCAGATGGCTCGCGGAAATGTCTGGCAGGTCGATATTCCACACACGGCGCACCGGCATGGCATCGACGCGGGCGCGCAGCGCGGCGATATCATCGGTCTGGAAGATCACCATATAGCCGCCCTCGCCGAAGCGGTCGATGAACCGCCGGCCGGGCGCCTTCTCTGTCACCGGCACGATCACTTCCAGGAACTGATCGCCCAGCGCGAACACCGCATTGACGAGGCCGAACTCACCTACGCCAGGATCCGGGAACGGCTCGCCGAGGCCAAGCACCTCGCGCACGGCATCGGCGGTCTCAAGACTGTTGGCAGCGATCACCAGTTGGCGCAAGCGCGGTACGGTCATGCTAGTCCTCCCTTTTTCCGCGACTGTAGCAGCCTTTACACCGCTCTGCGCGCGAAATCGGCCCTTCCGTCGCGCAACGCTATTACACAACGATTGACCTTGCCCCGAAACGAGGCCACCCCGGACACAATGAGCGACCACGCCCACGACACGCATGACCACGCGCACGGACATGATCATGGCCATGATCATGCGCACTCGCATGGCCACGACCATGCCCATGGCCATGCGCATCATGCCGACATGTCGACCGCGGACTCACGCCGGCGCGTCGCCATCGCTGCCGTGCTCACCGGCGGGTTCATGGTGGCGGAAATTGCCGGCGGCCTGATTTCCGGCTCTCTCGCCCTGCTCGCCGATGCCGCGCACATGCTGACCGATTCCGGCTCACTGCTGCTCGCCTGGCTCGGCTACAAGCTGGCCGAGCGCCCGGCCGATGCGGCGCGCTCTTATGGCTTCGCGCGCATGAAAGTGCTCGCCGCCTTCACCAACGGCATCTGCCTCATCGCCCTTGCCTGCTGGATCGTGTGGGAAGCCATCCACCGCCTGCTCGATCCCGTGCCCGTCATGGGCGGCGTGCTGATGGCCGTCGCCGCCGGCGGCCTCGTCGTCAACATTATCGCCGCCGCCATCCTGCATGGCGGCGACAAGCATGACCTCAACATGCAAGGCGCGCTCTGGCATGTGATCGGAGACCTTCTGGGCTCCGTCGCCGCCATTGCCGCTGCCGCCATCATCCTCTGGACCGGCTGGACCCCTGCGGACCCGATCCTCTCCGTCCTTGTCGCCCTGCTCGTCCTGGTGGCCGGCGTGCGCATCGCGCGCCAGTCCGGCCATATCCTGCTGGAAGGCACGCCGGATGGCCTCTCGACCGACGGCATCCGGGAAGACCTGCTCGCCAATGTCCCGCACGTCGAATCGGTCAGCCATATCCACGCTTGGGGCCTTACCGAATCGAAGCCGCTGGTGACGTTGGAAGTCACCGCCGCCCCCGGCGCCTGCACCGAAACCCTCCGCCGGGCCGTGAAACAGCGCCTCGCCGAGGCCTTCGACGTCTCCCACGCCACCGTGGAAGTCGTCTCCGAGCTGCGCTGAGCTTTCGCGCACACGTCACATTGATATGATCGGCCGGGGCCTTTAAGCCTGCCCGGTCCCGCCCTATCTGCGGGGTCCGATTCTGATCTGGCGCATCCGGAGACCCGACATGGCCGACACTAAGCATGTAGAGATCCTCATCATCGGCTCCGGCCCGGCCGGCTGGACGGCCGCCGTCTACGCCGCCCGGTCCTTGCGCGACGTTCTGGTCGTCACCGGCATCCAGCCGGGCGGCCAGCTCACCATCACCACGGAAGTCGAGAATTATCCGGGCTTTGCCGAGATCCAGGGCCCCGAGCTGATGGTCAAGATGCAGGAACACGCCGAAAAGATGGGCGCCAAGGTGGCTGACGATCACATCGCCAGCGTCGACTTCGATGTGCGCCCTTTCCGCGCCGTCGGCGAGAGCGGCACGGTCTATACCGCCGACGCGGTCATCGTCTGCACCGGCGCCCAGGCCAAATGGCTGGGCCTGCCGACGGAGGAGAAGTTCAAGGGCTTCGGCGTCTCCGCCTGCGCCACCTGCGACGGCTTCTTCTATCGCGGCCGTGAGGTCATGGTCATCGGCGGCGGCAATACGGCCGTCGAAGAGGCGCTGTTCCTGACCAATTTCGCCTCCAAGGTCACTGTCGTGCATCGCCGCGACAGTTTCCGCGCCGAGAAGATCCTGCAGGACCGCCTGTTCAAGAATCCCAAGGTCGAAGTCATCTGGAACCACACGCTCGATGAGGTCGTGGGTGACGAGAACCCGCTCGGCGTCACCGGCGCCAAGATCCGCGACGTGAACAGTGGCGAGGAAAAGCTCGTGCCGGTCCACGGCGTGTTCATCGCCATCGGCCACGCGCCGTCCACGGAACTCTTCAAGGGCAAGCTGAAGATGAAGCCGAACGGCTATCTCATCACCGCGCCGGACTCGACCGCCACCGACATTCCCGGCGTCTACGCCGCGGGCGACGTGACCGACGAGACCTACCGCCAGGCCGTTACCGCGGCCGGCATGGGCTGCATGGCCGCCCTCGAAGCCGAACGCTATCTCGAAGAGTCAAAAGCCGAAGCCGACAGCGTCGCGGCGGAATAGCGCCTACAGCATTTCCAGCGCGCGGACTTCGGCGGCCTTCGGGCCGGCGCCTGAGAGGATGCCGTCGAGTTCCTTCGCCCGTCGCTGCATCACGCCTTCCAACTCGCTGTCGGTGGCCGCCGTCTCCGCAGCCGCCAGCGCGGCCTCCACTTCCTTGCGATACTTCTTCGCATCGAGGGCCGCGAGCGCGCGGGCCCATTGCCAGTGGATCGAGGCGTCGTCCGGCATGGCCGCCCCGGCCGCCTCATAATGCCGGCGCGCCTTCTTCAGGCTCGCGCCCATCATCATGGCGCCCAGCGTGCCACCCCGGCGCAGCACTTCGACATTCCACACCGACAGGAAGGCGTGCGCATAGGCATTGTGCGGATCGTCTTCCAGCACACTCTCGGCAAGGTCGCGCGCCTCGACGCCCCGGCCTTCCTTCTGCACCTGCGACAAGCTCATCGGCCGGGCCAGAAGGGAGAGGGCAATCGCCTTCTGGAGGCGACCTTCCACATGTTCCGGCTGGAGGGCGAGCGCCCGGTCAGCCTCCTCCACAGCCCGGTTCAGAACCGCCGTTTCCGGCTCCACTTCGTTGCTCAAGGCCTCGGCCAGCAGGACCCGCGCCGTGAACGCGGCCGAATCCGCGTCGGCGGCATCTTCCGTGCAGTCGAGCGCCTCGTCATAGCTGCCGGCGAGGAACAGTTGCAGCGCTTCCTGCCCCTGTGCGGCGGCGGGCAGCGGCGCCAGGGTGAAAACGAGAACAACAGGCAGGGCATGCAAAGTTTTCACCTTGCCAGACTAGGACCGCGCCGGCCCTGCTGCCAAGGGGTGGGCCGGAAAAATCACGCGCTGCAGCCGGGCGCACATGGCCTGCTTGCAGGCCGGGCCAGCCCCGTGTATGAGGCGCCCTTCCACTGACGGAACGGTTCGGTAGCTCAGCTGGTTAGAGCGCGCGACTCATAATCGCGAGGTCGGGAGTTCAAGTCTCCCCCGAACCACCA
>JAGQRO010000218.1 GCA_020425315.1 Hyphomonas sp. | reverse complement strand
CAGGCTTTCGGGATCGGCGCAGCGCCAGGTTTCCACATTCGGCAGGAGCGGTTTCTCGCCGGTGTAGAACTCCACGATCTCGGGCATGAAGCTATAGATCGCCTTGTCATCGGCAATGCCGGTGCCGGGGGCATTGGCGATGGTGATGCCGCCGGACCGGTAGATGTCGAGAATGCCGGCGACGCCCAGCATGGAGTCCGGCCGGAAGTTCAGCGGGTCGAGGAAGTCATCGTCGATGCGCCGATAGATCACATCCACCGGTTCAAAGCCGCGTGTCGTGCGCATGGCGATGCGGCCGTTGGAGACGCGCAGGTCGTGGCCCTCCACCAGTTCGACGCCCATCTGGTCGGCCAGGAACGCATGTTCGAAATAGGCCGAGTTGTGGATGCCCGGCGTCAGCACGGCCACGGTCGGGCGGCCATCACAGCCCGGCGGCGCGCTGCGCTCCAGCGACCGGCGCAGCATGGTCGGGTATTGCTGAACCGGCTCCACCCGGATGTGCGAGAAGAGTTCCGGGAACATCTTCAGCATCGTCTCGCGGTTCTCCAGCATGTAGGAGACGCCGCTGGGCGTGCGGGCATTGTCTTCCAGCACGAAGAATTCGTTCGCCCCGGTGCGCACAAGATCCACGCCGACAATGTGCGTATAGATGCCGCCCGGCGGATCGAAGCCGATCATCTTGGGCTGGAAGGCCTCGTTCTCGCGGATCAGCCGCTCCGGCACCCGCCCTGCCCGGATGATTTCCTGGCGGTGATAGATGTCGTGCAGGAAGGCATTGATCGCCTTCACCCGCTGTTCGATGCCGCGCACCAGTTGGGCCCATTCCTGCGCCGCAATGATGCGGGGGATGAGATCGAACGGGATCAACCGTTCGTCGGCTTCGGCCTGGCCATAGACATTGAAGGTGATGCCGGTGCGCCGGAAGAATTCATGGGCATCATTGGACTTCTTCAGGAGGTCCTTGCGGCTCATATCCTTGAGCCAGCCACTATAGCCGGCATAGGGGGCCCGCACGCCGCCGCCAAAGCCTTCCATCTCGTCGAAAAATTCCGGAGCCTCTCCCATGGTTCAACCAACACCCGGAGAGGGGTGAGGATCAAGACCCTGTATCCGCCGGGTGCAGCGCCGCCGGCCGTGCAGGCAAACTGGCCAGCGCGCCCCCTGCCCTGCCCAAAACTGAGGCAGACGCGGCACATCCGGCCCGGGCTGGCCGGGAACCTGACGGCCGTGGCGGCCCTGTTTCGCCGGGAAAATCCTAACCGGCCAGTTCCGCATCCAATTGGCACGCCCGGTGCAGCGTGCGTTGCGGTTCAATCTACAGGTGTCTCACAATGAGTAAGAATGTTGTCCACGCACTGGCTGTCGTCGCATGGCTGGCTGTTTTCCCCATCGGCACGGCGGATGCCTATATCGGCCCCGGCGTTGGCGCCGGCGTGATCGGCACCGTGCTCGGTATCGTCGGCGGCGTGCTGCTCGCCCTGTTCTCGATCATCTACTACCCGGTCAAGCGCGCCCTGAAGAAGAAGCGCCAGGCCGCTGCGTCCCCGGCTGAGGTGGCTGCCAAGGATCCCGTCTAGTGCACGCCGCGCTGGCGCTGGCAGGCCTTGCAATCTGCATCGAAATCCTGCTCCGCCTGCCATTCGGCGCGGCGCTGACCCGTCTGGTCGGCGCAGTTGACCGGGCCAGCCGGCTGATCCGGAATCCGAAAGTCTCCGATCACTGGAAGGAGCGCGCCCTTCCGGCCTGCTCCCTGCGGATGATCACAGCGTCGCTGGCGCTGTTTGCGATCCTCGCGGCGGCCCTGTTGCCGTTCGGCCTGATGATCGGGGTGAGCGAACTCTTCTGGTCGCAAGGCGCCGCGACGGCCGCGTTCCTGATGAGCGTGCCGGGCATTGCCCTCCTCACCGTGGCCGGCGCCGTCTATGCATGGGTCCGGACGCGCCCTGCCCGTCGCAAGGGTGTGGCCGCCAATGACGCAGATGCGGGCGCCGACAAATATACCGGCATGGACCGCTTCCTTCACCGCCTGTTCCTGTCCAGCCCGTCGCGCGGCGAGATGCTGTTCGATATCGAATCGGCCAGCGCCAAGGCCGACCCGGACGCCGCGGCGGCCGGCGAGCATGTCTATGTCTGCGGCCTGGCACGCGCCGGCACGACCATCCTGATGCGCGCCCTGCACGAGAACGGCGACTTCGCCTCGCTCACCTATAATGACATGCCGATGGTGATGGCTCCGAACCTCTGGGCCCGCCTGCGCGGCCGCGCCGTGCGCAATACCGAGGCACAGGAACGCGCCCATTCGGACGGCATCCTGGTCGATGTGGACAGCCCGGAAGCGCTGGAAGAGCCCTTCTGGCGGACCTTCGCGGAAAAGGACTATATCCTGCCGGACCGCCTGCAGCCGCATGAGGCGGACGCGGAGACGATCGGCCGGTACCGCCGGTTTGTCGCCCACATCCTCGCCCGCTACGGACGCACGCGCTATCTCGCCAAGAACAACAACGCCATCCTGCGCCTCGGCTCGCTGAGGGACGCCTTCCCGGCGGCCACATTCCTGGTTCCCTTCCGGGATCCGGTGTCGCAGGCTCACTCGCTCAAGGCGCAGCACGAGAAATTCAATGCTTCGCGCGACGGGTTTGCCCGCCAGTACATGGACTGGCTCGCCCATCATGAGTTTGGTCCGGGCCACCGCCCGTTCAGCATGGACGGCGCCCTGCCCCGCGCCACGCCTGCGGACATCAATTACTGGCTCTCCATGTGGGTGGACGTCTACGGCCACCTTGCCGGCGAGATCGAACAGGCCGCGGACAGTCCGCAGGCAAACATCCTGCCCGTCGCCTATGAAGACCTCTGCTCAACGAGCACCGGCGTCTGGACGCGCCTCAGCGCCAGGCTTGGCATTGCCCCCGGCACCTCGCCCTTCCAGGCGGCGCCGGCCCTTGCCTCGACCGACACCATCAATGCCGACCTTCTCTCCTCGGCGCGGGCCATCTATGGCCGTCTGCAGGCCCTGCAACTCCGCCTGCTCGACGCCAAGCCCTCACGCCTCATCGCTGTTACTGCCTGATCGGACCCCGACACAATGGAAAAATTCCTGTTTAGTAAGCTCCGTCTGGAGATGTGGCTTGTTCTGCTGATCGCCATCGCGTTTGGCATCGGCACAGTCCTGTTCGGCACGATTGCCTACAATCGTGCGCTGCACCGGCCGGCGCCCTATGCCGGCTGGATCGGCTCTACGGTCGAGTCCATGGTCCGGTTCCCGGGCCTTGTGACCCGCATCCTGTCTGGCAATATTGACGAGCACACCGCCAATGTCCTCTCGCACGACCTGCCCGCCGGCTTCACCTATGCGGCCGACGTTCCGGAGCCAAACTATGTCCTGATCAGCCGGTATGACGGCGACATTCGCCGCAGCGTGGTCGAGCTTGCCGACGAGGCAGACGGCAAAGTCCTGCTTCGCCGCGTCATGGAAGACCCCAAGCGCTTCGCCTTCCCGGTCACGGCCTCGAAGCTCCAGGTCCTGCCGAGCGCTGACCCGTCGACCATGCGGTCAGTCCATCCGCTGCTGACCTCCGATGGCGGCATGCTCGTCCACTTCGAATCCGCCGCGCTCTACAAGCTCGACGCCTGTGGCGGGATGGAATGGAAGAACTCGGAATTCGTCTTCCACCATTCGCTGAACCTCGATCATGAGGGCAATATCTGGATGCCCGGCACCGGCCTTTCGCCGGAAACCGCCAATGCCTTCGATCCGTACTACACGACCCGCGACGACTTCCATGACGATTATATCGTCCAACTGGACCCGGCCGGGAACATTCTCTTCAGCAAGTCGATCCTCGAAATCCTGTCGGAGAACGGCCTCGATAACCGGTTCTATGATTTCGATCAGTACCAGTACGACCCGATCCACCTGAACGACATCCAGCCGGTGATGAGCGATGGCCCCTACTGGCAGAAGGGCGACGTCTTTGTCAGCCTCGGCCATCTCAACATGCTGATGCTCTACCGGCCGTCGGAAAACCGGCTGCTCTGGTGGACGCAGGACCAGGTGATGCACCAGCACGATATCGACGTGCTGGATGACCATCGCATCATCGTGTTCAACAATCGCCGCCGCAACGCCGCCGCCGGCACCTTTGTCAGCGGGCATAATGAAGTCCTGATGTATGACTTCACCACAGACAAGATGACCCCGGTCAGCAATGCCCTGATGGCAGAGCTGGGCGTGGCGACGATGAACCAGGGCCTTCAGGACATCGCCCCCGATGGCGGCCTGATGGTTGAGGAAACAAACAGCGGCCGTCTCGTGCGCACCACGGCGGATGGCAAGCTGATGTGGCAGTATGCCAATCGCGCCGCCGATGGCACCGCCTTCACGCTGAACTGGTCGCGTTATATTCCGCGTGCGGAAGGCGACCAGATCCTGCAATCGGCGAACTCCGCCGCCTGCACCGCCGAATAGGCCGCCCGGCGCGGGGCGGTCAGACCGCCTCGCTCCAGGACCGGCTGAGCAGGGCTGCGGAATTGATGATGCCGACCATGCAATNGGAAGTTGCCCCACAATTCGCCGGTAGCGGTGTCGACGTCTTCGGAGAGCAGGCCGAGATGGTTGCGCGCCGCCAGCAATGCGGCAAACACGCGCCTTGCCTCCTCGGTCTCCCCGATCCGGAACAGCGCATCGACCAGCCAGAAGGTGCAGGCGGTGAAGGCCGTCTTCGGCTTGCCGAAATCGTCGGTCACCTTGTAGCGATAGACATGGTCGCCCTCGCGCAGGTCGCGGTTCACCGCATGGACAGTGGCGATGTAGCGCGGGTCCTCGGCCTTGATGAAACCGATCTCCGCCATCAGCAGGACGGAGGCATCGAGCGCCTCCCCGCCAAAGGCCGCGGTGAAGGCCTCCACGTCCGGGTTCCACGCCTTCTCCATGATGGTCGCGTGGATGATGTCCGCCCGCTCGCGCCAATAGGCCGCGCGCGGGGCAAGCCCCAGATGCGCAGCGATCTTCGACAGCCGGTCGCAGGCGGCCCAGCACATGATGGCAGACGATGTGTGCACCTGGGCAATGGTGCGGAACTCCCAGATGCCGGCATCCGGCGTATCGTGCACGGAGAAGGCGCGTTCGCCCACCGGCTCCAGCTGTTCGAACTCGGCCACACCCGGCCGCTTCAGGAGACGCGTGTCGAAGAAGCTCTGCGCCACGCCGAGCACGACTTGTCCGTAGACGTCATGCTGGACATGTTCGGCCGCCTGGTTGCCCCGGCGCACCGGCCCCATGTCGCGATAGCCGGGCAGCGAGGGGGCGAAATCCTCCGTCAGGTCCGCTTCGAGGCCGATGCCATAGACAGGCTGGATATGCCCGCCCTTGGACTGGGCCACGATATTGCGCACCCAGCGCATATAGTGCTCCAGCGTGCCCATGCCGGAGAGGCGGTTGAGCGCCGTGACGGTGAAATAGGCGTCGCGGATCCAGCAGAAACGATAATCCCAGTTGCGTTCGGAGCCTTCATGCTCCGGCACACTGGTGGTCAGCGCCGCAACGATGCCGCCGGTCTCTTCGTACACGCACAGTTTCAGCGTGATTGCCGCGCGGATCACCGCCTCCTGCCACTCATAGGGCACGGCGAGGCTGCGGGACCATTTGCTCCAATAGACGCGCGTGCGCTCTTCCCAGTCGCGGGCGATGACTTCGGGATGGTCGGACAGGGATTCGTCCGCCCCCAGGATAAACGCCGCCTCCCGGTCGAGCAGGAAACTCTGACCCGAAAGGATGTAGGAGACCGGCGCATCCGTGGTGACGCGGAAGGCGAGTTCCTCGTCCACGAAGCGGACATGGTTGACGCCGCGCACAGGTTTCAGCTTGCGCCCGCCCCAATCGGTTTCCGGCGTCAGCGTCACTTTCAGGCGCGGCGTGCCGGCCAGCACCTTGAACCGGCGCACCAGCGCGGCTGGGCGGAACATCCGCCCCCGCGTCTCGAAGCGCGGCGCAAAATCGGTGATCTCCACCACCGCCCCGTCGCGCGATTCCAGCCGCGTCTTCAGGATGGCGGTATTGTGGTCATAGCTCTGCGTGCGGCTGGCCAGGTCTTCCATCCAGACGGAGAACACCCCGCCCCCGCCCATCAGCTGGTTGAACACCGGCTGGCCGTCGAAGCGCGGCAGGCAGAACCATTGATAATCGCCGCGCGAATTGATCAGCGCGGCAATCGTGCCATTGCCGATGATCCCCAGATCCAGTCCGCTCATGCCCCCGCTGCCCTCCTCAGATAGTCATGCACATCGCCAACGCTGCCGAGGCGGCAGGCCGCCTGTGTGCGCCCGTCCCCGACCTTGATGGTCAGCCCGCCGAGCGCATTGGCCGCCGCGAAGGCGTCTTCGTCCGTCGTATCGTCGCCGATCATCACCGGCCGGCGGCCGGCAAACGGCGCCCGGTCCATCATCCGCGCCAGCGCGGCGCCCTTGTTGGCCCCGCCGGGCTTGGCCTCGAACAGGTACTTGCCGGCCTGAAGCGAATATCCGCAGGCGGAGAGATCCAGCGGCGTCAGCACATCGGCCAGCTCCGCGCCAAGGCCCGGCGCCTGACGGTAGTGCAGCGCCAGAACCGGCCCCTTCTCTTCCACGCGCACGCCCTGATGGCGCGCCTCAAGGCCGTAGAACACATCCCGCACATCATCCGGCGCCGTCGGCGCGCCCTCCGGCGCCTTTGTGCCCGGCGGCAGGCAGACAAGGCCATGATTGCCGAGACGCCACAGCCCCGCCGGCACTCGCCGTTCGAGGTCGCGCGGGTCGCGCCCGGAGATCAGCGCGAGGGCCCCCTCCAGCCGGCCGGCCAGCTGTTCCAGCACGCCGCCCATGCCCGGCACCAGGAACACCGTCTCCGGATCGTCCTGATGGGCCGTCAGTGTCCCGTCGAAATCCAGGAACACGGCATCGCCCGCTTCGATCGGCGGCGGCCCCGTCACATCCGGTCCCGTCACGTATCGGCCCCGGCCATGGCAAAGTCCGGCACGGCGGCGAGGAAGCGGTCGCGCCACCAGCCAAGGTCCTGTTCGCGGATGCCTTCCATCAGCGCAGTCCAGCGTTCCTTGCGCTCTTCCAGCGGCATATTGATGGCGCGGTAGACCGCCTCGGCAATCGCATCGGCATCATAGGGATTGACGATCAGGGCCTCTTTCATCTGCTCGGCCGCCCCGGCAAATTGCGACAGGACCAGCACGCCGGGGTCTTCCGGGTCCTGCGCGGCGACGAATTCCTTGGCCACCAGGTTCATCCCGTCCTGCAGCGGCGTGACGAGGCACACCGCCGCCAGCCGGTAGAGCCCGGCCACTTCCTCCCGCGCATAGCCGCGCGCAAGATAGCGGATGGGGATCCAGTCCAGGTCGCCATAGTCGCCATTGATCCGCCCGCACAGCTCGTCCAGCTGTTCGCGCAGCTGGGCATAGCCTTCCACTACGGTGCGCGAGGGCGGGGCAACCTGGGTGAAGGAAATCCGTCCGTGCACGTCGGGGTGCTGGTCGAACAGGCGCGCCATGCCTTCAAAGCGCTGCAGCAGGCCCTTGGAATAATCCATCCGGTCGACACCCACCACCAGCTGGCGCTGGCCGAGGAAGCGGGCAAGCCGGGCGGCGGCCAGCTGCGCGTCATCCTCCCCCGCAACGCCGGCAAAGGCCTCCGCATCGATCCCGATCGGGCAATGCAGCAGGCGCACATCACGCCCGCCGACCCGGTAGCGCCCGTCCGGCAATTCCTCGGCGCCAAATTCCTCTTCCAGGTATCGGGCAAGATTGTAGAGGTCGCGCCCGGTCTGCACGCCGACGACATCGAACGCGCAGAGCCCCTCGCCCAGTTCCTTGTGCTGAGGGATCGCGCGGAAGGCGTCCGGTGCGGGAAACGGGATGTGCAGGAAATAGCCGAGCCGGCCCTTCCAGCCGCGCTGGCGCATCATCTGTCCCATCAGCATGAAATGATAATCATGCACCCAGACGAAATCGCTCTCTTCCGCTTCGGAGATGACCGCGCGGGCAAATTTCTCGTTGACGGTCAGATAGTGGCTGAACCCGTCGCCCTCGAACACGGCAAGGTCGATCCGGTTATGCATCACCGGCCACAGCACGGAATTGGCATAGCCGAGATAGAAGCCGTCATACTGCTTGCGCGACAGGTCTGTCAGGGCGAAGCGCACGCTGTCTTCCTCGGAACGGTGCACCCGGTCGGATTCATGGTCCAGCACGCGGCCGGACCAGCCGACCCACAGGCCCTTGGTCTCCACCAGCGTGTCCCACAGGGCAACCGCCAGGCCGCCTGCCTTGTTCTCGCTGCCTGCGGCCGTCCGGTTCGATACGGCCACCAGCCGCTCGGAAGGCTTCGCCGAAGCAATTGTCTTCGCGCCTGCCATATGTCCTTTCCTGCTGGACCCGCACCATAGGCCGCCTCGCGCCCAAGACCAAATCCGGGCGGGCCAAAAGGCCGGGATTTCTGCAGTCCTGCCTGATTGCGGGTCAGCGCGGACGCGCCGGACGCGGGCGCCTAGTTGCGGGCGGGCGCGATCAGGTTGATGGCGCTTTCGGCCAGGGCATGCAGCGCCTTGCGCGGTGCCCCACCCCGTGCCCGCACCGACAGGGAATGCAGCACTGAGGACGCCACCCGCGCCGCTTCGTCCGGCGGCAGGGCGATACAGGTCTCGCCATCGGCCTGGGCGCGGGCAATTCGCGCTTCGAACAGGGCGTCCAGCTCGTCATTCATCGCGGCCAGTTCCCGGCGCACGGAGGCATCGCGCACCGCTTCGGGCGGCGCCGTGGAAGAAACGAAGCAGCCCCGGCCTTCCTCATCGCCCATATAGATGCGGATCGCCGCCTTGTAGAGCTCGCCGAGGCCTTCGCGCAGCGTGCCGGCATCTTCGAGGATTTTCCGGCCGGCCGCCGCCGTGGCGACGCGGTACTGGCGCAGCGCCTCGATATAGAGCGTGTGCTTGTCCCCGAAGGCCCCATAGAGGCTCGGCCGGTTGAGACCGGTGGCATCGGTCAGATCGTCGATCGACGTGCCCTCGAAGCCGCCTTTCCAGAAGGCATCCTGAACCTGTTGCAGGACCTTGCCTTCATCAAAGTTGCGCGGGCGGCCGCGGCGTGTACCCGAATCTTTTTGTACCATTTGGTAAAAAATCCTTGCGTAGCGATTTATGTAACGATAGGTATGAAAATACCCCGTTTCAAGGAGCCCCCCAGATGGAACTTTACTTTTCTCCCTTCGCCTGCTCGCTCGCCGCCCGTGTCGCCCTCTACGATGCCGGGCATCCGGCCACCTTCGTGCAGGTCGACAATCGCGCCAAACGCACTGAACGCGGCGAGGATTTCCTCGCCATCAACCCGGCCGGCATGGTCCCGGTCGTGCGGCTGGACGATGGCGAGCTGCTGACCGAGAATTCCGCCATCCTCGCCTATCTCGACACGCAGATGCACCCGGACCGCACGCCCATCGAACGCGCCCGCCTGCAGCGCTGGATCGGCTTCATCAATTCGGAGCTGCACACAGGCTGCTTCTCGGCCATCCTCGATTCCACCGCCCCGCCTGAGGTGCACGCCTACAGCCTGGAGCGCGTGAAGAAGCGCTTCGCCCTGCTGGACGCCCACCTGAAAGGCCGGGATTTCCTGATGGACGAATTCACCGTGGCCGATGCCTATCTTGCCGTGGTCGCCAATTGGGTACAGGTGCGCGGGCCCGATCTTGCCGCATATCCTGAGCTCAGCCGCTATCTGGCCGGCCTGCGCGCCCGGCCCGGCGTCGCCCGCGCCATGGGCGAGGAACTCCAGCTCTACCTGGAAGAACAAAAGCGCCTCGCCTCGTAAGGACTTGCGCCCGCCCCCGCGGCTGCCGACACTGCGCCCCGGTGCGGCAGCCGAATCGGGGGACATCATGGGATTGAGGCACGCTTTGCTTCTGGCAGCTGGTGTGTTCGCGCTCACCGCCTGTTCCGGCGGCGGCAAGATCAGCGGTGACGCCCTGTCGAATGGCGACTGGGGCTGGAAGAATGGCAAGGCCTGCGCCGGGCTCGCCGATGTCTGGCGCGTCAGCGACACGTCCATCATCCAGATCCGCGACGGCGCCGAGACGGACAAATTCCGTGTCGTCTCCCGCGAACCGGAATATTCCGAACGCTCGCCGGGGCGCCAGGGCCGGCTCGAAGGCCTCACCTGGGTCTATGACCTTACCGATCCGGCCACCGGCAAGACGATCCGCCGGCGCGACTATTTCTCCGTCAGCTATACCAGCGTGTCCGGCTTCAAGGGCCTCATCTTCGGCACAAGCCACGACCGCAGCGAGACTGGAAAGTACAAAAAAGTGAAGACTGGCCGGAAGATCGGCGACCGCCTCGTCCCCTGCGCCCCGGCCTGAGGCGCCGGCGCCGCGGCAGACCGCCCGGCTTCCCCTGCGCAAAGCATTCCTTCGCGCCGGGGAATGTGTAATCTCCCCTACAAGAAACAGATCGAGGGGAAACACATGCACTATGCCGAATTGCTCAAAGCGCGCGACGAACTGACCGGCCCCGGCGGGCCGTTCGAAATCGTCGAGGCGGACGTACTCGGCAACCGCATCCGCACCTTCAAGCTGGCCCCGCCCAGCATCCGCGAAGTGTGGCTCTCCACCGCCCAATATGCCGAGCGGCCCTATCTCATCTATCAGGACGAAGTGATCACCTATGCCGAAGCGCACCGGCAGGTGGGCGCGGTTGCCGCCTGGCTGTTCGACCAGGGCGTGAAACCCGGCGACCGGGTCGCCATCGCCATGCGCAATTATCCCGAATGGATGCTGATCTACTGGGCCTGCGCCTCGGTCGGCGTCGCCGCTGTCGGCATGAATGCTTGGTGGACGGCCGAGGAGATGGAATACGCCCTCAAGGATTCCGAACCGAAAGTCCTGTTCCTCGATGCCGAGCGCCTCGCCCGTGTCGAGGAACGCCCCGGCATGGCGGCGAACACGAAACTGGTCGGCATCCGCATTCCGGACATGCCGGCCGGCGTCATCCCCTGGGCCGATGTCATCGCCCATGGCGGCACCCTGCCGGAGGTCTCCGTCGACCCTGAAGACGATGCCTGCATCTTCTACACGTCCGGCACGACGGGCTTCCCGAAGGGCGCCCAGCTGACCCATCGCGGCTGCGTCGCCAACCTGTTCAACATGATGTATTCGGCCGCTTCTTCCGCGCTCGCCACCCAGCGCGCCACGGGTGTCGAGCCGCCGGCCGAGCCGCCGGTCCCCGTCACGCTGATCACCACGCCGCTCTTCCACGTCACCGCCAACAATTGCGCCGCCTATGCCACCACTGCCGCCGGCGGCACGCTGGTGCTGATGTATCGCTGGGACGCCGGCGAGGCCCTGCGCCTGATCGAAAAGCACCGCATCTCCGGCATGAGCGGTGTGCCGGTAATGTCCCGTGAACTGATCAATCATCCGGACTTTGCCACGACCGACACGTCCAGCCTGCTTACGCTGGGCGGCGGCGGAGCGCAGCTGCCGCCGGACCTCGTGCTCGGCATCGACGCGAAAGTCACCACGGCCCGCCCGAACACCGGCTATGGCATGACCGAGACCTGCGGCATCATCACTTCGGTCGCCGCCGATTTCTTCGTCGACAAGCCGGACAGCGCCGGCCCCGCCATGCCGAGCTTCGAGGTGAAATGCGTCGACGATGCCGGCGAGACGGTTGGCCCCGGCGAACTTGGCGAATTGTGGGTACGCGGAGCGCCCGTCATCAAGGGCTATATCAACCGGCCGGACGCCACCGCCGCCGCCATCACCGATGGCTGGCTGCACACCGGCGACGTCGCCCGCATCGACGAGCACGGCTTCATCTTCATCGTCGACCGCAAGAAGGACATGGTCCTGCGCGGCGGCGAGAACATCTATTGCGCCGAAGTCGAATCCGTCATCTACCGCAATGAGGCGGTGGCCGAATGCTGTGTGTTCGGCGTGCCGGACGAGCGCCTCGGCGAGGAAGTCGGTGTCGCCGTCGTGCTGAAGCCGGGCCAGAAACTCTCCGATGAGGACGTGCGCGGCTATTGCGCCGGCATCATGGCGAAGCACAAGGTGCCCCGCTATGTCTGGATCCAGGACGAGCCCCTGCCCCGCAATGCCAGCGGCAAGTTCCTGAAGCGCGACCTGCGCGAGCGCCTCGCCCCGAAGGCATAGCACATATGAGCAGGTTGACAGTGCGGCTCCCGAACGCCCTTCTTCCGGCCTGACTGGAAACAGGGAGACCGCCCATGTCGAACCGCGCCACATCTCTCGCCCTCGGTGGACTGATCTTCGCCGCTGCCGCCTGCACGCCGCCGCCGGCCCCGCCGGCAGAGGACGCCGCCCCGGCGGAGGTAACGCTGGAGGATGTGGTGGAGGATGTGGTGGAGGAGGTCGCCGAGGAAGAGGCCGGAGAGTCTCCCGTCTTCAGCGACGGCACCATCCGCGCCGCCATGAACGGCGCCGATGCCCAGGAATTCCCGGCCAGCGAATGCCTGATCGTCAATGACGGGGCCAATGGCGTCGCGCGCGGCGGCGAAGGCAGTTTTGAACTCGGCTGGGCCGACGGCACCTATCGCCTCGTCTGGGACAGCGGGCACGGCGTCTATATCGACACGGTCACCGGCACGCTGGACGGCAAGACGGTCACCTTCGAGGGCGCCAGCAACGGCAATACGGTCAGCGGCACCGTTACCTGCGACTAGGCCCGCCGCCTCAGTCGCGCCCCTCGGGAATATCCATCGGCACGCCCACGCGATAGGGCCGCGCCTCGTCCAGCGCACGGGCATAGCTCGGCCGCTGGGTCAGGCGCGTGCGATAGGCGCGCAGGTTCGGATACTCGTCCGTAATCGGATAACACCAGTCGATATAGAGAAGATGCGGCGCGGCCGCGCAGTCGGCCATGGAGAACATGTCCGCCGCCACCCATTCACGATCCGCCATGCGGGCCTCCAGCACGCCATAGGCCTTGTCGGCCATGGCGCGCCATTTCTCTCCGCCATCGTCGGCCTCCATCCCGAGACGCGGCGCGAAGATGCGCCATTGCGGATAGGCGATGTAATTGTCGAAGAACCGCTCCCACATCCGAACTTCGGCGGCGGCCAGCGGGTCGGCGGGGATCAGCCGCGTCGTCTCCGGGAAGCGCGCCTCCAGGTATTCGATGATGGCTGTGGCCTCGAACACGGTGCGCCCCTCATGCACCAGGATGGGCATCTTCCCCATCGGCGAGAGCGCCGCGAACTCGCTGGCGACAGGTTCGCTGCGATCCAGCAGCTTCGCCTCGAAGGGCAGGCCCTTCTCATACAGCGCCGTGATCGCCTTCTGGCAGTAGGAAGAGAACGGGTGCTGGTAGAGGGTGAGGGTCATGGAGGCGTGTCCTGTGCGTTGGGCCGCACATTGCCACAGGAAATCGTGCGGAACAGCGCGAAATGAGGAAGGTGATGGAATTCAGGAAGCAGATGGTCCTCGCTGGCGCTTCGGGCATTCCCAGCGAGCCCACCGAAGCGTGGCTCAACCAGCATGTTCCCCGCGCCTGCTCAGCGCAGGCTCAATTTCCAAGCGGCGCCAGACCTGCAGATTTAAGCATCATACGCTCTCTCAGGATCAGCAACGCAGGCAGAACCAGTACATCGAATACGAAGGCCGCAATGATGGCCCAGCCGACCAACAGGGATTTCTCCGCTGTCAGAAGGAAACTGGAAGTTCCAAGCAGGCAAAACCCTGTCGCCAGGACGATCGTCGTGGTCAGAATGCCCACGCCGCAGCTGCGAAGTGCTTCGTACACCGCATCCTCTGGAGGCAGCCCGGACCGGCACTTCTCCTTGTACTTCAGGATGATGTGAATTGTGTCATCCACGACGATCCCCAGGGACACGCTGAATACGGTGATCGCGGCCAGGTTCAGTTCGCCCTTCCAGGCGCCCCACACGCCGAGCGCCAGGGCAACCGGCGCCACGTTGGGGATCATCGACAGCAGCCCATAGGTCCACGACCTGAATGCGACCAGCATCGCCACCGAAATCAGAAGGAAAGCGATAACGGACCCCTCAAGGACGGACCAGAAATTGTGGACGCTCAACTCTGCCAGCGCGAGGCCGATCCCGCCGGTCTTGTGGTCCCGCCCGTCGAGTTCCCGGTCAAGATATTCATCGATAAGGCTCGCATTCCGGACAGTGGAGAACGCCGAAGGGTCGTCACCGTCAAAATACCACAGGGAGTAATCCCTCTGGCCGGGCCGATACCGTGTGAGCATTCCCGATCTTGCCGCAGTTTCCGTCGTGAAGTCCTTCATGCCTGCCTGCAGGGGCTGGCCTGTCGGGATGATACGTGTCTGGCGCTCAAACTGCGCCCTTGAAGACATCGCCACGCTGACAGGGTCCAGCCATTGTCCCTCAGCCGGCAAATTCTTCAGGCCGGCCTCGAGTTCCTTGTAGTATTCCGCATTGTCCGTGACATCCGGCAACTGGCGGGCGGCAAGCAGGTCATCGGCCGTTGCCTCAATCGCGACCGTGATCGTATCCGGCCCCAGATACTGGCGGTCCAGTACCGTCATGGACCGGTTGAAATCCGTGTCTTCCGCAAACCAGCCCTTGAGACTGTCAGACAGCCTGCTGTTTGACACGCCCCACAAGGCAAGCGCGAAAACAACCACAAAGGCTGAAGCGATGCGTACTGGCCGGCGGGCGGAATATCTGCCGACACGCGCGATCATCGGGGCCAGCCGCCCCGACGCCGCCCGGTCAGTGCGTGCCGGAGACTTCGACAGAACGAAGGGAAGCATCAGGACAGCCATGAACAGGGCCATGGCCGATCCGACGGCAATCACCAGGCCCATCACGCGGATTGGCTCTGCGGAACTGATCAGCAAGGCGATCTGGCCGATCATGGTGGTCAGGGTCGTCGCAAGAACCGCCCCGATATTGGACGAAATCGCGTCAGTGAGCGCGACATCGACATCCGCCCCGTCCGACCGCCGGCTGAAGAACGTGTTCGATATGTGCATGACATCGGCCACGGCCAGCGTGCCGACCAGCAACAGGGCCGAGACGGAAAGATTCGAGAATGCAACGCCGGCCCCGGCCAGAAGCCCAGCAGTCGAAACGACCGGCACGAAGATCACGATCAGCGCCAGAGGTACGAAAACGACCGATCGGTAGACGACGAACATCACAAGGCAGATGCACAGGACGGCCACCGGAAAAATCCGCCTCAGATCCTTTCTGAGGACATCAAAGGCGGCATGTTCGAACAAGGGCGTACCGCTGAGATACAGCCTGTCATTCGAGGCAACCATCTGAAGCTGGAGTTCCATCGCATCGACGGCTTCCAGCAGCTCAACGATCTTCTCCTGCCGCGTCCCATCCTCAGTGGACAGGTCCGTGAAGAGCAGCACGGCGGCGGTTTTTCCGTCGGACCCGACAAAGCGCATCCGGACCGTGGGCACGGACATGACGGACTCTTCAAATTCGGCCAGCCCCTCCTCCGAAAACAAGTCAGCCCCCAGAAGGATGTTTGCCGCCTTGTAGGCCTGTCCCCCCTCCTCTGTCCCGATCCGGACAAGGCGCTCCTGATCCAGAAGATTCTCCGTCGCCTGAACATAAGGGAGCGAACCGGCCGAGGAAGCGATCTCGGAATATTGCGTCAGGCTGAGCGGGTCGAAAACGGTGCCGTTTCCCGGCTCATAGATCAGGATGAACGTGTCACCCTCTGTGCCCTGCCGCTCGCTCAGCCAGTCGCTCATCTGCAACGACTCGTTCTGGGAGCCGATATAGTTGCGGTAATTATTGTCCACATTGAGCCGGGACAACCCGACGATCGACAGGACGAAGAGGCCAATTCCGCACCAGAACAAAAGGGTACGATACCGGATGAGCGCCGCAGCGATCGCGGCTCGGCGAGTAGGCACGGGCTACACCCTTTGTGGACTGAATGAAAAAGAGATCGGGTCCTGAGGTCGCAGGCTGACCCCCATCCTTGGCAGCGGAATCCGGTTCGGCACCATCTGCAGGGCGGTGTTCTGCAGAATCCGGGAAAGGATTTCCTGACACAGGAACATCCCCATCCGCATGCCGACGCACTGACGCGCACCGAGGCCAAACGGCATGAAGGCAGGATAGGACGCCCCGTCAGCGCGCCACCTTTGCGGCTCGAAACTGTCCGGACGCTCCCAATGAGCCTGATGCCGGTGCATCAGGAGCGGAGACACGCACACGACCGTCCCCTTCCTGATCGCCCCCACGGGCAATCCGACATCCGATTTCGGAACGCGGTAAATGAGCGGCAGAGGCGGAAACAGCCGCAGCGTCTCCAGCAACACACAGGTCAGCATGGCCCGCTCGGGCTTTCCCGCCCGCACCGGCGCCGGCTCGTCGCGCCGGAACGATTCTGCCTCAATCTCCGAAATGCACTCCGGATGCTGTGCCAGCAATGCGAGTGCCCAGTTCACCGTGACGGCGACGGACTCAAAGCCGGCCAGGATCGACACCGCGAAGTCCCGGTCGTTCACCCCGGCAGCCATGTCGGCATCTTCCCGGTCTTGTTTCATCTTCTGGATCTCGAAGAAGATCCGTTGGTCCAGTTCGTGCGCGACCCGCCGGGCCCGTTTCATCCTGCCACTCTCAAGTGCCGGCGGAAGGCCCAATACATCCATCCAGTCGACCCGCTCCACGACGCGGCGATGACGGGAAATCAGGTCCAGAACATCGGGAGAAGCGATCTTGCCGCGATAGCCAAAAAAAGTCGCCGCGATGCAATCAATCGACAATGCACACAGCGCCGTCAGGATCTCGTTCGGAGACCCTTCCCCTGGAAGCCCGGCAACAAATTCCTGGATCAGGGGATCGATCAGGGACGCATTTTGCAGGAATGAACTTGGGTGCGCCGGCCTTACGGCGGCCCGTCTCTGGGTCTTCCAGCTGTCACCTTCCGCCACGATCAGGCCATCCCCCAGAGATGGCTTCAGCATTCGCTTGTGGAGATGCGTCAGGCCGAACTTCGCCGCGCCTGCGCCAAATATCTCTTCGGCACTCTGAGGATCATTGACGACACACAGGGACTGCCGGAGGGACCGGAAGTCGAGCCGCATGTCCGAATAGGCGGCCGCCGGAAACAGGCCGAGCGCGTTGCGCCTTGAGATCGACACCCAACGCCAGACCGGCGGCCATGCTTCCGGTGCCTGATCGAGGAGGGAAAGAATTTCCCTCCTCGCTGGCTCGGCCGGCCCCGGCAACCCTGCACGATCGTGTTCTGAAAAAGGCGGAACGCCGTCGGCCACGCTTTTAAGCCGACTGCATCCCGAGCGGTCCCAGGCAAAGCGTGGATGAATCCTGAACGACCCCCTCTTCGGAATCCGCACTCTTCAGGGTCATGTCATACTTTTCGCACGAGATCGTCCAGGACGCCTCGATCGGCGTCATCTTTTCCGGCTGGGCCTTGTTCGGAAGCCACTCATACTCAGCCGTTTCGAGCGGCGAAGCAGACTTGTATTCCTGCAGCAGATCCGCGCGCACATACCCGATCGCAACAGGAACCTGCACCGGCCCCCAATCGCCTTCTGCTTCAATGGCCTTGCCGACAAGGTACCAATCCGAGCCCTCGGGCGCACCGAAGACATGGACCTTGGATCCCGATGCCAAAGTATCGGCAACATCAAACTGCGTACCTGCACCCGAGCGCACATTGATATCGCCGGAGGCCGAATAGACTTTTCCGACAACCGCATATGGCCCGGTCAGGCTGGGCACTTTTTCCAGATCGGCGAGAACCGATTCCGTCACCACTTTCTGTTCGGAGTTCCCGGCGGGCGCAACCGTCAGCGTCTTTCCGCTGTCCGGCAGCTCGACGGTGACGGTCTCGCCGGTTTCGAGGGATTTCGACGCAGCTTTGACGACCGCCTGCTGGTCATTCTCCCTGAGCCCCTTGAGGATCTTCTTGCTGATATATGCAGTTGCAACACCTGCGAGCAATCCAATGCCCGCACACGCCAGCTGCTGTTTCGAAACGCCGCCTCCGGCCGGAGTGGCGTTCGTCTTGTCGTTGCAGACGAGCGTCGTTGCTACCCCGGTCAAGACACCGACAGTGTTTGTGAGAGCATCATCAGAGATGCCATATTTGTTGGCCTGATCCGCGATCGTTGTGCAACTTGCCAGCGACAGAAGGCCAGCACTTGCCAGGACCGCACCTTTCCACGACCGAGACTTGTTAAGTTTCGAGACCGACATTTATTTCCCCTTGTTTGACTATTGGGCATCCAGTGGTTGACGCCAAAACCCAATCTCATAGAACGATGTAAGGAAATCTTTTTCAACCA
>JAGQRO010000217.1 GCA_020425315.1 Hyphomonas sp. | reverse complement strand
GCAGGTGGAACGGGTCGAAGGTCTCAACGCCAACCGGTGGCCAGCCTTTGAACCGGGCCAGCGAATCCGCAAACAGCGGGTTGGCGGCATCCCAGTTCTCGCCGACGCGGGCGCCGTGATAGATCGCGAACTCAAAGAAGCTCCAGAACCAGCCGACGAAGAACATCACTTCGGAGGCAATGAACAGGATCATGCCATAGCGCAGGCCGATGGAGACGACCGGCGTGTGATCGCCGATTCGGCCTTCCTTGATGACTTCGCGCCACCAGCCGATCATGACCCAGGCGATCATGGCGAAGCCGACGGCCAGCAGCCACCAGGTGCCCTTCTCCATGCCGAAGAGGCCCTTCATGAAGTTGACCCCGCCGACCGCCGTGGTCAGCACAGCAATGGACCCGATCACCGGCCAGGGCGACGGATTGACGAGATGGTAATCGTGTTTGACTTCACCGTGAGCCATAGGTGGCAGACCCCTCAGTATGTACCGTAGATTCTCTGTGCTCTTTAGACCGCTCCGCACCGGACGCGCAACAGTTTCAGCCGCCTGAGGCTGAATTCGCCGCACCTGTGGCGGCCTGTTTTTTCGGCCCGGAATAGTGGGAACTCTCGAAGAATGTGTAACTCAGCGTGATGGTCTCCAGCGAGGCGGCGACATGGTCTTCAATCATGTCGGGCGAAATGAAGTAAACCACCGGCAATTTCCGCGTCTCACCCGCCGCAATGGTGCGCTCGTCGAAGCAGAAGCATTCCAGCTTGTTGAAATACTGCCCGGCGAAGTGCGGCGTCACATTGTAGGAGGCAATGACGCTGATATCCGCATCGGTCGGGTTGGTGACCTCGAAGAAGGCGAGACCATGCTGGCCAATGCGAACCTGCTGTGATTGCTGCAGTGCGCGAAAAATCAAGGGTGTGTCCGCGACATTCGTGTCGAACCGGACAGTCAGCGTCTGGTCCAGCATTTCGGACGGGGCCGCCGTGGCAATCCGGGTGGTGCCGCCATAGCCGGTGACGCGGCAGAACGTGCTGTAAAGCGGGTCAGCGGCAAAACCGAGGCCGAGCATGCCGAGCAGCACCGCCACCGAAATTCCCGCCACTTTGCCGTTCGAGAGCTGCATCACATGCGCCCCGCAATGCCGGTGCCGGTGCTAAGGCGCACGAATGTGGTGATCGCCACCAGGACAACGAATCCCAGCAGGGCGAGGCCGAGCCACAGATTGCGCCGCTTCTGCGCTGCGCGGGCCTCTTCGCTGAGCGGCTGCGGCGCCGGGAACTGGTCTTTGTCGTCGGCCATCAGAGGGCTCCGATCGGGAAGTGAAGGCCTGCTGCATGTTCCAGGATCAGCACGGCGAAGACCAGGAACAGGTAGAGGATCGAGAACAGGAACATGCCGCGGGCGAGTTTCATCTCTTGCGGGGTGGCGCCGGGGTCGCCGGCATTGGAGCGCCAGACCCGCACGGCGTAGGACAGGAAGCCGAGGCCGAGGAGGATAGTGACGCCGCCATACACATAACCGCCGAGCCCCGTCGCCAGCGGCGCCAGAGACACGGCGATCAGCACCAGCGTATAGGCAAGCATCTGGAAACGCGTGGCTTTTGCCCCATGCGTCACCGGCAGCATGGGCACGCCGGCTTTCTCGTACTCGCCATGGGCGAGCAGGCTGAGCGCCCAGAAATGCGGCGGGGTCCAGAAGAAGATGATGGCGAACAGGATCCAGGCATCAAGCGTGACATTGCCGGTAACCGCAGCCCAGCCGATGACCGGCGGGAAGGCCCCGGCGCCGCCACCGATGACGATATTCTGCGGCGTCGAGCGCTTCAGCCA